>NZ_BAAJPA010000011.1:0-196462 GCF_057552235.1 Kistimonas ophiarachnellae | reverse complement strand
GAGTGCAGAAATCATCCGCGCCCTGGAAAAACAGGGATGGCAACGGGTCAGGGTCAAAGGCAGCCATCATCACTTCAAGCACCCTGACATTCCGGGGCTGGTAACGGTTCCGCACCCAAAGCGAGAGGTTCCCACAGGAACGTTAAGGAGCATTCTCAAGCAGGCAAACCTTCAACCTTCCGACCTTCTTTTACACTGACAGAACAGGACAAGACCATGCGTTATCCGGTCGTTTTACATACCGATGACCACCAACACTACGGCGTTACGGTACCTGACATACCCGGCTGTTTTTCAGCAGGTGACAGCATTGATGAAGCACTGGAACAGGTTGAGGAAGCCATCGCCGGTCATCTGGAAATACTCGCCGAGGACAACGCCCCCATTCCCGAGGCAGGTAAAGTGTCAGAGCATCAGAAAAATCCGGAGTATGAAGGTGGCATCTGGGCATTTGTTGATATTGATATCACGCCATACCTGGGAAAAGCAGAACGCATCAACATCACCCTGCCTCATCGCGTCCTTCATCGTATTGATGAAATGGTCAAACACAACCCTGAGTATCGCTCACGCTCTGGCTTCCTGCAGGAAGCAGCGCTGGAGAAAATCCGCCAAAGTGAATAACGCTGTGAAGGAGCAGAAAAACAATGACAGCCAATATAGAAGCATTAACGCAGCACTTTTATTTATTATTGGAGGTTGCACCCTTTCTTGAAGGCGTCCACTGTGAGGATGACTATCAAGTGGCCCTTGATGCAACGGAAGCCCTGCTTCAGTCCATCGGTGACAACCCGGACGACCCACGTAATCTGTTATTAGATATGATTACGCGCCAAATTGAAGCCTGGGAATATAAAACACATCCAATACTTTCCCAGTGGGATCAGCAGGATGGTGTTATTGCATTGCTAAAAACCCTGATTCGTCAGCATGGGCTGAAACAATCAGAGTTGCCCGATATCGGTAGCCAAGGGGTCATTTCTGAAGTGTTAAGCGGCAAACGATCACTTAATTTGAAGCAGATTCAAAAACTGGCGGCTCGTTTTCAATTACCTCAGGCTTTATTCCTGCAAGATAACAGCTTGCATTGAATCTTCAGTCAACTTCTAAGCAGACACCAGAGAACTGGCTTTTTCGTCCGTTTGTGTGACTATTGCTGTTGCGGGAATTCCGACCACCGTAGTCAATGCGTCAACGTCGCGTAAAACCACAGAACCAGCGCCAATCACTGCATGATTGCCAATAGTCACACCTTGTATAACCTGCGCTCCCATGCCGATCCAGCACAACTGGCCAACTTGGACACCACCGGCAAGACTTGCACCCGGCGATATATGTGAGCCATCACCAACAACACAATCGTGGTCAATGGATGAAACAGTGTTGATGATGCAGGCCTCGCCCACATGGGCATCAACATTAACCACAGCACCAGCAAAAACCACCGTTCCAGCACCAACCGTTGCAAAGGAGCTAACGGTTGCTGAGGGATGGAGGATTGCAGGAAAGCAAGCACCGGCCTTGGTCGCGCGCTTCAGCCAGACAATTCGCAGCGCATCATAATTCACCCCCACACCCAGCGCCATTTGCGGATACTTATCGATAAAGTTTTCCATTTCAGAGACCTTACCGATGACCTGCCATTGCCCTACCTGAGTGAGTTCAGGATAACGATCGTCCAGAAAATACACGGCATTCCAGTGCCCACTGGCAAGCGCACAATCTGCCACAACTTTTGCATGCCCACCGGCGCCAAGGATTAACAGCGGTTGTTCCATTGCTTACTCTCTGTGCTCTTTATGTTCGAGTTCTTGTTTTTCTTGAGAATTCGTACCGGTAAAAAATGGCATGGTGACGTGATCATCCGCACTGATACCTTCTCGGAACACCACTTTCTTCACTGTCATAAACAAAATTTTAATATCCAGCCAAAGTGACTGGTGGTCCACATACCAGACATCCAGTTTGAACTTTTCATCCCAGGAAATGCCATTACGACCATTGACCTGTGCCCAACCGGTAATACCAGGGCGTACATGGTGACGGCGGGATTGCTCGGGTGTATAGAGCGGCAGATACTCCATCAACAGCGGACGTGGACCAACCAGACTCATGCCGCCTTTTAGCACATTCCACAACTCGGGCAGTTCGTCCAGACTGGTGGCGCGTAGCCAGCGACCAAAATCCGTCAGACGCTCGCAGTCAGGCAAAGGTTGCCCTTCAGCATCGTATGCATCACGCATGGTACGGAACTTGATCATGTGAAATGGCCTGCCGTACAGGCCCGGTCTCTCCTGCGTAAAGAAAACAGGGCTTCCCAGGTTACGGCGTACTTTCACGGCAACGAACGCCAGCACAGGGGCAAATACGGTTAAGGCAAACAGAGAGGCAGCAATATCAAAAAAGCGTTTCATTTCAACTGTAATTTCCTGATGCAATTTGCTCGACCAACGCGAGTTGAGATGCTTGCACAGCAACCGAATTACTATCCTGTTGCTGGTTCAGCATGTCTCAATCAAAGCGATTCAAGATATTCAACAGCGCTCGGCTACCACCTCATCCAACATTGTGGCGAAGCGAGCGGCGAGTGCATCATAGCTGTGGTGCTCTTCAACGTAGACTCTTCCCGAATGCCCCATAGCTAAACGCTCGGTTGGCGACATGGAAACAAGCGTAGAGATAGCCTCAGCCAGAGCAGCAGGGTTATCAGGTGGGACTGTGATGCCAGCTTTAGCCTCTTCGATGGGATTATTTGACGACTCACAAGAGAAGATAATCGGTCGTGCACCAGCAAGGTAATCAAAAAGTTTGTTAGAGCTAATGCCAAATTTAAAAACAGGGGTGTCAATCAGGTTGAACACAAACGCATCCGCCTCTGCTGCCAAAGAAGGTATTTGTTGTTTCGGGACTGGCTCCTCGAATTCGACATTGTTCAGATCCAATTCCTGTACCAGTCGAATCAACTCTGGCTTCAGTGGTCCGTCGCCGATCATCCTCAGGCGCACGTGCTGCATTTCCGGGCGCTTCTGTAACTCGGCCATCGCTTTTAGTACGTTATGGAGACCGTTCGCCTGCCCGTGGGCCCCGAAATACATTAATGTGAAGCTATCAGATGCTGACGGAGGTATGGGCTCAGGATAGCCATCAAGCTCGACGCCATTAGGCACCCAGACGATTTTTTGCGCAGGAATCCCGAGTGGTACGATATATTTAGCTGCCTGCGGCAACAGCACGACAATACGGTCTGCACGCTGATACAGCCACTTCTCAAGATAGCGCAATGTGCGGGTGACGATGCTTTTCTCACGTAACCTTCCGAGATCGACCAGAGTTTGCGGCCACAGGTCACGAACCTCGAACACAAATGGGACGTTAAAGCGCTTGGCCAACATTGCACCCGCAGCGGCAGCGAATGGATGAACACTGGATCCAACGACAACGCCAGGCTTGTCAAGCTCGCGAGTAATCCCGGGGATCAGCACACGAAGCGCATATACCAACATGTTTATCATTCGTCCCCCGCCATTACCTTCGTACTGGGGGGTACGGATCCACATGAATGGAATGCCCTTGAAATGATCGATGCGTTTTCGCTCGCCAGCAGAAAGCCGCTGGCGCCCTGTATTGAGCTCAACACTTGCCGCTATAACTGTCGCGCGCCAGCCATGGGATAGGAGATGCCGGGCAAGGCTGTAGTGACGAGTTCCACCTGCTCCCCCAGGCTCCTGAGCGTAATGGTTCAGAATCCAGACATTTTTCACGATTCCGGGCTCTCAATAAGACTATTTACGATAAGCGACGATGCATTGCCAGCACCGTATGGCTGAACATCGGTACCATGGCTTTCGAGTGCAGAAATCATCGCCGCTGCAACACAATCAGCATTAACAGGCGGCGCAAGTCGATTCCATCCAGCCTCAATAAGTTCCGTCCATTCGGTTTCGTCACGAAGCGTAACGCATGGTACGCGGTGAAAGAAGGCCTCTTTTTGCACGCCGCCTGAGTCTGTAGCAATCAGGCGGGCGTTTTGTTCGAGCATGACCATGTCTAGATAACCCACTGGATCAATGAGCTGCACATTGGGCGGAAAAACCATCCCGAAATTCGCAATGCGTGCACACGTACGCGGATGCAGCGGTAGCACGATCGTCTGCTCAAAGGCAGCAAAGCCCGAGAGAATAGCGTCCAGGCGTTTGGAATCATCGGTGTTTTCAGCTCGGTGGATGGTGGCGAGGCTGTAAGCTTTTGACTGCAAACCGAAGCGTTCCAGTACATCGCTCCGGCCTTGGGCACGCTGGCCGTAATACAGCGCAGCGTCATACATCACATCGCCTACGCACTGTACGGCGACACCTGCAATACCCTCGTTCGACAGATGTTGGACGGCTGTCTGAGTGGGAGCGAATAACACAGTGGCTGCATGATCGGTCAGTACACGGTTAATCTCTTCTGGCATACGGCGGTTAAAAGAGCGCAACCCCGCCTCGACATGCGCGACTGGAAAGTGCAGTTTCACCGCTGCAAGCGCTCCGGCAAGAGTGGAATCCGTATCACCATAAACCAGCACCCAATCGGGCTGCTGATTCAATAGTACCTGCTCAATAGATTCAATCATCCGGCCAGTGTTCTGTCCATGGGTGCCACCACCAATCCCTAAATGGTAGGAGGGTTTGGGAATGCCCAGTTCGTCAAAGAATACATCGGACATATTGGCATCGAAATGCTGTCCAGTGTGGATGATGGATTCTGTAACGCCTTGAGCGGCAAATGCGTGTGAAACCACGGCTGCCTTGATGAATTGCGGGCGGGCACCTATGATGGTAGTAACTTTCATGACTGACTCTTTAAAATGTCGCATATAAATAACTAGCAGTTGTTTTTCTTCTGCACCCCAGTTGTAATGTTCATGAACGATACAATTGGCAGTTTTGGCTTATCTTGAGGGCGCATTATGGATGGTTGTTACTGGTTTAATCATAATCCTTTGATATATTTCCTGTTCATTCGTAGCCAAACCTCCATCGCTAGAGGATTAAAAATCTCCTTAAACCAAATTGTTTCACGCCCCTGTAATTGAGAGCAATATTCGTCGTAATGAGCCAGCAGCTGTTCACGATTTAGGAGATCCAACTTGAATATAAGTGCATCCGCATGAAAATATCTTTCAAGCACTGTCTTTCTGAGATCTTTTTTTAGCCATTCTCCTTGAGGGTTTACGAAGCCCTGCTTATCCTTTCGCCAAGTAATCTCTGATGGCAAGTATGATTCCATCGCTTTGCGCATAGCGTATTTTGTCCAGCCCTTCTTAATTTTGAATTCATTTGGTGCTGACAAAAGCAGTTCCATAAATCGATGATCAAGAAAAGGTAGACGTATCTCTCTCGACCAAGCCATTGACATTCTATCTTCAAAATGATTAAGCGTTGGAACAGAGAACCGTTTAACATCCTGAATTTGACGTGAAGAGAGAGACATTCCCGGCCTCAATCCTACATTTACCGGAAAATATTCTTTAAGCGCTAAACCAAAAATATTTCTACGCCCCCGCTGGAACCTGGAAGGAAGATACCTTTTCGCCTCCCCCCAAGAGAACTGGTTGAGTATTGAACCGTTACGCCAAAAGTCCCAAAGTACTCTAAGCGCGTTAATATAGCGCTTACTCCTCAGCAAACTTTGAACGTAAAAACCAAGGAATTTTCGATAACCGCATAGCAACTCATCCGCTCCCTGGCCACTGAGAACAACCGTAATTCCCAGCTCTTTCGCCTTTTTCATCAGTAGATAATGGGCAATATTCGAAAAGCTGCCAATAGGCGTATCTGAATGAAATGTCGCTTTTTCTAGCAAAGAAAACAACGTATCCGAGCTTAATGGAAGCTTGACCTTCTCAACTGGCCTGTTTAAATGAGCAGCAACTTTATCTATAAAGGGCGACTCGTCAAACCTTGGGTCATCACTCACCGCGGCTAATAAACGGCAGGGACCATTCTTCCCATTAATATCATCTACTGCTGCAGCGATTGCTGAAGAGTCAAGTCCGCCTGAAAGCAGTACGCCAACAGGAACGTCACTTCTCAGACGCTTTTCTACACTGTCCAGAAAAGTACTTCTGACCTGGTCGATGAACTCTTCCTCACCAGCAGGCACATCAGAGATACTTTCTATATCCCAATATAAAGATGAATCTTTCTTAAGCGTTTCTCCAGAGAAGTCAATTGAAACGACAGATGCAGGCTGAACCTGTTCAATATTAGAAAAAAATGTGTGGCATGTCGTATTCAGCAAAGATTGTGACAGATATTCGCCTACAGCCTGCATATTCAGACTAAATTCTTTTCCTGTCATTAGTAACAGCGTTTTCAGCTCAGAAGAGAAATACAGCTCTTCATCTGAAGAATAGAAGTAAAAAGGCTTTTCACCGGTTCTATCCCTCGATAGATAAACCCGTCCATCCTGCGGAGAATAATAGGCAAATGCCCACATACCATTGAAACGGCGAGTGGCCTCTTCCACCCCCCAAGTAACCAATGCCGCTAACACTACCTCCGTATCAGACCCTCCAGAGAATAACACACCCTCACTTTCTTCTAATTCGGCTTTAATTTCTAGATAGTTATAAATTTCACCGTTGTATACCAGTACCGCTCCCGTAGCAGCGTGATGCATTGGCTGACTACCCGCATCAGAAAGGTCTAGAATCGACAACCGCTGATGCCCCAGGCCATAGCACCATAAACCGATACTGGATCTGACTTCTCCCTGTGCATCGGGACCTCGATGTTTCTGTAGTGCACACGCCTGCTTCCACCGAGACTCCTGCAAATGTTCAGAGGAAAAATAACCAACAATCCCACACATCTTATTTATTTATTCCAGGCAAAAAATCTGAATAAAAGTCAATCAGCACAGTCTCCTCTGACGACCAACAATACCTTACGCGTGCTGACTCCTTGCCACACTTAACCATGGAGTCATACTCATTTACACTCATATCAATTACTTCACAAATACGCTCCGCCAGTACGGTCACATCACTTGGTTCCACGCAAAAACCACAGCCTGACTCATTGACAACTTGTTCGTATAGTGGAAAGTTTGACACAATCACCGGAACGCCCAGCGACATATACTCGAACAATTTTGTCGGGTAAGACCGCATGTAGTTCTGCTCATTTTGAAGAACAGCAACACCAATTCTGGTCTTAGCTACCTGTCGCCAAGCATCCTCCCCCATCAACCGACCCGGTGCGACGATCCAGCCCTCTGAACATCCCTTAGCAAATAGTTCATCATTTTTAACGTTCTCTTGAACGGGGCCAATGCACAGAAAGTTGACATCTCTGCCCTTCTCACGCAATTCTGAAATTGCCTTAGCAACAACAAGAATTCCACGGCATGTTGTAACGCCACCCACATATCCGACCGTGTATTCCTTATTGCCAGCGGACGAAAAGCGCTCAATTCTGTCAAAATCAGGATAATTCCTGACAACGGTGGTCCTCTTCAACCAAGGGTAATACTCAGCATACGAATCTTCGGCATACACGACCCAGAACCAAGGCAACGCGATGCGCTCAAGAGCCTTGATCAGGAATGCAACCGGCCGCCTCAACCAGCTTGATATCCAGGTTTTGGATTTGACATCCTCTGGTACATTTTCATGCATATCGTAGACTACCGGAATACCAATTAGCCTTAGAAATACACCTGCAACCATTAGCTCAGGATCATGAAAATGCACGATGTCTGGCCGCGACTTTAAACACCTGACAGCCACCTTGACACTGCCAAACACAAGACGCCCAAAACGCCCAAAACGCCCCATAGAGCTTACACCGAGATCAAAAATCTCTACTCCCTGTAGCTTATCGTCACCTAAACCATCTGCAACCAGAAGCTTTACGCTTCCAGGATAATGCTTTGCAAGACTTACACATTCTTTATGGAATATCCGTGTGTCTTGTCGGTTATGAACGGTGGTGACATGGAAAATTTTAGAGAAAGACACAATCTCCCCTTATCAATCGTACATTGATGCTTCTTTTGTTATGAATCAAATAAACAACAAAACACAATGACATAGACATAAACAACATTCTGTTATCATTGAAGTCACCACTGAACATGGCATTAAACATTCCCTGTATCAGAATCATCAGGACCGCCCACACATACCAGTCCGCACGAAACATCGCCTCGATAAATATGCAGCGAAAAGCAAACACCAGGGTCATTAAAAACAATATACATCCCAGCAGGCCTGTTTCCACCAACAACTCGAGGATAATATTGTGCGGGTACGCTCTCCCTTCACTTGCTATCGCGTAACCCCCGATGCCTTTCCCCCATATCGGACTTTCGCCAAATCGCACCAGAGCGTGGTCAATGTGTTCAATTCGAGCCGCTACAGATGAACCCATATCGTCATGAGTAAACATCACACCTATTCTGAATATTGTTTGAAACACTTCTTCACTAAAAGTAGCCAGTGATCCGACGCCCCCTACAAAAAACAGAACAGAAAAAGCCATATAAAATGACTTCCAGCGATTACGTACCTGACAGCCTTGCCTTGAAAATGGAATTAGAGCAAAGAATACAACCAGCGAGATTAAAACGGAAACGAAGGGTCCTCTGCCGCCAGACAGCAACATCAACACACCAAAAACTCCAGCCACACTAAGACATATGGAAAATTTTTTAAAATCTTTCCCACAGAAATAGTGATACCCAAGAGCAATTGCGATTGCCAGCCCAACTCCAAGCGTCCTGCCAAGTGCCAGGTAATTAGCCCCAAAGATTGTCAAGAACCCTACCACTCCTTTCAGGTAAACAATGATAGCTTCAACAGAGCTAACAACTGCAAATAGTAGCAAGAACACCAAAAGTCTCTTGATACGATTTAAATCTGAGGACATAACTAACAAAGGCGCCAATACGCACCATGCAGTTAGTGTCAAAAGGTATGATGCCTTGGTAACGGAATAACTGTGCCCCGGCGACCACCCTATACTCAAACCAACATACACAAAGAAAAGCAGCACTAATGCCAAGGGCAAAAGCGCATGCTTGGATAAGGATCTAGTCTTTAAAAGCGCCCAGCCTGCCGTCAGCACGCTAAGCAGGAAGAAAGTTGCGGTTAAATCTACCGGCACCCAGGAAAGACGCTCATCACCTTTGAATCTTCCCGCATATAAATAGGCGACAAAGAAGAACTCAAAGCTCAAAATAGAGGAAGTGAGCCACAATAGTCGTTTTATCATTGCTCAACCTACTGAAACAACGTTCCACCTGATTCCATCGCACGATAAACTCTCTGAACTATACTTTCCATACTTTCGCCCGAATGCAGCCATTTTTTAGAAAACCCATCAATCAGTTGCTTATTGATTGAAGAAATACTTAGATCTTCCTGCTCAAAATCAATCCCGGCATATTTAACGACAGGTAACTGGGATCGGGCCCTCCAGAAGTTCACATCGCGCTCATTTCCACTACTCTCGATAATAGAGAAGTAATCCAATATCAACTTTTTGTGCCCACTAAAGTCACTTGCAGCGAATCTGATCTTTGAAACATCAGAAATAGAGAAAGTGGCCTCATAATCTGGTGATGCACCACTTGGCGACCACCCATTTTCATTCACAACCGGCTGCCAAACACCACTCACAAGCGCATCCAACTTAAAGTTTCTGGGGTATTGATCCCAATGAAATCGTAATTTCATTTTCTCAATATCGCGTTCCCCATCAAACATCACAGAGAACTCACATGAACTTCGACTATTAAAAACGGCATACACCTTAGGATCAAAGCCATGATTTTCAATAGCCTTATCCAAGCTATACACCGAATCATAACCTGTAGTTTCAATAATCTTACTCCCAGAAGACTTGGATGCTAAGTTCTCCCCTCCCTTGTACAATTCTCGATAGGCAAGAACTGCATAGTATCTTGCAAAAAACTTTTTAAAAACCGAGTCATCTGTAAGCTGATATAACCTTTGCAAATATTTCAAATGGATAAAGTCGTAACTATCATGAATATTCTCAACCATCACAGGTTCAGAAAACAAAGCACCGGGCTCCATCCTTAGCGCAAAGTTCATGTTACTTGGCATTTCGTAGAGAGGAAGGATTTTTTTGACTGAGAATATCGCACGTTCAATCAGAGCAGACAGCCTTTCATCCTCAAGATCCTTATTAACCTCTACCAGATTCAAAATAACTGAAATATGTGCATTAATAACATGATCATTAGTTTTATATTCTTCAAAGAAAATCACATCACCTTCTTTGTACAAAAAACCACCATCCTCAACCCCAACATACAACGGATCAATCAATTTCCTTGCGACATCCAAATACTTGGAATCCTTTGACCATCGATAAGCAAAGACAAAAATCTCAGCAACTCGAGCCTGCGTGATAGCAGAATACCAAGGTGCTTTAACCCCTCTATTGTTAAACTTATAGGGTACCAACACACCTGACCGGGAATCTACCATTTCATGAAGATACCAATCAATAATTGTAAAAAATGCCTCTTTATAATCACCAAAAGGCATATAACCTTCTGGAATATTATGAAAGCTCGAATAGTAGTTTTTTGCGTCATCCGCTATAAAAAGAGGATTATATTGCTTCCCAATCACTCCGCCGTACTGGTGAAGCCTTATTCCTTGCTGGTCAAAGACACCATTATCAGGTTCAGGAAGGTCAGTTTTCACCCATACTGGTCGAGATTCACCAACACCACTTGAATATGAATAAGGCGAAGCAACCAAACAGGCAATCACCAAAACTCTAAAAAAAACCAGCATTATTCTTTCTTCTCATAGGGAAAAGCATGAACACCCTCTAACTTCAAGAAATCGTAGAGGTCATCAATATCTATTTTTTTTGCTACAAAGTTATCAACAAATCCCTTCAACATTTGGGAATTGACCTGTCCTGATTTCAGGCCTTTTGATTGATCATTGAACTTCACTCCAGAAAATCTGACCACACTCACGTTTTGAACAGCTTTCCACACACCCAACTCCCTTGAAGCACCTAACGTTTCTGATACTGAGAAGAAATCTAATATCAATTTAGAGTGGTTTGAAAAGTCGGAGGCCTCAAACTTAATCTTTTCAACTCCAGTAACATCCACCTCAGCGTTGTACCAAGGCGCAGCCCCGGACGGCTCCCAACTATTTTCAGATACAAGCTCAACCCATTCTGAGCCTACCCAACCTTTTATGGTGAATTGCCGCGGATATTCCCCCCAGTGGAAACGCAACGAAATAGACCCGATTCGCTTTTTCCCTGAAAGCTGAATCTCAAAAGCACTCTTCTGGCCACTATTAAAAACGACGTAATCTTTTGGATTCAGTGAATAGTTGTTGATCGCACGATCAAGATTGTAGTTTGCATCAAACCCCGTAGAGTTCAGCAAACGAGCACCTGCTGATGTAGATACAACATTCGCCCCTTTTTTAAACAGATCACGATGGGCCATGACTGCGTAATAGCGAATAAAAGAATCGTAAAAGAACTCATTCCCGGTCACATGATAGAGATCCTTGAGGTATTCGAGATGCTTCAGATCGTAACTATTGTAGGTATTTTCTACAATCTTAGGATCGGAAAATGTAGCGCCAGCCTGCATCATCAACCCAAAACTCATCTCTTCTGGAATACTAAATATCCAAAAGATACTCACCAGAGACGCCACTCCCTGATCAAAATACGACTGCACCTTTTGGCTTTTCAGTACCCTGTTCACATAGTTCATATCCAGCAATGCTGACATGTGACCATTTAGGCTGTGATCGTAGACTGGCTTGACATGCTGTTCAAAAAAAACAACATTTCCCTCTTTATATAAAAAACCTCCCTTATCCACATCCACAAACAATGGTTCAAGAAGGCTTTTCGCGATTGAGAGGTATTTGTCATCACCACTCAACTCATAAGCGATTGAAAAGACTTTAGCCACCCTCGCTTGAGTAATCGCTGAGTACCATGGAGCTTCAGCTCCTCGGGCATCGAATTTATAGGGTACCAACAGCCAGTTATTATCTCGAACCAACCAGCCTGAATACCAGTTGACGATGTCCCAATACGCCTTTAGGAACTGTTGTGCCCGCTTATCTGACTGTTTACTGAGAATCTGATATGACTCTGCAAAACTGAGAGCATCGTTTGCAACATACAGAGGGTTATACTGATAGCCCCGAGTACCTCCGTAGTTGTGATAACGAATTCCATTTTTGTCATAACCTTCTTCTCCAGGAGATGGCAAATCTACCACTTCCCAAGCCGATGCATTCGCACAAAATAAAACAATCGATATAATATAAAAAGCTCCGCTAAGAGCCTTTAAGACAAATTCCTTCAACAACTTCCGATGGCTCGCTAGACTACAAACCTTATAAGAGAAGTTCCAATTCCTTTTCACAGCGTTCCTCCCAGGTTAACAAACCATTCAATGCAAACTCTTTAGCTGCCGTCACCTGCCGCTCTACCAGAGCCATATCAGCAACCAGAACCTGCAAAGCCTTGGCAATACCCACAGCATCAACAGACTCAGGCTCCATATACGCCACATTAGGCACTGCCGCTAGTGATCCATTGATATTCTGAGCAAGAATTGGCGTGCCCAACATCATGGTTTCCAGGAAAACGTTACCCAAGTTCGAAATATTGTAAAAAGACAGGCTTACCTTAGCATCTCGAATCAGTGCCAAAGCCTCCTTTTTTTCCACGCCAGGAATGAAGTGCACTCGTTCCTGCAATCCATGACTCTCTGCAAATTCATTTAGCCCCTGATAAAACTCTCTGTTGTAGACTGGTCCCACCAGAACCATATCAAGTTCAAGACCGGAATCTATAACCTCCTGCATTGCCTTAACAACGACATCCTGCCTTTTCCAGTGGTCAAAGCGCGCCACGTAGCACGCATATTGCCTACCAGAAAGGTCAAACTTTTCGCGAATAAACTCACTCGAAGGAAGAACATCATTGACCTTCTCTACACCATTCAACCAGAAAAAGAGTGGGGACCGTCGAGAACCAATCTTCTGGTACACCTTGTCACCATGCGTACCATCATTTGTAATCACGACCGCTTTGGCAGGCAACGAAAAAGACAGATACTCCAACGGATGCTTGATAAACAAGCTGATCTTAGAAGACTTTATCTCGTCAATAAGAAAAGAGCCGTATATACGTCTTACATTCGGTACACGGTTTATCAGAGACACCACCCCTACCATAGCGCCGGCCGGTCCATGACCATAGAGCACATCGACCTTTCCTTTACTGCACACTTTCAGCAAGGCGCATAACAACCTTATCGCAACAGCGAAAAAATCCAATATCCCTTTGTAACCAAATCCTCTTGCATTGATCTTTGAGCGATACTGATCAGGCACTTTAAAAGTCGATGGTACACCCGACCCAAAAAAGAAGATGTCAATAACGTCGAATCGATCATCGTCCGCCATCGCCAAAAGAGTGTTAAAGAACGCAGGCATACCCTTAGGCTGAGAGTTTCCCTCAAGAAAAAAAGGCTTCACACCGGACCAGAAGCCCGAAACATAAAGCACCTTACGCTTAACGCTTTCCATAAAAACCTTTATCCTTCAGATGAAAATGCACTTTCAACGCAAGCTTGTACAACCAATCATGTAGTACGCTGTTGAAGTACCCCTTGTAGTCCTTGTAGGACTTAACCGGCTGCTTCATCAACATATTAAATTCTTCGTCTGAAATCGCCATTTTCTTCTTGAAGAACTGAAGATCCTGATCCTTCATAGATGCATCGGGATAGGCATCTTCCTTCAACGCCACTAACGCTTCGTCACGCGTCATCTCCCCCATGCAAATCAAGTTGGAGTAATGCGCTTTTCTCTTATCAATATTAAACTTTCGTGGCTGTATATAAGCTTGGGTAAACCGAGTATAAATCGACTCGTAGTGCTTCCCGCCGTAGTAAACCCAGCCAAGCTCATCTTGAATGACCTTCATTGCCTCTTTTTTGGAAAAATCAACATAGTCGAGAATATTTACCACAGAGCATCTATTCACAAACCGGGAAAGGTATAGATCTTTACGAGAGAAATAAGGATAGGTTTTAAGTTTCACCTTGCCATATTGCTTGTGGACATTTTTAATCAACTTCCAGTCCATCTGACCGACCATCTCTGACCAGCCAGGCTCCATAATATATTCCATCTTAAAATTGGAGCCATTAATGATATACCTTACCTTGTAGCGCGCAGCCATCCTGTTCAACACTGCGTAAATCGCATGATCTGACGGAATCTCCATCCCAGGTGTAGACGCCTTCAGAAAGGACATTTGCAGATCGCGAAACTCGTCCCAATCAATTACATGAGTGTACAGATCTATATTCAATCTGGTGAGAATCTTCTCGATATTCGAAACCGCCAGCTCTGAATTCCATCCATTATCCAGATGCACTGCAAGCGGTCTTAAACCTAACTGTTTCACAAGATAAGCGACGTAGGTACTGTCGACTCCCCCACTCACCCCAATGATACAGTCATATTCTTTACCTTTCCCTTCAGACTTAATCCGGCTTACCAGTGCCTTCAGCTGCTGCGAACGCGCCTCAGCACCTTGCATCGTCTCCAACCGCTCCAGGTAACTGGAGCAAAAATTACAGATACCAGCATCATCAAATGTAATGGACGGCGCCGAAGTATCCATTACGCACCGATTACACACTTGAACACTCATGCCATTAATTCTCACTCAATAATTCTTCCAGCTGCCCATAGGGCGGATAGCTAATCAGCACCGCCTTGTGCGGACCTTGATATACAAACATGCTCCCTGCCGACACGGCAGAGGCGCCTGCTTTAACTGCCTTCACAAAATCATCTACACATCCGGCCCCCCCTAATGCGATCAGCGGCACATCACAAATTTCGGATGCTTTAGAGATCTCCTTCAAATCATATCCTGACATTTTTCCATCTTTATCTACAGAGTTGAGTAGCACCTCCCCGGCACCAGCAGTGACCGCTCTCACCAAAAAGTCTTCCCACGACGTTTTTAGGATTTTTTTCGCTGACGATGAATAGAGCTTCGGTTTTCCAAAGAGGTTTTTTTTCAAATCAATTGAAACAACGACACTTTGATTGCCGAATTGCGCAGCAAGATCAGACACCAACTCAAAGGAAAATATTGCAGAAGTTTGAACGCAAACCTTCTCAATGCCTATATTAAACAGCTTTCGAGCATCATCCAAAGACCGAACTCCGCCCCCATAACAGACAGGCATAAATGCTTCACTAACCACCTCACTGATCAATGAAAAATTAGGCCCACCCCCTCTTCTACTCGCATCAATATCAACTAAAAGTAATTCATCAACTTCTTTTTCGTTAAATATCTTTACTGCATTCCTCGGATCTCCAACATATCCAGGATTATCAAACCCAACCGTTTTAACCAGCTTCTGCCCTTTTAGCAACAAACAAGGAATTACTCTAGTTCTCAACATGAATGATTACATCTTCAAAAAATTATCAAACAGTGCCATTCCAAACTTGTGGCTCTTCTCTGGATGAAATTGAACTCCAAAAACATTCTCTTTTTCAAACATTGACACGAAGCTCTTCGAATAGCTAGTCAACCCGGTCACAACAGAATCATCACAATCCACAAAGTATGAGTGAACAAAGTAAAATCGCTGTTCGATTTTATCACTTAGTAGACTTGAGCCACTCACCGAGACTGTATTCCAACCCATATGAGGCACTTTCATAGAATCGGGCAAGTTGTCAAATTTCTTCGCTACACCACGCACAACAGATAAACCAGGAAGCCCACCTTCCTCACTCCCGTCCAGTAGCAGCTGCATTCCTAAGCAAATACCCAGAAGAGGTATCCCCTTTTTTATTACATCAAAAATCGCCTCGGACATTCCCTGCCTATTGAGTGCATTCATACCATGATCAAATGCCCCCACTCCGGGAAGTAAAACCCTATCAGCCTTAACTATCAAATCTGGATCATTAATAAGCACCGGATTTCCTCCAATGCGCTTTACGATATTTACAATCGATCCCAAATTCCCCACTTGATAGTCAATAATGCCAATATTCCCCTTCACCATCGCAAACACTCTCAATGACACTAAAACAATAGCAACTCAAGCAGTCAAATTGCTTTTGACAACTTTGCTGCAAATAACAAATACAGCAAATATACACAGCCAAACGAATACGAAATAATTGTCACAAATTCAATTGGCGTTTCGGCAAGCAAACCAGCAACCATCAACGAAACAAATAATAACGCATTCCCTAATATATCCCACTCTTGTTTTTGAGCCACATAGACCATGTAACTCAGTGGGCTATATATAAATCGAACATAAAACATGGGAGCCAAGATACCCGCATAAACTCCTGCTTCTCGCCAAGCATCCCCAAAAACAAATGCAAAAAGAGGCTCTGCCCACAGCATCAAAACAATTAACGGAGCCAGACCAATCAATGCCAGACCCAAGAACACTTTTTTAAACATAACCCTGGTATTACCAAACTCCCGGTAATCCGACACAAACCGATCCCGCAACACGTCAAGCAGTGCGCTACTAACAAAAGACAACGGAAATACCAAAACTCTCAGCACCAGTGAATACACACCCGCCACTGCCGCGCCAAACGAAGCGACTAATACTATGTTCTGGAGATGAGATGTGGACATATTCAGAATTGCGGAAAGAGAATCAAACAAGGGAAACTTTATATATTTCCTGGCATTAAATAGCACTCGCTCCTTGGGCACCTGCCCAATCAATTTAGCCTGACCCTTTTCACCACTTCTAATCAGGTTTAACAGACTCACAAATTGACCGATCAACACACCAGATATCAACCCAAAGCCCACCCCTTTAACTGCAGCTGTAGCAAGCTGAACTCCGGCTGTACCACCGCTTTGAATTACTTTAGAGGAAGCAAGGTATCTAAACTTCTTCTTCCTATTATTCCAGTAATAAAAGTTCTGATAGCACCCTACAACCAAGATGCTAATCGGCAATAAGTACAACCAGCCAGATATATATTCAGTACCTAGGAGGTTAGTCAGATCTGCGTTAAAAAAGGACACTACAAACAATGAGGCAAGCGCAACACTGACAACAATCCCTAAAGAAAGCTTCATAATGCTTACAGCCTCACCATCATCTTGAGGCAGCATTATCGCCTGTTCATACCGACCGGTAGCCAACATACCAGCGATGGCAACTACAGCACCATATAACGCAAATACCCCGAAATCCTCAGGGCTATACAGGCGTGACAATATTGGACTGACAGCGATCGGTATAGCTTGAGCTAATACCGTTCCCGTCATTAAGGTTGCGACATTTCTCGCAAATTCATTCTTGAGTTTAATCATTATGTTTTGCTGAAATACCAGTCTGCGGATCACAAATCAAATGCATTGAACCCCTACATCTGAACGCTTGGCTCGACTGGTATTTTACATATTTTCTATGGCCACTCTTCAAGTCGCTTGTATACACTGCAGCTTGACAGATAGCGTGGTGAAAAACGATAAAGCTGAATCAGGATTATAACGCTACCTATGCCAGAACTGCAGACGCTGATTCCAATTCGACTTCGTCTGTGACGCAGAGAAACGCACGAAAGCCCTTGGTATTAGTCAGTGTATGATCATCTTTCCATGGCCAACGGAAATCCTGAAGGATGAAAAAGTTCACTATCAAACCAAATGCATTTTATTATGTGCGACTCATTATTTATCCTTGAATAAGTAGAACCAAAAGTCGATGCCGTATTAAGCTATATTAACTAGCCTGAAATTCGCTTTGAAATCAGTAGTAGCGAGGGATTTTATGCCTTCTCCCTGCCCCAAGCCATCAAGGGTTTCATATTGTTCTCTAAATTATCAGTCTAGCCACAATACTCTTTTGTTCATCTTTTGTTAAATATGGATGAAATGGCAGACTAATAACTCTTTTAGCCAACTCCTCCCCCACTGGAAGATAGACGGTACTATCTGCTACGGCTGGCTGCAAGTTAAGTGGCAGCGGATAGTGCACAGAGGTGGGAATTCCAGAGTCTTGTAAAGATGCCTGAAAAGATTCACGATCTTTAACCTGTACAGTGTACTGCGCGTAAACGCTAGTATTATGAGACTCAATGAAAGGTGTAACAATATCAGTGTTTGTTTTTAGCAATTCTGTATATCGTTTTCCTACTTTTATACGAGCCGCAACCTCGTCGTCAAACACCTTTAATTTACTTAACAATACGGCTGCCTGAAGAGTATCTAACCGACTATTTACACCAACACGAATATGATGATAACGCCGATCCTGACCATGGCGTGCAATCTGGCGAAGTATCACAGCAAGCTCATCATCATTGGTAAACATGGCACCACCATCCCCATAGCAACCCAAAGGCTTTGAGGGGAAAAAGCTGGTACAGCCAATAGTGCTTAAGCTACAGGACTTTCGGCCTTTATAAGTTGCACCAAAACTCTGAGCTCCGTCTTCAATCACAGGAATATTATATTTACCTGCAATTTCATTAATCGCATCAAAGTCAGCGCACTGACCGTAAAGAGAGACAGGAATAATTGCCTTTGTTCGTTCAGTAATGGCTGCTTCCAACAGGGATGGATCAAGATTATAGGTTTTCGGGTCTACATCCACATAAATCAGTTTTGCCCCCAGCAATGCTGAGGTTTCAGCTGTTGCAATGTAGGAAAAAGCCGGCGTAATGACTTCATCGCCTGGTTTGATACCCAATGCCATCAAGGCAATTTGAAGGGCATCTGTTCCGTTAGCAACAGAGATACAATGCTTGACCCCAACATAATCTGCCAGTTTTTCTTCCAGTTCAACAACTTCAGGGCCAAGAATATATTTACCGTGTTCAAGCACAGCTTTTATACGACGATTAATATCTTCTTCGATACGACGGTACTGGGCTTTTAAATCAATAAATTCCATGTAATTCACTAAACAAGACGTTGAACCATAATGCACACGAAGAGCACAAAGTTTAAAAACTTTTCTTTGTGCACTTCGTGCCGTTGGAGGATTAAATAATCAAACTTTTAAGACTTGGCCGTTCTTCAAGCGATAGGTGATTTGGGTGTGAGGACAAACGCACTCACCTTCACCTTGCAGCGGCAAATCCAAACGCTCACCGTATTCACTTATCCAGCCAATATGTTTTGCAGGTACGCCCGCCATCAGCGCATAGTCGGGCACATTTTTATTAACAACAGCACCAGCACCAATAAATGCATAGCGGCCAATGGTAATGCCGCAGACAATGGTGCAGTTAGCGCCCAGAGTTGCCCCCTGCCTTACCAGTGTTTCGCGATATTCATCTTTCCGGCTAATGGCAGAGCGAGGATTATAAACATTGGTAAACACCATACTTGGACCGCAGAACACATCGTCTTCGAGAGAGACATTGTCGTACACTGAAACATTGTTCTGGATTTTAACGTTATTACCAATGCTGACCTTGTTGCCCACAAACACATTCTGACCAAGGGAACAGGATTCACCGATTTGCGCCATTGGGCAGATATGCACCCAGTGCCAGATGCGTGTACCTGCGCCTATCTGGGCGCCTTCGTCAATAATGGCGCTTTCATGGGCAATATATGTTTTTTCTGTCATCCCTCAGTACTCCAGGGGCAGGGAGATGGTTTTGCCATCTCGCGCTGAGAGGTAGCCCGCTATTAATAGCTCAAGGGATTTTAACCCCTCCCGCCCATCAGTTTCCGGCTCAGCTTCGCCTCGCAAGGTATCGATTACATTTTTGTAATAGAGAGGATGGCCAAAGCCGTAGACTGAAGTGGTCTCATAGTTGGCTGCAGAAATCTCTGCATCATAGGGAGCAGATTCGGCAAAGTTCCACTCCTGAATTTCATTGACCGCAACGCCGCCAACTTTAACTGTGCCATTTTCCCCCAGTATGGTGATGGAACCCTCCAGGTTTTTTGGGTAGGTGCACATGGTAACGGCCATGGAACCAAGGGCACCATTGCGCCAGCGGACATTCATTACTCCGGTATCTTCTACCTCGATATTCCGATGGGTTGAAGTCATGCACTGTACATCGGCTACAGGACCAATCAGCCATTCCATCAGGTCTACGTAATGGCTGGCCTGGTTCATAAAGGCTCCGCCATCCAGCTCCCAAGTGCCGCACCATTTGGCGCGGTCATAATATTCCTGTGGGCGGGTCCAGAAAACATTGAGGTGAACCATATGGATTTTGCCGAATCGCTGTTCATCCACCGCCCGCTTTAACAGCTGAAGCGTTGTGTTGCGTCTGTTTTGCTTGACGATAAACAGCCGGACACCGGCATCATCACAACCTTTAACCATACGCAAACCATCGGCCCAGCGGGTGGCCATGGGTTTTTCGCTGATAACATGCACACCGGCATTAGCGGCCAAAATAGCCTGATCGGGATGTAAACCGCTGGGCGTGCATAGCGCCACGACATCCAGCTGTTCATTGGCCAGCAAATCTTCCAGTTTACGATAGCCAGGAACATTATATTCGTTCTTGGCCCGTTCCAGAGCTTCCGGGTCAATATCACATACGGCAACCAGTTCAATATCTTCCCTGTGCTGCCTGATCGCCTCGACATGTTTGCCAGATATACGGCCACAGCCCACAATAGCCTGACGGATTTTTCTGCCCGTTATTTTGGGATACATTGCGATTCCTCAGGCCTTGACAATATTATCCGCGGGTTCCAGAAACTTACCACGAGTGTCTACCAACAGTTGTGCATATTGCCCAATCATTGGGTAGTCAAACGCACTATGGTCTGTTGCCAGCAGTACGCAGTCGTAACCGGCTACCGTTTGGGGTGTTAATTCAACACTGCTCAGGTCAAAGCTGTGTTCCCGCATTTCAGGGAATTCCGGCACATGAGGATCCGAATACTCGACCACTGCCCCTTTCTTCACCAACCGCTCCATCAATTCTACCGCAGGCGATTCCCTCATATCGTCCACATTCTTTTTGTAAGCAATGCCCAGTACCAGAATTTTACTGCCGTTAATGGCCTTGCCTCGCAGGTTTAATGCATCGGTCAGTTTATCTACAACAAACCGGGGCATGTAGGCGTTGATTTCACCGGCAAGTTCGATAAAGCGGGTGTGCAGGCCGTATTCCCGAGCCTTCCAGGTTAAATAAAATGGATCAATAGGAATACAGTGACCACCCAGACCCGGGCCAGGGTAGTAGGGTGTAAAACCAAAAGGTTTTGTCGCAGCAGCGCTGATGACTTCATGAATATCAATACCCATACGATCAGCCACGATTTTCATTTCATTCACCAAACCGATATTGACAGCCCGGTGAATGTTTTCCAGCAACTTGGTCATTTCTGCGGCTTTAGTTGATGATACCGGCACTACTTTGTCTATAGCTGCTTCATAAAGGGCTACACCAACGCTCTGACAGGCGGGCGTATGGCCTCCACACACCTTGGGGATGGTTCTGGTTTCAAAATCAGGGTTGGCAGGGTCTTCACGTTCTGGCGAGTAAATCAGAAATGCATCTTCACCGATTGTAAGACCCGCTTTTTCCATTCTTGGCAGTAACTCTTCTTCGGTAGTGCCTGGGTAAGTGGTGCTTTCAAGCGACAATACATGCCCCTTACGAAGATAAGGAATCAAGGCATCTGTAGTATCCAGCACATAGCTCAAGTCCGGCTCACGATACTTATTCAAAGGGGTTGGTACGCACAGAATTAAAGAATCAGCATTTGTAGCTTCTGAAAAATCTGTGGTTGCACTAAAAAGTCCATTATTAACCGCGGCCAAAATCCCTTCTGATGGGATGTGTTCTATATAGCTGATTCCATCATTGAGCTTATCAACCTTACTCTGATCAATATCAATACCGAGAACTTTGTAACCCTCTTCAACATAACGCAACATCAGGGGCAGACCAACGTAGCCAAGTCCGACTATGCCGATAACAGCTGTTTTTTGTTGTATCTTTTCAATCAACTGGTTTTCAATTTCCATACAGAAATTCCTTTACTTCAAAATATTGGATTGACACAAACTTATAAAATCAGAACTGATTTCTTATCATTCAGGCTTTATGCATGCTGTGGCTCATACGGAGACCATTAAGCACACGGCAAGATCATGAAACCCCGCGCCATTACTAGGCTCAAGCTGGATATAACGATGCTCTTCAGCAACTAATCACACACTGTATAATTTTCACCACATTTCTTGCTATCCCTTGTGTGTCAAGGAATAACGGGGCATTTCTAATACCAATCACTGAATCAAATATTTACCTGTTATCTGACCAAGTTGGTTTTGGAGTCGGCAACCTCAAAATCACAGTGCTCATTGACGTTCAAATTTCCCTCAATCCCAGTGATAGCAAGGGGTTTCATGATCTTTCCCTGGGATTCACGACACTGACAGATCTGGCAATGGTGTCGTCTGACGGTGCGCCATGCTCAAAATCACCATATTGTCTTAGCCAATCCAGGCGGTCTTCGCCGAAATCAGCGATATCCTCCCAGCCTTCTGCACCGGCTATAACAGCACAGATTGTCAGCAGCAGGATGTCGGAAAGAGAGTGTGTCACTTTCCAGCTCTGGCGAGGATCGTGAAGTACGGAGAGTTGTTCTATCAAACTGAAAGCATTCATTTACGTGTTCCCATTTCCACACCGGGAATGAGAACATGGCTAGAAACAAAAAGTGTTGGCGATGGTCAATTGCCTGCAAAGCCAGTGATAGCAAGGCCTTTCATGATCTTGCCCTGTGCCTGTGAGACGAGATTAAGGCAGCGTCATCATTCAGGGATAAATTTGCAAACCATGTTTATCGATATGGGCTTTGAACGGCGCATGGCTGATCTCAGAATACAATACAACATCAAACAAATAGGGGGTTGGGAGTTCATCCAACGCCAGACTGACAGCTCCGACACATTGCGCAGCATCTGGACGCAGCCAGACAGCAAGGTCAATATCGGAACCCCGCCGATAGTTCCCCAGTGCACGCGAGCCAAACAACACGACCTTTTCTATCTCGGGAAAGCGGGACAGGCAGGCCAGAATCTGATCAAACGTCGCTGCTGGCAGACCGTGGTTCATTCAGCCGCCACCAGATAGTCGTTTAATGATTGCATGGCAGTCAGGTAACGGTTCTGGATGGCTTCAATCACACTACGCGCTTTGTCCATATCATAGACATGGGACATCAGGTTACGATCCTGCAACATATCAATCCAGCATTGGCCGTCTTCCACCAAATCATGGAGATAGGCGATTTTGATGACACTACGCGGAGCCGGTAAACATTCAACACCCTGATAGGTGAGATAATCTTTCATCACCTTCCATGCGAGCTCCCAAGTAAACTTGAATGATTGTATCAACGCAATCGCGTAGAGCTCATCATCGGGTGCGTTACGCGTTGCTATTGTTGCCCGTTCCAGAACCGTGAGCGCTTTCTGGTAATTTTCTAAACGTTGCTGCCAGCGAGTAGCCTGCTGATCTGTCACGTTTATCTCCTGTCACTCTGCTTTAGTTTGATATTTCTGTCACTTAACCACAAAGGTGGCTACGCCACCAAATTTTCCTGCAAACACGCTACCGCCCGCCAACTCACACTCTCGCTGGACAGCCGCTCTCACATTGTCTGTATATCTGTTCAAATTTGGGTGGTCATTCTACAGACAGAAATCCTCGGCAACCAGCAAAACACCCTATTTTTCAACGTGTTTTTTACTCTTATGGGGCTACGTAGCATCAGCAATTTGACATTGGCGTCGGAAGGATTTTTTATCAACAGGCTTTGATGCAAGGGTCACTCCATTGACAGAACAGGCTTGGAAGAACTGACCGTAACTCCCTTTTTCCTTACTACGTAAACTGCAGTTTTTTACACCGTCGAGGAAGCAACACTGCACAGGCATCACAGGTGGGGAACGTGACCCGCTTAAGCACAGCACTTCCTGCTTTCATACAGGCGACAAATTTATTATGATCGCCCGTTAACATATCGGCCATTTGGCCTATTCCAGACAGCGACATATTGGTAGCCCCTTGAACGCGCCCAACCCTATAACCACACCCACGAACCCGGCCTACCAGGCTAATTACCCCCCCCACATTCCGGATGACGATGTGGTCGACCTGTTCGAGCTGGCTGAAAAACTCTGGAGTCGCAAGTTCACAATCATAGCGATTACCGCCGTGATTTCCCTGGCAGCAATGGCAGGCGCCCTGCTCTGGCCTCCAACCTGGCAGGCGGAAACGCGTATTTATGAACCATCTTCAGCCGACTTGGCCCAGCTACATCAGCGGCAACAGGAATTTGGTATTACGAACACGCCTGCCGATGAGACATATGCACTTTATTACCGCTACCTGACATCGCCAGCTACCCTGCACGCCGTGTTTAACAAAAGCGGATTGGCAACCCAGGCACTCGAAACAGCGGGTGACACCAGTCAGCCTGCGGCCCTTGAAAACGGGTTTAATGCATTCACCAAAGCACTAAAAATCCAGAAGTCCAACCTCAAGCAGTCTGCCGTCGATTACATCAGCATCACATACGACTCGAAGGATCCTGCATTCTCCGCCAGTCTCATCAATGATTTTCTGCTCCCAGCGGCCAGGAACGAAGTAGCCGAGGAATTCTACCAAAACCTGAAAGCCGAACACTCGCTCACAAAAGTTCATTTGCAACAGCAAATCGCCGGAATTGAAAAACAGTTCATAGAAAACGCGAACACGGAAAAACTGCTGTTGTCCCAAGCGCTGGAAGTCGCGAAAGCAGGCAAGATCAAAACCTTTGTGACAGACACACTGTCCAACGTCGGCCCGTCCACGCTATTCGTTTTGGGTACCGATGTACTGACAAAAAAACTCGAACAACAAAGACAAATATTGGATAAGCACCGCTTTATTTCTGAACCAAAAGCCGATGACGCTGAAAAAATACTGCTACCCAGCGTCATACCCTTGTACCTGAAACTTCAACGGTTGCAGTCTATAGATATAGACCTGAGCAAGTTGAAACCAGTCGAAATTGACGAACCCGCCATGATCCCGGCCACCCCCATCAAACCAAACAAAAAGTTAATTGTAGCCGTGGGCGTTTTACTCGGTGGCATGCTGGGCGTCTTCGTTGTATTGATTCAGATCGCCATTACAGACCGCCGCGAAAAGCAGCGCAGAGATTCTGAAGCAGCGGCTGGCATCTCCGCATCTTTTCATGGAATGACACCTGAACAGGAAGCCGAAGCCCTGCGCCGATAATGCACGAAAAAACAACGGAAAGGCCTGCATTGCAGGCCTTTTTAAGTTTATCCGCCAGCAACCCGCAAGGAAATGACAGAAACGGATACAAGGTAGATTACGCTCGGGAGACTATAGCCAGTATTTTCTCAACATTATCATTCAACGTCACAATCTGCCCCTGCATAATGTCTATCTGACCCTGCATGGTGTCTATCTGGGCTTGCATAGAATCCATGCGACCTTCTATAGCTTCCATTCGGTTTTCCATCGAGTCCATACGGTTTTCTATGGCACCCATGCGAGTTTCCATCGAATCCATCCGGCCTTCTATGTCACCCATTCGAGCTTCCATTGAATCCATCCGGCTTTCCATGGCACCCATTCGAGTTTCCATCGAATCCATCCGGACTTCCATGGCGTCCATCCGGGTCTGCACCACCTCAAGCTGCTGGTCGATCCGCTCTAATCGCAGGTCAACTTCTTCGAAGCGCTGGTCAATCTGGGCAAAACGGATTTCTACCTCATTTTTAAAAATGACGAACTGATTGTTCAGGTTGAGCAGAATCTCGTCATGCTTGACGGCGCGCTCTTCCAGCGCCTTAAAGTGAAGCGTGTGGTCGTAGAGTGTTTTGTCAATTCGCCCGAGCTGGAAAGCGTGCTCATCCAGCATCAGGCGCTGATGCTCCAGCATGGTGTTGAGTGTGTCGTAGTATTGCTCTCGTCGCAGCTCAAACCGCTCAAGCACCATCACGCGCCCATCCAGTTCCTGCAGTTGATGCGAAGTATTCATTGGCAATCCCCGCGTTTGTTATCCGGTGCAGCAGAGTGTAGAACAGCCTGCCGGATCAAAAAGATCATCATCAACTTGAACGCATGAAGTAACCTGTTACCGGGATGAGCGGTAGTGGAAATATGCAATCATTTCGACGCGCGGGGTTTCTTGCCGTTCAGCCACATACAACCCTCTTCAATCGGCGCTACCATACCAACCAGACCACCCGGCTTGATATCAACCCTTCACCTGCATAACGAGTATTATCAATGATCACAGTCAGCATCAGGAGGCATAACATGGCCACCAATCTTTACCAGCCCGACGTTTACAGCTGGACATTGCAGCAGGCAGAACTAATCCGGCAGGGAAACCAGAGGCGCTGGACATGGACAACATCCTTGAGCAAATCGAAAGCATGGGCAAAAGCGAATATCGCGCACTCAGCAGTCGTTTTGATATTCTGCTTATGCACCTGCCCGAATGGAGTTACCAGTCCATGGAATGACGGGCAACTTCCCACATCAAACTAATGTCTTCCATTGGCTCATCCTTGGCCAGCAGCCAGCCAACAACCGCGAAATCCTGAGCCTGCTTGCGCCTGCGCGAACTCTCCGAATGTTCAGCCCAGAGCGTCATTCTCGCCATTCGCTCCCGCCACATGGCGCGTTGCGGTTGAAGCACTTCGTGGCAAATATCCCGTTGCCTGTCCGCAATCGTTCGGGTCTGGTTACAAGCAATCCGGTCCACCTTTTCTCCGTGTTCGAACCAGCTTTGCCCCAAGGCACTTTTCACCCACTGTTTCGACCGTTTCTGTACGGCTTCTACCGTCGCCGGATCGGGCGCTGCCTGTTGGTCCAGCTCGGCAAGAAACGTCATATCCGTCTTCGCAGGATTCCAGTCTGACAGACCCAGCAACTCGAGCACCTGCACCAACTCATGGTCAATGGCCGTACGGCTCTCCAGGTTCAGCGCCAGGAACGCCGGCAGAAGCGTTCGGATCAGGTCTGGCGATACCTTCTCCATCGTCCCTGCCTCGGACTTTGCCAACTTGATGAAATGATTGAATTTCGACAGGGAGTCCGGCGGTGTTACCAGTACATCCACGACCCCCACCTGCTCCTTGAACACCCAGGTGAGCAGGCGAAACTGAGCCCCCTCCTCCAGCACGATCATGACACCCTGGGCGCCAGCGCCATCAACACCGGACACCAGCACCTGCCGAAACCGCTGATCCGGCACCGGTTCAGGCGAAACGGGCGCGACGCCCGCCCTGCGCCCCTGCTGAACCAGCCTATCCACCGCCTCGCGAACCGGTTTCACCAGCCAGTTACGGGTGCGCACCAGGCGACTCAGGGCTATCGGCGTCAGTTTCCCGGGCGTCTGGCAAAGCTGTTCGGCTACGGCTTTCGCGGATTCAGTATTATCATCCAGCACCATCAGCGTCAGGGCGTTGTATAGATCCGTATTGTCGAGTTCCAGCAACATGCCAACCAGTTGTCCGAATGCCTCCGGCGGCAGGAAACCCAGCTGGCCCTCAATCGCCGTCACCAGGGCAAATTCATCCGGCACATCGGCCAGCACATTCAGGAAGGCATTGTGAAGATCCGACACTGAAAATTCCTGGCCGTCACCCCATTGTTCTGCCGCCTCCGAATACCACTCATGGATGAACGCCATGAATTCAGGCGACAGGTACTGCCGGTAATCCTGCAACTTTTCCAGCAGCAGGTTCACGCCGCTGGCCTGAAGGCGTTCCTGACCATGGGCCCGCATCAGGTGGTGCTCCATATCACGCCAGAAATCAGCGATGGGCGCCTCCCCCTGACGGATACGGAAAAACAGGGATTGCAGGACAAACCCCAACATTAACGCAACCGCTTCAGCGGCGCCTGGCAGCTGGTCATCCATACCTTCGAGACAGATATGGTCAACAAACGCCTGACACCCCTCGGGTTCACACAGCGCCATCCACGCCAGGGGCGGTCTTGGGGAATCACGCAGGGTTGACAACTGCCCCGCGGCTTCTTCAATCAACTGTGCTGGCGACCGCTGCGATTGCAACATGGATTCCAGCAGCCCCAGGATATCCTCTTCTTCCACCGGAAAAGCACCAAATTCGACATCATCATAGGCTCCCTTGAAAATGGCGAGGTAATCTTTCCGGATACTTTCAAGAAAGGCGATCACGGAGTCAGCATGACGCAGGCGCTTTGCGGGTTTCTGCTCTGCAAGGGCACGCTGCAGGAAACGCCAGAACGCGACCAGCTCCGGCACAATGGTTTTAGCTTGCTTGTCGGAGCACAAAAGCTTGCGAGGAATCAGGTCGCACATGATTTCCTCGGCGTTCTCCTCATCCAGGTCCGCCAACCGACCGCCGATGTAGTTGAGATAGAGATCCATGAACAACCGGAACCATTCACCGCCATCCCTGCGGTCAGCCTTGGACAGTTTTCCGTATTCCGGCGATGCCTGATAAAGAGGCAGGAGTTCATCTACCCATTTATTCAGCCGATCATTGGCCTTGTCCGGATCTGATTCATAATCTGCGCCTGCCGAAAAGAGCTTGATTGCCATGAACCTGCCTGATTGATAAACAAAAACAAAACTGGCCGGAAGTATAATAGCAATCGTGTTTATATTTCTGACAGATATCGCCAAATAAGCATGCCAGCCGGAATTTATACGACCGTCACGACACCCAACAGGCGTCATTAGTTGTCCGTTTCAAATATTTCCCCCGCCAGATAGGATTTTAAAGTTCCTGCATCAAGGCGGTTGTATTACGGCTAAGACTTGACCATCCCGATTTCAGACAATACAGACCTGAAATCATTAAATCTGACAATGATGAATGGAAATAACAGTTCCCCTGAAGGATTACTCCCCAAGGAAGGCAGGATAAGCTTCCGGTCCGCCAGCATGGCTGGCGAACCGCACAATAACAAGACATCGAATTAACAGGCAAAAACCTCAGGCTTTTGTCAACCGACCGATATCTGTCTCAACAACACGCTCACTGTTCAGAATGCAAAGCAGCACCATGCAGCGGTCTGCCCCCTTCTCATACTGATACACCGCCTGCATATCCTTGAAAGGGCCATCGGCAAACTCAACCAGCTGACCAGGCTCAAACAGGGGGCAGCCAACCAGCCGTTCCTCCTGACGCCGGATACCATCCACCAAGTCATCGGGCAGCTTGGCAAAATCGTCGCCAAACTTTACGAACCCGCCAACCCCGCGGGTTGAACGAATCTTGCCAAACTCAGGGTGCTCTTCAAAATCCTCGTGGCGCAGAAACACATAGCCGGGAAACAGCGGTTCCGGCCTGGCTTTCTTTTTTTCCAGCATGGGACAGTAGGCAATAAACCCCTGGCGCTCCAGGTTTTCGATAGCCCGCAACTCTTGCCGGGGCTTGCTGCGTAACAGATACCACTCATCCATAAGAGTCAATTCCCTGTGTTTCAGTTCAGGCTGGCGATGATCTCCTCCAGCACGGCTACCGGCTCTTTCGCCTGTGTCACTGGCCGACCAATAACCAGGTAATCACTGCCATTCTGCACAGCCCGGGCCGGCGTTACAATACGACACTGGTCATTTACATCAGAATTTTCCGGACGAATACCCGGCGTAACCAATTTAAATCCAGCGCCAAGAGACTGTTTCAACATCGCAGCTTCCTGCGCCGAGCATACAACACCATCCATACCGCTATTCGCTGCAAGTGCAGCCAGATGCTGCACCATTCCAGCTGCGCCAGATTGGTAGCCAATTTCGAGTAATTCTTCATCGCTCATACTGGTAAGCACAGTAACGGCAATCAACAACGGTAGCCGGTCAAGCTGAAGTTTCTCAAGCTCCTCACGACAGGCTTCCATCATTCGACGGCCACCCGATGTATGCACATTCACCATCCACACGCCCAGCCTGGCCGCAGCAGCAACCGCCTTACTGGTGGTATTAGGGATGTCGTGAAATTTCAGATCAAGAAAAACATCAAAGCCTTTGTGCTGCAGCGCTTCAACCACCGCCGGCCCCGCGCAGGTAAACAACTCCTTACCCACTTTTACACGACACATCGCGGGATCCAGCCTGTCCGCCATGGCAAGCGCCGGCGCTGCCTCGGGAAAATCAAGGGCGACTATGACAGGGGAAGAGCAATATGAAGTGGTTGAAATCATGAGTAATACGATCTCTCAGATATAAGCACAGGAGGGAAAAATTCTGGCCGAGTATACAACATGGGACTTTACTATGCATCTACACACCATTGAGGACTGGGCGCAAATCGCCCACAAAAGGCGCCACACTATTGGCCAAACCATCGGGAATATCGACTCACTTACTCTCCTTCAATACCCATAATCGGTTCGGTAGTGCCCCACTCATGACATCGCGGACAGTGCCAGTGAAGTGTTTTTCCATCAAAGCCACACTGCGTACAACGATACACAGGTTTACTGTCAAGAAGGCGCCCCGTTAGCTCTCGCAACAACATCAGATTTTGTCGCGGACGACCTTCCGTATTTTCAATATTGAGATCAATCAGCGCATTCAGCCCTTTCAATGAAGGCCGCTTGACAATTTGTTCAGCGATAAATCTTCCAGCTTCTTTATCCCCCTGCTGTCGCGCAATCAACCTGGCAGAAGCCAGAACAACCGCCGCGGAGGGATACTCACGCAGGCATTTACCAAGATAAACCGACAATCCCCGACTGGACCACAGCGCCTCAAAACAGCGCTCAAGCAATGGAATACTTTCCGAGATAAACAGGGGATTTTGTTGATAGATACGCTGTAGAACACGCGCAGATTCGCGATAGTTTTTCAATGAGCACTCAAGGCTGCCGAGAATCAATGTTGCCCGCACATTATCCCGATCCCGCGCAGACGCCAGGCGAATGTTCTTTCGGGCAGTTAACACGTCATTACCTTCAAGCGCCGCCTCTGCCAGCTCGCAGTGATAATGGGCCAGCTGATGCTGGTAGCGATGACTGTCAACACCTTGTGCCTGATGAATGACATCAATCGCCTTCTGCCACTCTTTTTCCTGCTCGTACACCGACAGGAGCAATTGCACAGACTCATCCGCTCCCGACCAGGGTGTTTTCAACATATCCTCAAGCAATGACTCACCACGATCCAGCAACCCCGCTTTAATGTAGTCATGCGCCAACTCCAGCTGAACGCGAAGAGCCTGCTCACGGGTGAGACTTGGCCTGGCCAGAAGGTCTTGATGCGCCTGAATCGCTTTTTCGATCTCTCCACGACGGCGGAATAAGCGCCCCAGCACAATGTAGGTATCGATTGTATCAGCGTTAATTTCCAGCGCTTTTATGAACGACTCAATCGCCTCATCGGTCTGCTCATTCAACAGGTAATTGAGACCGACAAAGTATTCGCTATTGAGCGATCCTTCCTGCCGTTGGCGTTGCGACTGCCTGCGTTGACGGTATCCGAGGAAAAAGCCCGTCGCGATGGATACCAGTATCAGCGCCAGCAAAAGGGGGTCAAACATGAATCAGCTCAACCCTTTTAACGCATTCATTCTCAGCTTTTTGACCTCCGCCTCAAGCTGCTCGTTTTTACGCTTCAGCAGCACATGCCGGACACGAAACCGGGCCACCATGACCATCCCGGAAAAAATACCGACGAAACCGCCTAGCAAAAAGCCAACCACAACAACGGCAGAAACAGAAGCAGGCGCCAGCGGATAGCCCACAACCGTCAATGTCACTTCAGTCGGATTCTCCAGGACAAAGGAAAAAAGCAGGAAAAACAGGGCTATAGTCAGAACAGACCATAGCAAAAGACGCATCCACCTGATGACCATGTTGTTACATACCCGAATTATTACCGGCCAACACCATCCAGTGCAGCCTGATTCACCCGCTCACGTAGTTCTTTGCCGGGCTTGAAATGAGGAACATGCTTACCGGCAAGTGCGACTGTTTCACCGGTTTTGGGATTTCTACCCTTCCTCGGCGCACGATAATGGAGGGAGAAGCTGCCGAACCCACGGATTTCTATTCGCGCGCCCGATGAAAGTGCGCCAGACAATTGATCAATAATGGCCTTTACCGCCAACTCAACATCCTTGAGCATCAACTGATCCTGCGCCTCAGCTATGCGCTCTATTAATTCCGATCGTGTCATAGTGTGCTTCCCTCATCACGGTAGGTTACCGCGCCCCCATGCCTCCCGTACCGGACGAAGCGTATACACAATTTATACGCCTGATCATTCACTGCCCGGAACCCTGTGAGCCTAAAATTCTAAGCTAGCCAATTCCCCCCCGATAATCAAGCAACTTATTGATAAGCATAAAAAAACCGCCGGTAAGACCGGCGGTTTTTTACAGCAGTTCAGTCGTTAGACTTACTTGCCTTCCATCTGCGCCTTGATCAGGTCACCGATGGTGGTAGGACCAGCAGCGGGCTCGTCCTGCTTGCTGCGCAGCTCTTTCATGGCAGCTTTCTCGTCAGCTTCGTCCTTAGCCTTGATGGACAGGCTGATGACGCGGCTCTTACGATCAATGCTGATGATGCGAGCTTCGATCTCTTCGCCTTCCTTCAGCACGTTAGTGGCGTCTTCAACGCGGTCACGGCTGATTTCGGAAGCCTTCAGAGTACCTTCGATTTCTTCACCCAGCTCTACGATAGCAGCCTTGGCGGTCACTTCCTTCACCACACCCTTGACGATAGTGCCCTTGGGGTTGGTGTCGGCATACATGGCAAACGGATCGGAATCCAGCTGCTTGATGCCCAGGGAGATACGCTCACGTTCTGCATCGATAGACAGAACAACGGCTTCGACTTCTTCGCCCTTCTTGTAGTTGCGAACCGCTTCTTCGCCGCCTTCGTTCCAGCTGATGTCAGACAGGTGAACCAGACCGTCGATACCACCTTCCAGACCGATAAAGATACCAAAATCGGTGATGGACTTGATGTTACCGGAGATCTTGTCGCCCTTGTTATGCTGACCGGAGAACTCTTCCCATGGGTTAGCTTTGCACTGCTTGATACCCAGGGAGATACGACGACGTTCTTCGTCGATATCCAGCACCATAACTTCAACTTCATCACCCAGGGAAACGACCTTGCTCGGGTGAATGTTCTTGTTGGTCCAGTCCATTTCAGACACGTGAACCAGACCTTCAACGCCTTCTTCCAGCTCTACGAAGCAGCCGTAGTCAGTCAGGTTGGTGACGTGACCGGATACACGGGTACCTTCAGGGAAGCGGTTCTTGATGGCGATCCACGGATCTTCACCCAGCTGCTTCAGACCCAGGGATACGCGGTTGCGCTCACGGTCGAATTTCAGGACCTTGACGTTGATCTCGTCACCAACGTTGACGATTTCGCTCGGATGCTTGATACGCTTCCACGCCATATCAGTGATATGCAGCAGACCGTCAACACCACCCAGGTCAACGAACGCGCCGTAGTCAGTCAGATTCTTGACGATACCCTTGACTTCCAGACCTTCCTGCAGGGTGCCCAGCAGAGCATCACGCTCAGCGCTGTTTTCAGCTTCCAGAACGGCACGACGGGAAACAACCACGTTGTTGCGCTTCTGATCCAGCTTGATAACCTTGAAGTCCAGCTCTTTGCCTTCCAGGTGCGCAGTGTCGCGAACCGGACGGACATCAACCAGAGAACCAGGCAGGAACGCACGAATAGTGCTGACGTCAACGGTGAAGCCACCCTTGACCTTGCCGCTGATAATACCCTTGACCACGTCATTGGCTTCAAAGGCTTTCTCAAGCTCTTTCCAGGATTCGGCACGCTTGGCCTTCTCACGGGACAGCTTGGTTTCACCGAAACCGTCTTCGACTGCATCCAGAGCTACCTGAACAGTGTCGCCCACCTGAATGGTCAGCTCACCGTTCTCAGCGCGGAACTGCTCCACAGGGATAACACCCTCGGATTTCAGACCAGCGTGAACGATAACCCAGTCGCCATCAATATCAACCACGATACCATCGATGATGGAACCAGGCTTCATTTCAATCTCTTTCAGACTCTCTTCGAAGAGGTCGGCAAAGCATTCAGTCATTGTCATTCCTGTTAAAGATGTCAAACGAAACAGAGCAACGCGGCCTTGAACAGGACCGAAGCGTTGATGATTTCGCATGATTCCCACCGCACCACCAGCCTGTACGGGTTAATCATCACAAAGGGGTTATCGTCCGTCGCTGGCTGTACGACCTGCAACAGGATAAGGCTCCTGCCACGTTTTCGGTCGTCGAGACCATCACCCCACCTTGCTCCAGCAAACAGCTGCTACCTTCTTTACACTGTGCCGGGCATTATCAAATATTCGCCACAACTATAAGACTACAAGGCTTACAGCTATCTGCTGATGCATAATTCGAATATAGGTACCGATTTTCAGATCACTGCGTTACGACGCATGGTATCCAGCACTTTATCCAGCACTTCCTGTATTGTCAGTTTAGTGCTGTCGATGATAATCGCATCATCAGCGGGCTTGAGCGGCGCAACTGCGCGGTTGCTGTCCTGATCGTCCCGCGCCTTTATATCGGCTAAAAGGCGATCAAGACTAACATCTACCCCCTGGGCTTGCAACTGCTCAAAACGACGTCTTGCACGCTCCTCAGTGCTGGCGGTCAAGTAGAATTTGATGTTTGCATCATCAAACACCACCGTGCCCATATCCCGGCCATCAGCCACCAGGCCCGGCATTTCCGCAAAGGCCCGCTGCCTTGACAGCAGCGCCCTGCGCACTTCCGGAAGGGTAGCAATCTTGGACGCCCAGGCACCCACTTCCTCGGTACGGATCGCATTTTCCACATGCTCACCTTCGAGCACAATGCCGCCTTCGGAGGCACCATCACCACCGGCCAGGAACTGCACATCCAAATGGGCAGCCAGCACTTTCAGGGATTCTTCATCCTCCAGACTGACGCCGTGATTTACAGCCGCCAATGCCGTCAAACGATACAGCGCACCACTATCCAGAAGGTGCCAGCCCAACTCGCGGGCCAGCAAACGGGCAAGCGTTCCCTTACCGGATCCTCCCGGACCATCAATGGTTACAACAGGAACATTGTTTTCAATCACGTCTGATCTTCTCAATCACTTTAAGTCTGAAGCCAACCGAGTCGGCCAGCTCCACAAAATTAGGGAATGAGGTGGCAACATTGCTGCAATCCCTGATGATAATCTCATCACTGGCACGCAACGCCGCCACCGCAAACGCCATGGCAATACGGTGGTCACCATGACTGTCGATGGTTGCGCCACCCATGTCACCACCCAGAATTTCAATACCATCCGGCAACGGCCGGGCATCAATACCCAGCGCCTGCAATCCATCCGCCATAGACTGGATTCTGTCACTTTCCTTGACCCGCAATTCCTCTGCACCACGTAACAACGTCTTCCCTTCTGCGCAAGCTGCTGCGACAAACAGCACGGGGAACTCGTCAATCGCCAGAGGGACCAATTCCTGCGGTATTTCAATCCCTTTAAGCCTGGCTGAGCGCACCCGGATATCAGCTACCGGTTCACCACCCACTGTCTGCTCATTCTCAAGGGTGATATCCGCCCCCATCAGGCGCAGGATATCAATAACGCCGGTGCGGGTCGGATTAATACCCACATGCTTCAGCAGCACATCGGAATCCGGTGCGATACTCGCTGCCACCATCAAAAAAGCCGCAGACGAAATATCTGCAGGAATATCAATGGTCGTTGCCGTCAGCGAACCTCCACCGACAAGGGCAGCATGGTTACCCTCAACAGCCACGGGATAACCAAAACCCGACAGCATACGCTCGGTATGGTCGCGGGTCACGCCCGGTTCAGTTACGGACGTTTCACCTTCGGCATAGAGACCAGCCAACAACAAACACGATTTGACCTGTGCAGAAGCCATCGGCATCGCATAGGAGGCCCCCTTAAGCGAGCGACCACCACGGATTTTCAATGGCGGACGGCCTTCCGGCCCAGTCTCAATCTCTGCACCCATATCCCGCAGAGGATCAACCACTCGTCCCATAGGCCGTTTTGACAGGGATTCATCACCCGTCAACTCAACATCAAAGCTCTGAGCGGCCATTAACCCGGTCATCAGGCGCATGGCGGTACCGGCATTGCCCAGGTAGAGCGGGCCGGCCGGCTGCTTCAGCCCGTGCAACCCAACACCGTAAATAGTGACATGCCCATTGTGCGGACCCTCAATGACCACACCCATATCGCGAAACGCCTGCAGCGTCGCAAGGGCATCCTCACCTTCAAGAAAACCATCAACTTCCGTGACACCCTGCGCAAGGGCGCCCAACATGATGGATCGGTGGGAAATCGATTTGTCGCCTGGCACACGAATATCACCGCGTACGGAACCGCCCGGCTGGGCCACATAGGTCAACTGGCTGTTTGTCATGGGTTTCAGATACGCCTGATTTTCCAGCATGCTGGTAAAATGCTCCCGCGCCGCCCTGGCCCGGGTGAAGATACCCCGCATGGTTTGACTGTCACCGCTTGCCACGGCTTGATACAAGGTGTCCAGCCCCTCCCGAAACGCATCCAGCGCCTCCAGGACAGCCTGACGATTGGCCTGAAAAACATCATGCCACATGGTGGGGTCACTGGCGGCAATCCGGGTAAAGTCCCTGAAGCCGCCGGCGGCATAGCGAAAGATATCCTGGTTATCCTTCTCACCCGCAAGGGTGTCCACCAAAGAGAATGCTAATAGATGCGGTAAATGACTGGTTTTTGCCAGCACTTCATCATGATGAACGACATCCATGTGCAGCACATCCGCACCACAGGCTGCCCATAACCCCGTCACACGGTTGATGGCCTTTTCGGCGCTTTGCTCAGTCGGGGTCAGGATGACCTTGTGAGCTTCAAACAGATCCGGATTCGCCGCCATCACACCACTGCGCTCGGAACCCGCGATAGGATGACCAGGCACCAGGTTTTCCGGCAAGCATCCAAAAGCATTTCGGGCACCCTCTACAACGACCTGCTTACAGCTGCCTACATCAGTAATGACTTTGCGGGACCAGTCGACCTCAAGCCCGGCCAACGCTTCCAGTAAAGGCCCAATACCGAGAATGGGAACCGCTAACACCAGAAGGTCTGCATCATTAACCGCCGCTTCCAGGGAGTCTGGATAGCCATCAATGATGTCCTGCTCCAATGCAATAGCCAGCGATTGCCGATCACGGTCCCACGCAATTACACGATGACAAGCATCCCGCTGCTTCAGCGCGGCGGCCAGGGAACCACCAATCATCCCCAGCCCGATCACCAATACTGTACTGTCCGATAGCGGCGGCAGCGAGGAGTTATCCGCCATCAGCGACCTCCTTCAAGACTGCTCTCAGAGCATCAAGAAATTGCTGATTCTCAGCCTCTGTACCTACCGACACCCGTAGATGGCTCGGCATACCGTAAGCTGCAATCGGACGCACGATCACACCACGCTGCAACAGACGGTCAAAGATACCATTCGCATCACCGCCGGTATCAAACGTGATGAAGTTACCAATGGAGGGAATCCACGACAGCCCCAGACCAGTAAGCCCGACTTCAAGCTGACGCAAGCCGTCCGTATTCACTTGCCGGGAACGCGCAAGATACGCATCATCTTCCAGAACGGCAAGCGCACCCTCCATAGCCACACTGTTCACATTGAACGGCTGCCGGATACGATTCAGCACATTGGTAATTGATGCACCGGCCACCGCATAGCCAATCCGCAACCCGGCAAGACCATAGAGCTTGGAAAACGTGCGCGTCACAACAAGGTTCGGATATTGCTCCAGCCAGAGCAGCCCATCGGGGTACTCCGCCTCATCAACATATTCGCAGTAAGCCTCGTCGAGAACGACGATGATATGCTCAGGCACACTATCCAAAAACGCCTGCAACGCATCGCGCTTCAGCCAGGTACCTGTCGGATTATTAGGATTGGCAATAAAGATAACGCGGGTTTTGTCGCTGATCCGGTCTGACATGGCAGCCAGATCATGCCCCCAGTCCTGAGCCGGAGCAACAACAGGGACACCACCTACGCCAAGGGTCACAATAGGATATACCGCAAAGGCATGCTCGGAGAAAATCACCTCATCACCCGGTGCCACATAGGCTCTGGCCACAAGTTCGAGAACATCATTGGAACCATTACCCAGCGTAAAACACTCAGCCGCAATACCATACTTGGCTGACAGCGCCGCTTTCAACGCGAAGCCATTACCATCCGGATAGCGGGCCAAATCACCGACAGCCCGAGCCATCGCATCCACCGCTTTCTGTGAAGGACCCAACGGGTTTTCATTACTTGCCAGCTTCACAATCGCGCTTTCTTCCAGCCCCAGCTCCCTGGCGACTTCACTGACCGGCTTTCCCGGCTGATACGGTTGCAGCCCCTGAACCCCAGGATTTGCCAGCGCTATGTAATCACACCCCATCTCTGCTTTTACTCCCGATATTGCGAGCCTGACAGCTCGTCACAAGGTGATTTACAGAACCCCTTTGGGGTATGAACCCAGCACCTTCAACTCTGAGGCAAATGCCTCAACCTCCTTCAGCACATACTGCACCTTCGGATCATCCTGGTGGCCGGTAAAATCAATGAAGAAGACATAATTCCAGGCACCCGAACGTGACGGACGGCTTTCGATCCGGGTCAGATCAATGTCATAGCAGTGAAATGGCGCCAGCAACCTGTGGAGACTACCCGGCTGGTTACGCATGGAGACAACGATTGATGTTTTGTCTTCATTGCTGGCCGGTACATCCTGATTACCAATAATCAGGAAGCGGGTGGAGTTATCCGGCTCATCTTCAATCTTTTCAGCGACCTTTTTCAGCCCATACAGCTCGCAGGCCATATCACCGGCAATCGCCGCCGAATTCCACTCACCCTTGACCCTGCGCGCTGCTTCCGCATTACTGCTGACAGCCACTTTCTCCACCATGGGCCAGTGGGAGTCCAACCATTTGCGACACTGCGCCAGCGACTGGGCATGAGAGTAGACGCGCGTGATTTTCTCTTCGCGGGTATTTTCCCCGACCAGGAGGTGCTGATGGATTCGCAACACCACCTCGCCACAAATGCGCATTGATGAATGAATAAAGGAGTCCAGGGTATGGCTGACCACCCCTTCCGATGAGTTCTCTACCGGTACTACGCCGTAATTAACCGCACCCGACTCTACTTCCCGGAACACTTCATCGATAGCCGCCATGGGCACACTGACCGCAGAATGCCCGAAATGCTTGAGCGCCGCCTGCTGGGTAAAGGTACCTTCAGGCCCCAGGTAGGCAACCCGTACGGGTTCCTCAAGCGCAAGACAGGCCGACATAATTTCACGAAACAGTCGCGCCATTTCCTCATCATCGAGAGGACCATCATTACGCGACATGATCCGGCGCAACACCTGGGCCTCGCGCTCCGGGCGATAGAAAAAAGCATCCGTGGCGCCCGCTGCTTCCTTGACCCTGGCGACTTCCTGGGCCACTGCCGCACGAGCGCTGATCAGCTCCAGAATCTTGCCATCAATACTGTCGATTTTATCCCGAAGCCCTTTCAGGTCTTTTTCCTGGTCCGCCATCTTGATCACCCGTTATCCGTTATCACTCGCCAAACAGCCATGCGTAGAAGACAGGCTTTTTATGAAGAACACGATCACCCGTAGCGCCGCTCAAAGTCAGCCATAAAGGCAACCAGCGCATCAACCGCCGCCTCAGGCACTGCATTGTAGATGCTGGCGCGCATGCCGCCGACAACCCGGTGCCCCTTGAGATTCAACAAACCTGCATCCGCGGACTCACTCAGAAACGTGCTATTAAGGGCATCATCTGCCAAACGGAACGGCACATTCATGATGGACCGGTAGGCAGTCTCAATCGGGTTGCTGTAAAAATCACTGCCATCAATGGCCGCATACAACTTGCCAGCCTTGCGCTGATTCAAAGTCTGAATAGCTTTCAGACCGCCCTGACGTTTTAGCCACTGGAAGACCAGTCCTGACAGGTACCAGGCAAAGGTTGGTGGCGTATTGAGCATGGAGTCATTATCCGAAACCAACTGGTAGTTCTGAAGCGACGGACAAGCGTCCGAAGCAAAACCCATCAGATCTTCACGCACGATAACCAGTGTAATACCCGCCGGACCTATATTTTTTTGTGCACCTGCATAGATCAGACCAAAACGGCTGATATCCAGCGGTTCAGAAAGGATAGATGAGGACATATCCGCCACCAGCGGAATATCACCCGTGTCCGGAATATCAGCAAAGGCCAGACCGCCAATGGTTTCGTTCGGGGTATAGTGGACGTAGGCGGCATCGGATGACAAGCGCCACTGTGAAGCGTCTGGCACTGTCGCATAATTAGCGTCTACACTACTGGCCGCAACATTCACCTGACAATAACGAGAGGCTTCTTTAATCGCTTTGGAAGACCAGTGTCCGGTATCAAGGTAGTCTGCCGACATCCGCTTACCCAGCAGATTGAGTGGCACTGTCGCAAACTGCGCGGTTGCCCCACCCTGCATAAACAGGACACGGTAGTTATCAGGAATGGCGAGCAGATCACGCAGGTCCTGCTCCGCCTGCGCAGCCACTGCCATAAACTCCGGGTTACGGTGACTGGTCTCCATGACCGAAATACCACGCCCCTGCCAGTCCAGCATTTCATCGCGGGCTTGCTCAAGGACTTCAGTGGGTAATGCGGCGGGACCCGCACAGAAATTAAAGGCTCTTGTCATGACGGCACTGCCTGTTTTTCACCGTTATCGCACTTTTATCCGCTAATTCTTGTTAGACAGGGAATAATCGGAAAAGTTTGCTTGCTTGGCTCGATTTTCGTTTTTATTGCAACTTCTGCACATTGTTCACGTCATCCATAAGCGACAGGCTGTACCGGTTATGGTGACAGCCTGCCTGAGTAACGCTTAACTTTCCGTTGCAGTTTCCGCTTCGGCATCCGGTTCCTGGATACCATCATCCGTCAGGACAGATTCGTCTTCCTCTGGCTCATCCACCCGCTCAACACCTACGAGGCGCTCACCGGCAGAGAGACGAATCAGGCGCACGCCCTGGGTATTACGGCTCATCACGGAAATTTCCTCAACCCGTGTACGCACCAGCGTACCGTGGTCGGAAATCAGCATGATTTCATCACCACCAGACACCTGCACCGCACCGACCATCTGGCCATTACGGTCATTGCACTGCATGGCGATAACGCCCTGACCACCACGACCGGTCAGACGGAAGTCATTGACGACGGAACGCTTGCCGTAACCATTTTCACTGGCCGTCAGGATGTGCGCATCATCATCCGGAATGATCAGAGAGATTACGTGCTGGTCATCCGCCAGACGCATACCTCGGACACCACGGGCGGTTCGTCCCATGGCGCGCACATCGGTTTCCTTAAAGCGAATCGCCTTACCACTATTACTGAGCATCATGACATCACGATCACCATCGGTGATCGCAGCACCGACCAGCATATCGTCTTCATTCAATTCAAGAGCAATCAGACCGGAAGAGCGCGGACGCGAGAACTGCTCCAGCGGTACTTTCTTGACCGTACCACGCAGAGTAGCCATGAAGACGTAATGCCCTTCGGTAAATTCCTCAACCGGCAGCATGGCAGTGATCTTTTCACCTTCCGCCAACGGCAGGATATTCACCACCGGACGACCACGGGACGTACGTCCCGCCTGGGGAATCTCATAGACCTTCAGCCAATACACCTTGCCCTTGCTGGAGAACAGCAGGATACGGGTATGGGTATTGGCCACCAGCATATGCTCAACGAAATCTTCTTCCTTGACCGATGCCGCCGATTTACCACGACCACCACGACGCTGAGCCTGGTATTCCGCCAACGGTGTAGTTTTGGCATAACCCGCGTGGGACAGGGTGACCACCATGTCCTCTTCAGTAATCAGGTCTTCAACGGTCAGATCGCGACGGGAACTGGTGATCTCCGTACGACGTTCGTCACCAAATTCTGCAACAACTTTCTGCAACTCTTCACGGATAACGCTCATAAGACGCGCCGGATCCGCCAGAATCAGACTGAGTTCAGCAATCCTGACCAGCAATTCCTGATACTCATTGAGCAGTTTTTCATGCTCAAGGCCTGTCAGGCGGTGCAGTTTCATCTCCAGGATGGCATGTGCCTGCGCAGGTGACAGGTGGTAAAGGTTTCCCTGAACACCATACACAGACGGCAGATCATCAGGACGACAGGCGTTTTCTCCTGCACGCTCAAGCATTTTCTGCACATAACCTGCGTCCCAACCTTTAGCCATCAGACGCTCACGCGCCTCCTGAGCGGTCGGCGAATCCTTGATCATCTGGATGATCGGATCAATATTCGACAGGGCAACCGCAAGACCTTCCAGCAAATGCCCACGCTCACGCGCCTTACGGAGCTCATAGACGGTACGACGAGTGACCACTTCGCGGCGATGCCGGACAAACGCTTCCAGCAATTCTTTCAGGTTCAGCGTTTTCGGCCGACCGTCCACCAACGCAACCACGTTGATGCCAAATACATTTTCAAGCTGGGTCTGGGCATACAGATTGTTCAGTACAACCTCACCCACTTCACCCCGGCGTAATTCGATAACAACCCGCAAGCCATCCTTGTCGGATTCATCACGAATCTCGGAAATACCTTCAATCTTGCGTTCCTTTACCAGCTCGGCAATCTTCTCGATCAAACGCGCCTTGTTCACCTGGTAAGGAATTTCGTGAATGATAATGACCTGACGCTTACGCTTGGGGTCATCCACCACTTCCGCTCTGGAACGAATATAAATACGACCACGACCAGTGCGATAAGCCTGAAGAATCCCTGCTTTACCATTAATAATGGCGCCGGTTGGAAAATCCGGACCGGGAATATAGGTCATCAGATCATCAACCGTGAGGTCGGGATTATCAATCAACGCCAGGCAACCGTTGATCACTTCGGTCAGGTTATGCGGCGGAATATTAGTCGCCATGCCAACAGCAATACCGGCAGAGCCGTTGACCAGCAGATTGGGGATACGGGTTGGCATGACCGCCGGGATCTGTTCCGTGCCATCATAGTTGGGCACATAGTCCACGGTTTCCTTGTCCAGATCAGACAGCAACTCGTGGGAGAGCTTGTCCATGCGTATTTCGGTGTAACGCATGGCTGCCGCCGAGTCACCATCAATGGAACCGAAGTTACCCTGACCGTCAACCAGGGTATAACGCATGGAGAAATCCTGGGCCATGCGCACAATGGTTTCATAGACCGCCGAGTCACCATGGGGATGGTATTTACCGATGACATCACCGACGATACGCGCGGACTTCTTGTAAGGTTTGTTCCAGTCGTTGCCCAGCTCGCTCATGGCAAACAGCACACGTCGGTGCACGGGCTTGAGGCCGTCACGGACATCAGGCAAGGCACGCCCGACGATTACACTCATGGCATAATCGAGATACGACTGTTTCAGCTCGTCTTCGATATTGACCGGAAGAATTTCGTTCGCAGTATCCACCATAAACGCCCAATATTCCTTGCTACAGATGACCCGCCGGAAAGATCCCGCCCCCTGAAGAAAGAGGCCAGGACAACAGGCGCAAACGAACCCCTTGTCCGGTTGCTGCCCGGCTTATTGCCAGACAAACCTGCCTGATCGACCAACGGTATCGGGAAGTTATGCAACTGTCAGTGCCCGAAAGCCTGCTGACGAACATAAACGGCTATCAGTTCGCCTGAACACCGACAACTTCCAATGATTTGATAAACTTTGGCATGATACCACAGGCTGTTTACTGCATCACCAAAAATACCGGCCTAAATCTGCCTGTATGGCGCCGGAATGATTGGCCATACCCCCTCCCACTCCTGCCATCACACCAGCATCAGCACACGCTATAACCTTGAGACCCACAAATAGACAGATATATCCATAAAAAGGGTTTCCGACGGTCACGCCTGCCCAAGAAATACGATATGATTCAGCCAAATAGCAGAAAGACTGCACAATACTGCCTGACAGGATTCCCTGATGACACAGAACGCCGCAAACAGCATCAAGCAGGTCGATACCCTGATCCACGCCCGCTGGGTTATTCCGGTCAATACCCACCGTGACATACTGGAACATCACAGCCTGGCGATTCAGGGCGACAGCATCATCGACATCCTGCCAACCGCGGATGTAGCTGGCCGCTACCAGGCTGCACAGGAACATAACCTGGACCGTCATGCCCTGATACCGGGCTTTATCAATGCCCACGGCCACGCCGCCATGTCACTGTTCCGTGGACTGGCTGACGACCTACCGCTGATGGACTGGCTGAACAACCATATCTGGCCAGCCGAAGGCCGCTGGGTCAGCGAAGAGTTTGTTCATGACGGCACCCGGCTGTCTATCGCCGAAATGATCCGCTGTGGCACGACTACGTACAGTGATAACTATTTCTATCCTGACGCCTCCGCAACCGCTGCCAATAATGCCGGCATGCGGGTCCAGATTGTCTTCCCCATCCTGGACTTCCCCACCACATGGGGCAAAGATGCTGACGACTACATCGAAAAAGGCCTGGCGACACACGACAAGTTTCGCAACCACTCACTGGTTCGGGTTGGCTTTGGTCCCCACGCCCCCTACACCGTCAGTGACGAGCCCCTGAAGAAAATTGCGACTCTCGCGGAACAACTCGACCTGCCAGTCCAGATGCACATCCACGAAAGCGCTGACGAAATCAATCAGGCAATGGAAAAGGATGGCCGCCGCCCGATCCAGCGTCTGGCCGACATTGGCTTCCTGTCACCACGCCTGCAGTGCGTCCACATGACCCAGATGAACGAAGCGGATTACCAGCTGATTGCCCGTAACGGTTGCCACGTGGTGCACTGCCCGGAATCCAACCTCAAACTGGCCAGCGGTTTCATGCCTCTGGATCGAATGCAGCAGGAAGGTATCAACGTTGCCCTGGGCACCGACGGCTGCGCCAGCAACAACGACCTGGATATGCTGGGCGAAATGCGCACTGCCGCCCTGCTGGCCAAAGCCGTCGGCCATAACGCCACCGCACTCAGTGCCCATGAGGCCCTGGCAGCAGCCACTATCAACGGCGCCCGTGCGATGGGCATCGAGGATCAGGTCGGCTCACTGGAAAACGGTAAGTTGGCTGATATGGCAGCATTCGCGCTGGATGACATCGAAAACTACCCGCTCTACAACCCGGTTTCCCAACTGGTGTACACCGCCACTCGCAACCAGGCTACCCATGTCTGGGTCAATGGTCGCCTGCTGATGGACAACCGTCGCCTGACCACGCTGGATGAATCATTCCTGATTGAAAACGCCCGCCAGTGGCAGAAAAAGATCTCCGAGCGCGCATAAGGGGCCAATGCATGACCGAGGAACGCTACAACGCCAACGTTGACCGTGAAGAAATCGCCAAGTTCGAAGCCCTGGCCAGCCGCTGGTGGGATCGTGAAAGCGAGTTCAAACCGCTGCACGCGATCAATCCACTGCGCCTCAACTACATCGACGAGAAGGTTGGCCTTGCCGGCAAAAACGTTCTGGATGTCGGCTGCGGCGGTGGCATCCTCAGTGAATCGATGGCCCACCGCGGTGCCAAAGTAACCGGCATCGACATGGGGGAAGCCCCGCTCGCCGTTGCCCGCCTGCACAGCCTGGAAACCGGCGTGGAAGTCAATTATCAGCAGATCACCGCTGAACAGCTGGCCGATGAGCAACCCGGCAGCTTTGACGTAGTGACCTGCCTGGAGATGCTGGAACACGTTCCCGACCCGGGCAAAGTCATCGATGCGTGCGCGCGACTGGTTAAACCGGGGGGCCATGTGTTCTTTGCCACGCTCAACCGCACACCAAAGTCCTGGCTGTTCGCCATTGTCGGTGCCGAATACATCCTGAAACTGCTGCCCAAGGGAACGCACGATCACGATAAATTTATTCGCCCGCACGAACTTGCAGGCTGGTGTCGCAGCGCCGGACTTGATATAAGACATATGACAGGTATGGTCTACAACCCGTTGACCAAAGTTTACCGGCTAAAAGATGAGGATCTGGACGTCAACTATCTCGTCCACACCAGCAGACAGCCATAAACCGGTCAGCGTTACAACGCACAATACACCGGATAAACGATGGGCTTTCAGCCAGACCACTGCCGGCCCATCGCCTATAAAGAGCGAGAATGGACGAACTACTGGATACCACCGATATCAACGCCGTCCTGTTTGATCTGGATGGCACGTTACTCGACACCGCCGACGATTTTATCCATGTTCTGAACGCCATGCTGGCGGAAGACAATCGACCTGTTCTACCCTCACCCATCATCCGGGCTAACGTATCCAATGGCTCCAGGGCCATGGTGACACTGGCTTATGGGTTGACTGAATCAGCACCGGATTTTCATGCCTACCGCAACCGCTTCCTGGAATGCTATGCGCAGCACATCGAAGACCAGCAGCGCAGTTCTACACCATCCTTGTATGCCGGCATTCCCGAACTGCTGACCGCGATAGAGGCCCACAACCTGCCCTGGGGCATTGTGACCAACAAGCCCCGCGATCTGGCTGAACCGATACTGGAACAGCTGCAACTCAGTCGACGCAGCAGTGTTCTGGTGTGTCCGGATGATGTCCGGCGCAGCAAACCGGATCCGGAGTCACTGTGGCTGGCCTGCGAACAGCTGGACTGTGAAGCCAGTCGCTGCATTTACATCGGGGATCACAAGCGCGACATTGATGCAGGACGCAGCGCCGGCATGACCACGATCGCCGCTCTATACGGATTCATCCCGGATACGGACAATCCGCTGGACTGGGAAGCCGACTACAATGCGGAGCAACCCGACAACATTCTTGAGTGGCTGGATGACAACCGCTGGCGCCTCCCGCACCAGTGAAAATCTCAATCCACCCGTAAGCATTGACACGTTTTCAAACCATTGCACGCAGTCAGGACACCATGTCACAACAGCCTAGCAAAAACAAAGAAACCACCGTGACCACACCCGTCAATCGCTATGAGGCACCTCAGAACCTCCTGCAGGACAAAATCATCCTGGTGACCGGCGCTGGTGATGGCATTGGCAAGGCCGCCGCCCTGACCTTTGCTCGCCACGGTGCTACCGTTATTCTACTGGGTCGCACGACGGAAAAGCTGGAAGCGGTTTACGACATCATCGAAGCAAACGGCTGGCCTCAGGCTGCCATCTACCCCATGAACCTGGAAGGCGCGGCCATACATGATTACGAAACCATGGCAGCCACCATTGAGAAAGAGTTCGGACAACTGCATGGCCTACTGCACAATGCCGGATTGCTAGGCAAGCTGGGCCCCCTGTCACAATATGATCCGGATATGTGGCAGCGCATCATGCAAGTGAATGTCAATGCTGAATTCATGATGACCCAGGCACTCCTACCTATCATGCGGGAATCCGGCCCGGCATCCATCCTTTTCACCACATCAAATGTTGGCCATAAAGGTCGCGCCAACTGGGGAGCTTATGCGGTTTCCAAGTTTGCCACTGAAGGCCTGATGCAAACGTTGGCTGATGAAGAAGACGGTATCAGCGAGGTGCGCGTCAACTGCATCAACCCCGGCCGCGTCCGTACCGCCATGCGTGCCAGCGCCTATCCCGGAGAAGACCCGATGACACTCAAGGCGCCTGAAGAGATTATGGCAGCTTACCTGTACCTGATGGGTGACGACAGCCAGAAGGTCAATGGTCAAACGGTTGATGCCCAATAACGAATAACCTGTGGCAGGCTACGTTACTCGTACTCAGCCTGCCGCATTTCCTCATTCTCGGATATTTCAGAAACAGGGCAAAGATAAGTGCCCATGTCTCGCGCGCCAGCTATCTCCCTGACGCTCCATAATGTACGTTCCTCTTACCGGCGACACGGATACCCTTTCTCCTGTCGTTTCGTATTCTTCTTCCAGCAGGATATCAGCACTCAAACAGGCGTAGTCCCCACCCAGAAATACCACGGGATGTTGAAAGTCCATATTCATCCTGACATCACGCAGTCGCTCCCGACCAAAATTGACTATTTGCTCTCGGGAATGCATCGCCTCACAATCAACAACAGGCCAGCATAAGAGATTGTCATCCTGAACCCATAATTCAGTGACCAGCTTTTCAATGTCTTTATTCTTCACCAGGTCAACACACTGATGTAACCAGCGCTGAAACGGCTCCAATTGCCCCCCCTCAGCACGGCACGACGCTTTATTAACCACGTCAGCACGCGCTGGTATAGGCTTACATGGTTTTATCGCCGCAAGATCCCAGGCAACAGACCGATGACCATGGCGTATACACCAGCTATCTGCGTGATTTTCAAGGTACCAGGTCACACGAATATTGTTGAAATTTTTCTGGCGACCATCACGGTATGTGATGGTTTTATCGGACAGGTATGTCAGGCAGACAACTTGCTCGTCGCCAAAGGACCACTGATCCCTTTCTGCAGCCATCTGAATGTGCGCAATATTGCGCATTTTTTCAGATACCACAGACTCAAGACTGCCAAGTGTCATGTAATTATCATCCGGTTCCAGTGACCAGCCGGTAATATCATCCCGAACATTCAAAGCCATTACGCTTTCGCAGGATTGCGTTGTGACGCTACGATTAAAAGCCTGAATAAACGCATCCAACGACGACGAAGCCATCACCTTTTCCTCACACTGCAGCTCAGAAAAGATAACAATAGTCTTAATTTCCGTTTGGATCCGAAAAAGCAATGGAAACGAGACGACAGCGCACTGCTGCCACCCCGTCTGACTTACGTCATATACCAGAACCTGCTCACTTAATAGTCCACGGTATACGACAAACTCAACGTACGTCCCTGTGCGGGTATTGCGGAAGTTACACCATAGGTCTGCTGCGCCCACTGGCTGTAAACCGTTTGATAATCACGATTCATCAGGTTACTGACCGCCGCATCCAACCGACCGGCTGGAAGGTAAAACGAAGCCAACAGATCAACGGTGGTATAACCATCCACCGACTCCTTATTCCCCCCGCTGCTGTAACCCTTGTCGTAATCCGCAAAGGTTAAACTCTGCAACCTAACATTGAAACGATCACGCTCATAAGCGACATAGGCTGTTAACTTTTCCGGAGAAACATCCGCTGCACTCAGATCCAGCCACTTGCGCTCATCTTCGTCATAGGTGCGCCCTTCTGTGAACACATAACTGCCACCCACACTCCAGTGGTCAGTCACAAAATAATCCAGGGATGTCTCGACGCCGTAGATTTTCTTTTTCTGATCCAGCAGATCAACGCTGTAATCATCATTAAACGCAACCGTCTGGTCAGACTTGTTATAGAACACCGTGACGGCACTTTGCAGCGTATCCCAGCGCCCCCGCCAACCGAGTTCGTAGTTCTTAACCTTGACGGCATCCAGGTTTGCGCTGTCTACCGTGGTCGGATTCAAGCCAGGTAACGCCGCAATATCACTGGTTGTAGCAACCGCATTACGCAGGACACGTGCCACGTCAGGCACTTCAAAGCCTTCACTGTAGCTGGCAAACAGGTCATTGTGTGCGTTGAGATTGTATACGACACCCAGGTTATACAGAGTTGCCCGATATTTCTTTTCAGCACCTTCAAGTACGGTGTAATCCTGGTTACCCGGAATCAGCGGGTTATACCAGGTCTCGGCCACCGGATTATAATCGCCGATATCGGATCGGATGCGCTCATGACGCACGCCGGCACGGAGCACAACGTCATCCGTTAACTGGTAGCGCCCCTGTAAAAACAGCCCGAGGGTTTTGGTGTCGACATCCGGCCCATAATCGTACTCATCCCCTATCGGCGTATACGACAAGCCATTGCTGTTAGAAAACGCCGTTGTATCAAAGCTGCGCGCTTTCTGGCGTCCCTTATCAACGTCGTAATCCAATCCATAGGCCAGCTTTAGCTGCGATGATACATCGGTATCCAATACCAGCTTCAGGCCATAGACCCGGGCCTCACTGGTAGACTGGTTCACCACCAGATCATTCACCCCCGCAGGCGGATAGATCACTTTATAGGCATAAGGGAAGAAACGAGCCTCACGCTCACGGTAGTAGGTCTGCGCCGTTAATCGGCTGCCATAGAAATCCGCATCCGTAAACGACAGCGAAAAGCTATCACGGTTTGTAAAAGGCTGACTGTCCAGATTCAACCCTTTGACCGCCTGGTTATCGCCTTCCGTAATGGCAGACGCTCCCAGGATCCCCACCAGTGACAGGTCCGGGTTGCCATAATAGGGGCCATAATCTGAATCCATTTCATCACGAAAAACCTGGAGCGACGCTTCCAGCCTGCGATCCTCATCCAGGTCAAAACCCAGCTTAAACAGCAGGTCCCGGGTATCGGTATCGCTTCGTGAGACCTGCGCCGGCTCCGGCGCAATGCGATTGCCATCGGCATCATAAAACCCGTTACGTTGTTCAAACGCCGCACTGGCCAGAAAGTCGAATGCCCCCTGCTTGCCACTGACACTCTGGCTCAGGGTATAGGTCGCGCCATCCTTACTGATCTCGTTGGTAGCTACACTGAACCCGGCATGCGTTGTAAAAGCCAGCGCATCGTCCGTCGCTTTTTGGGTAATGATATTAATGATGCCGCCTGTACCTCCCGCCCCGTAAATGGCGCTGGCACCTGACACGACCTCAATCCGCGCCACATTCTCGGGACGCATACTGTTCATCTGCCGGCTGATCTGGCGGTTCTCTTCCTGAGGAATACCATCAATCAGAACCAGTACTTTACGTCCGCGAATGGACTGGGTTCGATCGGTGACCGTCTGGGTGCTAGGTCCCATACCGGGAATGAGGCGTTCCAGCACATCCGCCAGTTTCTGTCCCGGCCGGCTTTGCTGACGTATCCCTTCCTGATCAATCACCTGAACCGTGCTGGCAATGGATGACACGGGCTCCGCCGACCGGCTGGCCGTCACCATCACCGGGTCAAACACTGCGGCAGGTTCTGACGCTGAAGCATGGGCGTGGATCATCGCCACCGATAAGCCGGTGGCCAATGTGAGGGGTTTAAAAGACTGCCCCGTAGGCATGGCTCTACTCCTTATTGATTTTCATTTTCATTTAATCCTTGTTGTTATGCATGACCTGTTTCCTTCAGGCTTATGTTTTGGAAAGAGGGATCAGGAGCGCTGGATATATTTGCCGGTCAGCAACAGCACAATGAAATACAGTCCACCCGCCGCCGAAACCACCAGGCCAGCAGGTAACTCAAACGGATATAACAGCGCACGAGACATCCAGTCACCCACTACCAGCAACAGTGCACCAATCAGTACAGACGCCGGCAACAGATGACGGTGACTGGATAATCCGAACAGGCGGGCAATATGGGGCGCCATCAGTCCAACAAAGGAAATGCCCCCCACAACGGCCACACTGACCGCCCCCAGCATCGCAACGACCAGCAACAACACAACAATGCTTAGTGAGACGCGAATACCGAGTAGCGCCGGCCAGTATTCCCCCAGGGAAAGAATATCCAGCTGACGCCAGCGCGCCGCCAGCAGTGGCACGACGACCATCAGGCTCAACGCCAGCAAACCGACCAGGTGAGCATCAACCGCATAGGTACTGCCAGATAACCAGAGCAGCACATCACTGGCCTGGTTACTGCCAAGCACCAAGACAATATTGACCAACGTTGCCGCAGCGGCAGAAAGACAGATCCCGACCAAAGCAAACAACTGCGGTCGAAACCCGGTCAGACGCCCCACGACCACCAGCAGCATCAGCGCCAGCCCACTGCCGGCAAGCGACAGCCACACTTGTTCCAACCGGCTCAGTCCGGGTAACAACACGGTGCCCAATACCACAAACAACACGCCGGTGGTCGTCAATCCGGAAACATCAGGACTGGCCAGCGGATTACGCATCAGGCTCTGCAGCACCAGTCCCGCCAGCCCCAGCGCCGCACCGGCCAGTAGTGCCGCCAACACCCGTGGCCAGCGCAACTCAAACCGGCCAATGGCCAGGTTATGGGAAAGACTGCCATAGCTCACCACGACCAGTAACAACAGCATCACCCCCATGAACCGCCCGGGTGCAACCCGCCGCAGGGATCGAATGCCCGTCTCTGCAGGGGGCTTCATGCCACTGAAGGATTGCCGTCTCAGTAACAGGTAGATCATGAACGGTGCGCCAATCAGTGTGGTCATGGAACCGGCCGGCAGGCTGTAATGACGCCCGGCCAGCAGACGAGCCAGTACATCAGCCCCCAGGAGCAACATCGCGCCCACCAAAGCAGCCACCAGCAAACGTCCGGCGGCATGACGGTAGCCCAATCCCCGGGCAATATGGGGTGCAATTAGCCCGACAAAACTGATCATTCCCACCTGGCTGACCACTAGTGCTGACAACAGCAACGCCAACAACAGGGTAATGGCGACGGTCTTTCTGACATCGACGCCAAACCCGCTGGCCAGCTCATCGCCCAGTTCCAGCAGATCCAGCCGCCGGGCCATCAATATTGCCAGCACAGTCAAACCGAACACCCACGGCCAGCTGCGGGAAATCCCGCTGAAATCATGCTGTACAAGGTTACCGGCGCCCCAGATATAGAGTCCGTCCAGACGATTTTCCCAGAACATCAGCAGCCCCGCGCTGATCGCACCGAGCGACAGGGTTACCGCCATTCCGACCAACACCAGGTTCAGTGGCGAATCACTGATCGCCCGCGACAACCTGAAAACGATAACAGTGGTCAGAACCGCACCGGAGAACGCAACAGCGACTGGCCATTGAGCGGTAAACGCTGGCCAGACAACGCCGCCTATGACGACGGCCAGCAGAGCGCCGGCATTGACGCCCAGTGTCGCAGGACTGGCAAAGGGATTCCGGGTGGCCTGTTGCACAAGCACACCTGCCACGCCCATGGCAGCGCCCATCAGTAGCGCCATCAATGTACGCGGCAGCAACAAGTACCAGACAACGGTCTGCTGTAATGCCGAGAGCACATCGCTGCCAGACAGTAAACGAAGAACATTGATATCAGGGATGCCAGTTGCAGCCGTCACAGATAACAGTGACAGGAGCACTGTCACCAGAAACAGTGTCGCCAAGGGCAAGGATAATGCTTTCATGTCCCCTCCGGCGCCAGCTGATCAGTAAATGCATGGAGCATTCGGATGGCAGAATCAGGGCCCCCAAAACTCCACAGGTTAGGTGCCCGGTACAACCGATCATCACGCACGGCTGGCAGCTGTTGCCAGACCGGCGAATGCGTCATGCCACGGGCTTCCTCCGGGATATCACCCAACAGAATCAGACTGACATCGCCAAGTAAAGACAGCTTGAGCAAGTCGAGATGGGTAAAATCCCGCCCAGGCAACGGTGTCAGCGGTACGCTTTGCAACCCGATTTCACGCAACAGTGAGCCTGCCAACGATGCTTCACCAAAAACCCGTAGCCCAAGCCCCATACCGACAAACTTTCCGACAACAACCGTTTCACCGGTGCGACCGGCGTGTTGAATACGTTCGCGTGCATCTGTCAATGCATCCGCCAATTCGGTTAATTTTGCTTCAGTCTGCTGCTGGCGCCCCACTATCTCGCCAACCGTACGAAACGTGGTTTGCATACGTGTCAGGTAATCCCGCGGATCCTTTTGGCTCGGGTATTGGCGAAACAGTGCTGTTGGTGCAATCGTTTCAAGTACCGGCAACAACCGGGCATGCCGCCAGTTGTACCCCAGGATCAAATCCGGTTGCAGATGGGCAATGGCTTCCAGGCTGGGTTCTGCGCGATGCCCCAGTTCAACCACCCGGTCAGGTAATGGCGGGTAATCTGACTGCCACTGTCGATACCCCTGTACCGATGTGACACCGACAGGCGAGATACCCAGCGAAAGCAACATTTCCGCCTGCGTCCAGTTCAGTGCCGCAATTCGCCGGGGAGAATGTTCAAGAATCAAATGGCCAGCGTCATGCGGGATCACGGTTCCTTGTACACCGGGGGATAACATCAAGATCAGCCCCATCAGCAACCGAAGACATTTCACACCGAGACTCCCGTGGACTGAGGCACGAAAAGGACATCCCCGTCGTTTCCTGACAAAGCGACCTGGCGACACTCAACATCAAACACTGCACGCAATAGTGCCTTATCCAGCACTGCATTTGCCGCACCACTTCGGACAATTCGCCCCTGATCAACCACCACCATATGATCGCTGTATTGCATCGCCTGATTCAGGTCATGCAACACCCAGACAATGGTCACACCACGCTCACGGTTCAGGGTTCTGACGATCTCCAGCAAACGCAACTGATGGGCAATATCCAGCCATGAAGTTGGTTCATCCAGCAGCAAAATACCGGTCGACTGGGCAAGCACCATGGCAAGCCAAACCCGCTGCATTTCCCCGCCCGACAACCGGTCTACCAGCTGGTCTTCACGCTCCGTCAAACCGACCCGTTCCAGTACCGCGTCTATTACCTGGTGGTCAGATGACTTTAATCGCCCAAATGGCCCCGCCCATGGATGGCGACCACAGGCAACGAGATCGGCAATGGTCATACCAAGGGGAACCGGTGAATACTGGGGCAACAGGGCCAGTTCACGGGACAGGGTTCGTCGTGAATACATAGAAAGCGACTTTCCATTCAAGATTAACCGACCCTGATCCGGCACCAACAACCCGGCCAACAGTTTCAATAAGGAACTCTTTCCAGAACCATTCGGCCCGATAATGGCGGTGATCTTGCCCGGAGGAATCGCCAGCGACAGGTTATATAACAAGGTTTTACCGCCGGTACGGACGGTCACCCCGTCAAGCTCGAAAGACGACTGATACATAATACTGAGGAACTGGCATTGTTGTTATTGGTCGCGAATGATATTGATTCGTATTTGCAAAATCAATCATTCATCATAGTGTTTCATGCAAATGCCGAATGGCCCAGTCCCTGGCCTGGTCATAATCGGTGAGTGCCACCATCGGGAACGGCATGGCTTTTTTCATATTGTGACTGACGACCCGTTCTCCTTCCCTGTCAGACACCACCAGGCGCACCACCCCTTTGCAGTAACGTTCCATGCCGTTTCTGTGCTGGCGAAACCAGAGCCCCATCGCCTTTCGGGACGCCGGTGATAACTGACTGTCGGGACGGGCCTGGACAATCATCGTAAACGGCTTCTTCTTTGCCAGCAGCACGGACAGGTCATGCAGCCATTCGTCAGCGTCCAGATCTGTCGCCTTACGGTTAAAGTGCAGACTCACTATAGGCCAGCCCATCATCTGAATCGGTTTCACAGTGTTAACCTCTCCTGTTATTGCATCTGCTCGGGCCCGACAAGCGACTTGCCGGAACCGCCCAGTAAAAAAAACGTGGTAATGAAAGCCATCAAGGCAATGAGCCCTGCCATTAACAGCGCCAGATCCACACCAATGGTCAGTGATAATCCAGCAAGCACCGCGCCAAGCGAATAACCTAGCGTGTGAATAGCACTGAATGTTCCGGTCAGCGTCCCCTGCCGGGAACCTGCCTCTTGAGCCGCAGCGCCCATGTAGGCTGGCGTCAGGAGCGTGACAGAGGCGGCAGCAATGGCAACCCCGGCAAAATAAGCCGGAATGTTCTCAGCCATAATCAGCACCATGCATCCGCTTAATAACAGAGAGCTTCCTGCACGCATCGAAAGCAGCTGACGGTGACTCATCCACCGAATGATCAACAGATGAGTCAGCAACGTGCTGACCGCGGCTGTCATCATCAGCTCAGCAAGCAATTCGGTTGCCTGCTGCGGGGAGAACTGCAAACGTGCCTGCACCAGAGGGCCAATCAGGTACTGCAACTGCCCAAAGGCAGTGGTTACCCAACAGGCCAGCAACAACATGGGCCAGAGTGTCTGACTTAATGAACGAAATGCGAATGTGTTAGAGGGCGCAGGAGACGAGACTGCAGGTTCCCTGCCCTGACCAAACGCCAACAACAATAACGGAATGAGCGACAAGCCAATTAATACGACAAAAGGCTGCAATACCCCCGAGGAGATAAACAACAACGGCAATAAGGGACCGGCAAGACGCCCAACACTGATGGCTGCGGTAATGCGACTGAGCGCCCGGCTGCGGTTTTTCTGCACTGATTCATCCAGCACCCAGGCCTGCACTGCCGGGTAAAGTCCTCCGACCGTCAATCCATACACCAGCCTGCCAACAACAAGCAGCCCAATGGCAGTCGAATGCCGTATATGTTGCTGTGTCAGCGCATAGAAAACCGCCACCATCAGCGCATGACTGAGCAGAAATCCCATGATTCCCACAAGAACAACCGGTCGACGTCCGACCACATCACTCATTCGCCCCCAAAGGGGCGCCGCCACAAGAAACAGTACGGTTCCCAGTGCAACCAAGGCCGCAAACGTCTCATAACCGATACCGGTTTCCGATACTAATAGCGGCAAACAGATCAGCAACGTCGTCTGCCCCATACCGAGAAGACACACCGCAGACAGGCGTCCAGCCTGCACTAACCCTGGAGCTATTGAGAAATGATTCATTGGCAACGTCACTGTTGTCAGGGGGTTATAGGAATGCTTTAATGATAACGCTTCTCATTTGCATTGCAAGAATTACAATAATCAGGAGTCCCCCTCAGATGCAGGCATTGCATGAATCCCATGCCCAGGCACTGGCAATCGGCAGTTTTTTTAATGCCCTGTTACGGGAGTGGCAGGCATGGCGGCCTCTCGATCCACAGGAAGCATCCCGCATAGATCCGGATGCCTGTTGTGTCATCCCCCTGCCTTTAAGCCATTCGGGTAAAACAGCATTCCTGTGCCTTGATCATTATTCAACAGCAGGACGGCACCGGTTCCGATCACCGCTCCTGATCAACCAGGCCAGTCAACCCCAGCCCGAACCGGTTGCTTTTACTACACTGGTCAGCCTGCTCTCGCGGGAAGAACAGATTCTCGGCAAGGTGGATGAAACCCAACGCCGGCGTTTTGTGGAAAAGGTAAAAAACAGTGTGGCCAATATCGCGGAGATGCTGGTTTCAAGGCCGGAATCCCTGCAACAAAGCCTGGCCGAACCGCTGGGGTTTGAGGCATCTGAACAGGCACTGTTTGCCGGCCATGCAGTGCATCCAGCCCCCAAAAGCCGGGATCAGTTCAACACCGCCAAAGAAAGACAGTACCTGCCGGAATCCGGCCGGTCATTCCCGCTACATTGGCTGGCCGTGCACGATGACGATCTGGTCACAGAAAGCGCACACTCACTGTCGTTTAAAGCGCTAACGCGGCAGCTTGCTGACGAAGACCGCGAACTGCCTTCTGGCTTTCACCATGACATCCCTGATACCCATACCCTGTTGCCAGCCCATCCCTGGCAGGTTCAACAATGGCTTGAACATCCCCATATCCAGGCATTGATTAGGGAAGGTCGGCTGATTGACCTGGGAAAAACAGGCAGTGACTGGCGCGCCACCTCATCGGTTCGGTCGATTTATGGCCGCCATGCATCGTTCATGATCAAGTACTCACTCAGTGTGCGTCTGACCAACTCCCTGCGTCACCTGTTACCGAAAGAAGTGATTCGGGGAAGGGAAATTCACCAAGTCAAATACCATAGTCACACTGGACAGGCATTACGTGAGCGATTCCCCGATTTCCATATCCTCACAGAACCTGCCCATGCCGCCATCCGGGGAGCCAATGGCAAGGCTCTGCCAGAAACCATGATTGTGCTCAGAGAAAATCCCTTCACCGACAAAACGAGTGACTCAACAGAGCTGTTGGCAACCCTGACTCAGGACAATCCAACAGGTCACTGCCAGCTGGTCAACCTAATTCTCAATCTGGCTGAGAACCAGCATAAAACCCCGAACCAGATTGCCTGCATATGGTTTAACCGCTATCTCGATCGTGTACTCAAACCACTGGCCCTGGCCCAAGCTGATTACGGCCTGTTATTTGGCGCTCACCAGCAAAACCTGCTTATTAGCCTGAAAGAAGGTCTACCTGACCAGGTTTATTTCCGGGACTGCCAGGGCACCGGCTACAGCCAGACCGCCAGAATGCTGCTGAAAGACGACCTCCCCGGCATTGACCACCGCGCCGAACATCACGTCGACGAGCCCCTGGGATACCGCCTCTTTACCTATTACCTGCTGATCAACAGCACCTTTGGCGTCATCAGCGCGCTGGGCAGTAGTGGCGTCATTGCAGAAGCCCCCCTGCTGCAACAGCTGCGCGATTACCTGGAAGATCTTCGGCAAGGGAAACGTCAGGACACCGGCTGCCTGGATTATATGCTCGACAGTCCCAAGCTCTGGTCGAAGGGCAATTTCTTTTGCAGTTTCAGGCAGATCAACGAAAACACGCTGGATGATCCACTGGCGATCTACCACACCCTCAAAAATCCCCTGCATCACATTGAAAGGACACGCTGATGAACGATACCGCCACGATCACCCTGCCCGGACAACATGGCCCGATTTTCCTGAAACTACTCACCTCCAGACTGTTTTCAGTCGAAGATGAGACACAGTCTTTGCTGTTCACCATTCAGGAAAAAACGCTCGTCACACTCTCGGTCGCTACGCCATCCGATCTGCCCAGTCCGTTGAATCCGGCGCTGGCCGCTGCAGCCATGGAATACCTGTTTGCGCGCAATCCCATGCTGGAAAGCATCGGGGTAGCTGCCGAACTGTTACCGCATCTGGCGCATTGCGGGTTTGATATTACCCTGCCATCGACAGACCCAACTCATGAAAACAGCCACATCGTCAACCGTCCGGCTTTTTTTCAGAGTCGATTCCTGTGGCACAAACAGGGTCACCAGGCCACCTGGTATGAAAGCTGGACGTCTGACAAAAACAATGTGGATCACCCGGTCCGGGCCCCGCAACCCTCAGGCGTACTGTATGAGCGCTACGATTACCAGAGCGATACCCAGATCAGCTTTCGCACCATTGATCCAGACACCGATCTTGAGCTGTTTCATGACTGGATGAACCAACCCCGGATTGCTGAATTCTGGGAAATGGCTCAATCAGAGGATGAATTACGGGACTACCTGGAAACCGGGCTGGCCGATTCCCGTACCTGGCCGGTCATTGGCAGTTTCAATGGTGAGGCCTTTGGCTATTTCGAGATTTACTGGGCCATGGAAGACCGGATTGCGCCCTACTATGACTGTTCTCCATGGGACCGGGGTTTCCATCTGCTGGTTGGCGATCCCCGATTTCTCGGCGAACGCTATTCTGGCTGCTGGTCTCGTTCAATCACCCACTTCCTGTTCCTGGATGATCCCCGGACCCGACGACTGGTCGGTGAACCACGACACGACAATCGTCGCTTGCTGAAGCTGCTGGAACCCGGTGGGTGGCAATTTGTTAAAACCTTTGATTTCCCCCACAAACGGTCTGCACTGGTTGACTGTGACCGTGCCCGGTTCTTCCAGGAGGTCGCACTGTGACCGCTACCGCGCCGATACAACCGGATGCCGCCGACACATCGCTCTGGCATGCAGCCAACCGTCGTCTTCTCGCCAAGACGCTGGGCGAACTGAGCTGGGAGGAAGCGATTCACCCAGAGCAAATAGCCGACGATGACTACCGACTGCTATTGCCTGACGGTGTTGAATATCGCTTCAGTGCCTGGCGCAACATCTGGCAACAGCTCGTACCGGATCCGTCCACCCTTTACCGCCTGCCGGAAATCACGGCCAACCCCGAAGCGGCCCAGTTCTTTATCGATGCGCAGGAAACACTCGGGATGACACCGGCAACCCTGTGCAATCTGCTGGAAGAACTCAGCAACACCCTGATGGCCGACCTTCGTGTTCTGAAAAATTATCAGCACATGCGCGCAGCAGACATGGTCACACTTCCGGATGATGAGCTCCAGTGCCTGCTGGATGGACATCCCAAAGTCACCGTCAGCAAAGGCCGCATGGGCTGGGGTATGAGCGATTACCAACACTATGCAACAGAATATCGCCCTGACATTCAGCTGGAGTGGCTGGCCGTTAAACGCACAGCCTGCCGACTTTCCATCAAAGACGCACTCAGTGAAGAGCAACTGCTTAATGCCGTACTGGATGCTGATGAAAAGCAGCGTCTTCTGCAGGTCTGCGACACATTGGCAGTGAGTACTGACGACTACCTGCTAGTACCAGTACATCCCTGGCAATGGCACAACAAGCTGGTGAACCAGTTTGCCGGTGAAATTGCCGCCGGGAGAATCCGCTATCTTGGCTCGTTCGGAGATCCCATGCTGCCGCAGCAATCACTGCGCACACTGTCAAACCGACGCCGACCCAGCGCACTGAATATCAAGTTACCGCTGACGATACTCAACACCTCCTGTTATCGCGGTATTCCGGGACGCTACATTATGGCAGGGCCCGCCCTTTCAGCCTGGCTCGCCGATATTGCCCGGCAGGATCCGGTACTGGCTGAACGACGCTGCATTGTGCTGGAGGAACCTGCTGGCATGATCTACCCCCATCCTCACCACGAGCAAGTGCCGGACGGCCCCTACCGTTTTCATGAAATGCTCGGATGTATCTGGCGCGAAAGCGTGCACAGCCATACCGATCCGGATGAAACCGCAGTACTGATCGCCACCCTGTTCCAGAAAGACGGCTATGGTCAACCACTCATTAATGAATACATTAACCATTCCGGAATGAGCACGGAGGCCTGGCTGGATCGGCTGTTTGACCTGGTCGTGATCCCGCTCTACCACCTGCTCTGCAAGTATGGTGTGGGACTGGTGGCACACGGTCAGAACGTTACCCTGGTACTGAAAAACAACCGACCGGAACGGGTTGCCCTCAAGGACTTCCAGGGAGATCTGCGGCTCATCGATCAACCCTGGCCAGAACTGGACACACTGCCCACCGTTGTTCAGGAAGCCACCACCCGGCTGCCAGCTCACTACCTGATTCACGACCTGCAAACCGGACACTTCGTCACCGTACTCCGGTTTATTTCCACCGTACTGGCAGAATCCGGTTTCTCGGAAACGGCGTTTTATCGGATTCTCGGTCGTTGTTTGCAACGCTACATGGCTAGCCAGCCAGAGCTGGCGCCACGTTTTGATGCCCTGGATTTGTTCAAACCCACCATGGCACGCATCTGCCTGAACCGTGTCCGCTTTAAAACCGGTTACGACGACAGTGCCGAACGGCCACTGCCCGCGCTGGCATCAGACATCCCCAACCCTTTGGTACTCTCCTGCAAGGAATAATAACAATGCATCCAACCTCCCCCTCACTTGATCTCGCCGGACTGGGCATCGGTCCCTTCAATCTCAGTATCGCGGCATTACTGGACAGCCAGTCCGCGCTGAAAGCCCGGTTCTTTGATAAAAAACCGGTCTTCAGCTGGCATCCGGGGCTTATGCTGCCCGGGGCTCATATGCAGACCTCCTGCCTCAAGGATCTGGTCACCGCGATTCAGCCTACCAGCCCCTGGTCGTTTATGGCGTACCTCGTGGCAAAAGGCCGTTTTTATCAGTTTCTTTCAACAGAAAAACTGGTCATCAGCCGACAGGAATTTGTGGATTACATGGGCTGGGTGGCGGGCCAACTGCCTAACCTGACATTCGGTGCCGATATCCGCGAAGTCCGGTTTGAAGACAATCAATTCAAAATCCATTTTGATCAGAAAACCGTCACGGCAAACAATATCTGTCTGGGAACGGGCAAGTCACCCTACGTGCCCGACTGTGCCCGTGGCCATCTCAGTGCAACCTGCTTTCATGCCATCGACCTGGGGCACAAAACGCCAAACCTGTCGGGCAAACGACTGGTCATCGTCGGCGGTGGGCAGACCGGCGCTGAAATTTTTCTCAACAGCTTGAGGGGATTATGGGGTGAGGCCTCGGAGATTCATTGGGTATCCCGACGGCCAAACCTGGAACCACTGGATGAAAGCCCGTTCACCAATGAATATTTCACTCCGGGATATGTCGATTATTTCTTTACCCTGCCGGAACAACAGAAGCAATCCATCGTGCAACGTCAGAAACTGGCCAGTGATGGCATCACGCCCGCTTATCTTCTGGAGATCTACCGTGAACTTTATGACCGTACCAGTTTCAGGGAACCGCAAACAACCAATTGGTCAGTGCTGCCCGATCGAAGTCTCTGCCAGCTACAAAAGAACGGTAACAGCTATCAGGTGATTATGGACAATGCTCTCAGTCAGCAGCGGGAAATCCTGGAGGCCGATATCATTATTCTCTGTACCGGTTTTGAATACCGCCTGCCGGACTACCTTGAACCCTTGCAGCCACAATTGCATCTGGACCGGCACAACCACCATTACAGCCTGACAGAGAATTTCCGTGTTCAATGGGATGGACCCGACAATCGCCGGATCTATGCAGTCAATGCCGGCCTGCAAAGTCATGGCATTGCGGAACCACAACTGAGTCTGACCGCCTGGCGTTCAGCCAGAATCATCAATGATCTTGTTGGCAAGAGTCTCTTCGACACAGAGCCGGAGACAGAGCTGATTCAGTGGTCTCCCCAGGCACATAACATGGACAGATATGTGGCGGCCTGAAGAGGTATTCAGTCACGGAGCAATAGCGAAATCATGACAAGCGGCGGGTAAAGATAGCACCGCCGCTTATCGCCGTTCGCCTGCAATGCCGTTTAATCATCACTGATTTTGAATATCCCTGAGTCGTTTCATAAACGACGGACGTCTTGAGGCAATACCATCAGCCCAGCGGATAGGTTCAGGTAAACGGTAACGGGGGGTTGCCTGCTTCACCAGGTCAAGGGCTGTATCCAGGTCAACCTTATGCCCAATGGACACATAAACCGGTTTTACATTGACCCGGGTTCTCACTACCTTGCCGATACACTCCCCTTCGTCCAGCAACGGCACACTGTCGCCTGGCTCATTGTTAACATCTTCGTGCCGGCCGCACAGCTGGGACTTACCCACGCCAATGGTTGGCAAACCAGACAGCACGCCAAAATGACTGGCCACACCAAACCGGCGGGGATGGGCAATCCCCTGCCCGTCACAAAACACAAGATCAGGGGTTAAGCGCAATTCCCCAAGGGCTTTGAGTAATGCCGGACATTCACGAAAAGACAGCAGGCCAGGAATATAAGGCATAACGGTTGGCAAACGAGCGACTGAATAGTCCATAAATGCCAGTGAAGGCCAACTCAGCACGACCAGCACAGCCCGGGTTACCGTTCCCTGCGCCTCAAATCCGACATCCGCACCCGCGACCAAACGCAAGGGGGGTAACCGGTTTTCACGAATAACACAGCGAGACCATGATGTCTGAAGGGTACGCGCTGCTGATGGATCCCCCGTCCACCGGGGCGCCACGTCATCATTACCGCACAAAATAGTCATCAGCAATATACCGGCGAGGTGAATGTCTGCCGGTTCAGCTTAACAGAGAAATGAAAAACAGGCGCCTGACCGGCGCTTCGAGGAAGCCAACAGTCAGCTGTCAACGGGCAAGAAGATCGTGATATCCAGACCCGGCACCACGTTACGGGCAGAGATCGTACCGCCATGACCTTCAACGGCCGCGCGCGCAATCGCCATCCCCAAGCCACTGCCACTGTTATCACCACCACGGGTTTCGTCCACCCGGTAGAAAGGTTCAAAGAGGTGATTCACTGCATCATCCGGCACACCCGGACCGTAGTCGCGTACAGTCAGCGTAATGGCTTCCTGGGTTTTGATCAGGGAGACATTGATAGACGACTCTTCCGGGGCAAAGCGGATGGCATTACGAATGATGTTTTCAACCGCACTGGACAACCAGTTCTTGTTACCCCGAACCGTGCATTCATCACAGTGAATCAGCTCAACGGAACGGTTTTTGGCGCCTGCCTCAAAATCGGCATCCTCAACCAGCATTTTCACCGTGTCATCGAGCCGGAAGGATTCTGTCTGCTCGGTTGACGTTGCTGTCAGCATCTTGGACCAGAGAATGATACGCCCGATCATCTCATCCAGACGGCCAATCTCACGCTCAATGCGATCATGCTCCACTTCTGCCTGGCCAATGGTTTTATTTCGCGCCAGGGCCAATGATAGCTGCAACCGGGTCAGCGGTGAGCGCAGCTCATGGGACACATTACGCAACAGCTGCAGCTTATGCTGATCCAGTCGCTCCAGTTGCTCCGCCATCACGTCAAAATCTCGCCCAAGTTCACCGAATTCATCGTGTCGTTTGCACACAACCCGCCCGACACGGGCCGTTAAATCGCCACTGGCTATAAGGCCAACCGCTTCCTGCAAATTGCGCAGCGGTCGCACCAGGTAAAGCGTGAGTATCAGGCACAACAGACCACTGACCAGCAAGGCTGTCCAGACATAGCCCGGATGGCTTCGCGTAATACTTTCCACACGGGAGAACAGGTACCGCGGACGCTTTTTCACCATAAAGAAAGAATAATCTTCAGAGCGAAGACGCACGGTGGCCGGCCCGACAATCACCTGTCCCTCTGTCAGCCGGATTTCAGGCGTGATACTGGGCGCCATTTCAAACACCGTTTTCCTGACGTTCCGGAGCGGGTAGCGCCCGAGACTGATCAAACGTCCATCGCCGGATACCAACACAAGGTAGGTATACGATGACAATGGCATGGCGCGGCTGACTTTCTCCAGCACATCAATCGGCGCACTGTTATAGAAACCGGCCCGATCCACCATCAGCGATTTGCTCTGCAGCTCTTCGAGCAATGCCCGGCGCTCAGGCAGGAAATCACCGGGTTCCACGGTATACAACAGCGTTCCAATAACGGCTGTTACGAGGACACAGGTACCCAGCCAGAACCACAGGAATATCTTCCAGTAGATCCGGTACCAGATACGTAGAAAAAATGTACGAACGGCTTTGAGGAAGACCCCAGGCTTTTTTAACATTGGTGATTGCTTGTCAATTGAAGTCATTCACCAATATAAAAATACCCGGAACCTCTTACTGTCTTCAGCCTGGGACGACCATCCGGCTTATTGCCAATCTTGCGACGCAGGTTGCTGACATGCATATCAATGGCGCGATCGAATGGCTCAAGGCGACGATTGAGTGCCGTCTGGGTCAGCTCATCACGGGTAACCAGTTCACCGGCCTTTTCCACCAGCGTTTTGAGCACGATAAACTCGGTTGCCGTCACATCCAGCAACTGGTCTGACACATAGACCTCATGGTTGGCCAGGTTGAGTGTCAGGTCATCAATTTCCAGCTGCTTTTTGCGGGACGTGGTTTTTTCCGGTTCCATCTGGGTGCGTCGCAGGATGGCTTTCATCCGCGCCACCAGCTCACGGTGCTTGTAAGGCTTCGGCAGATAATCGTCCGCACCGATTTCCAGCCCGACAATCCGGTCCACATCATCACCACGGGCTGTCAGCATCAACACCGGTGTCTGGCTCTGCTGCCGGATGGTGCGCAACACCTCGAACCCGTTCAGTTTGGGCAGGGTCACATCCAGTAGAACCAGCTCATACTCACCGGTGAGCGCAGCCTCTACGCCAGCCGCACCATCATGAACCGCCGTTACATTGAAACCCTCTGTACCGAGCAATTCGACCAGGAGTTCACACAGTTCAATATCGTCGTCTACCAGCAGTATCTTGGTCATAGGCTGTCGTGCTTTGCAGATCCTGTTTATCTTGGAAACCCAGCAGGGAATATCCCACAACTGCGTACTACCCGTTTCACTGTTGCAGTCCATCAAAGGCCTATTGTAATCCGCCAACCTTTTGATGGGTTTTATTGATTGTAAGGATGCCGTAAATAGAGGTGGTCTCGCGCATTGCTGACACGGCAAAAGACGCTGCTTACACCCGGCAGACATCCTTATACACAATGTGAAGTTTTCAATCGGAAATGAACGCTATACTCTCCCGTGTGTTAACGCAAGTCGAAACCTGCCGGAACGGAAAAAACACGTATTATTACAGCTTCTGTCGCACCGGGTGCGCTCTTATAGTGGTACGATTACGCCAAAATCTTTTCGTCGCCCTATTTCATTGCCTTTCCATGACTGGCAATACGCCCATCCCGGGATAAACGGCGGTTTCTTACAACGACAGAGCAACCTGCTGACAGATATAGGCTTTTCGTCAGCGGTGATGGATGACATGTCTGTGCCTGCACAGCTGAAAGAGATACAGGAATGACCATAACCAACCGATTTTCCATCAAGACGGGCCTTGCGCTTGCCGCCGGCTTCTCACTCCTGCTGGCAGGGTGCAGCGATGATGCTGAAAAGCATCAGGCCGCCGCGCCGGCGCCGGCGGTCACCGTAGTCAAGGTTGAAAACCGCCCCGTTGGCGATTACCGGGAATTTGTCGCCCGGACAGAAGCCGTCGAAGAAGTGAAGCTCCGCGCCCGGGTGGAAGGCTACCTGGTCCGCCGTGACTTCATTGAAGGTGACCGGGTTGAAAAAGGACAACTGCTCTTTCAGATTGATCCCGCCCCCTTTGAAGCCTCTATCAGCCAGGCCAAAGCCAACCTGAGCAGCAGCAAGGCGGAACTGATCCGTGCAGAAAAAGCGCTGAAGCGTGGTCATGAACTGTTCCCCAAAGGTTTCATCAGCCAGTCTGACCTGGACACACTGACCAGCAACGACGCCCAGGCCCGCGCCTCCGTACAGGCTCGTCAGGCGGAGCTGGAAACTGCCATGATCAATCTGTCGTACACCCGTATCACCGCCCCCTTCAGTGGCGAAATCGGCAAAGCCCGTTACAGTGTCGGCAACCTGGTTGGCCCATCCAGTGAGCCGTTGGCGGTCCTGACCAGCACAGATCCCATGTACGTTTCCTTCTCGGTCAATGACAAGGAAGTGGTCAAGTACCTGGAACAGTATGCCGGTGAGCGTGATGAGCGCCCCAATGACTTTGACCTGTCTCTGCGTCTGCCCACCGGTGGTGAATTCTCACAACCCGGCAAATTCAACTTTGCCAATACCCGTGCAGATGAAACCACTGGCACGATCAACATGCGGGCTGAATTCCCCAATCCTGAAGACATCCTGCTGCCCGGTCTTTATGTCACCCTGATTGCCGAGAGCAAAGAAAAAACGGAAATGCCCCTGATTCCCCAGGCTGCCGTACAGGAAAACCAGCAGGGTCGTTTTGTACTGGTCGTCACTGCGGACAACAAGATTGAAACCCGGATGGTGGAAATGGGTCGTCGCCTTGGCGCCATGTGGGTTGTCAACAAGGGACTGCAGATGGGTGAGCGCATTGTGGTCGAAGGTCTTCAGAAGGTACGTCCCGGTGTCGTTGTTAACCCGGTTATGAAAACTATCGACATGGAAACCGGCACCCTGTCCAATCCGGCAAAATCCTCATCCCGCCCTGCTACCGCCGGCAACTCACCTGAAGCCAGCGCAGGGGCCCAGTAATGATCAGCCAGTTTTTCATACACCGACCGAAGTTCGCCTTCGTCATATCGATAGTCATCACGCTGGCGGGCTTGATCTCCCTGTATACCCTGCCAGTTAACATGTATCCGGAACTGGCGCCGCCCCAGGTGACCGTTTCCGCCATCTATCCCGGCGCCAGCGCCAGTGTGGTAGAAGAATCGGTTATCCGCCCGATTGAAGAACAGATCAACGGTGTAGAGGATATGCTCTACATTGACTCGACAGCCTCCAACAACGGGTCTGCCTCGATTACGATCACCTTCAAGAGTGGCACCGATGATGACATGGCCCAGGTCAACGTCCAGAACCGAGTCGCCATCGCCGAGACGAGTCTGCCGGAAGAGGTTCGTCGACAGGGTATCACTACCATCAAGCAGTCCAGTAACATGCTGATGGGTATCAACCTGTTTGCCAAAAACAACAAGTTTGACCAGATCTTCCTGAGTAACTACGCCACCAATTACCTGACTGAACCGCTGGCCCGTCTTGACGGTGTGGCCAAGGTCGAGGTGATGGGTGAAATGACCTACAGCATGCGTATCTGGCTGGATCCGGACAGCATGCATTCCCTGGACGTCACCGTTGCGGATATCCAGCAGGCACTGCAGGAACAGAACACCATCGTCGCTGCCGGTAAACTGGGCCAGGGTCCCACCCAGGCTGACCAGCAGTTCGAATACACGATCCAGACCCGTGGTCGTCTGGCTAACCCGGAAGAATTTGGCAAGGTGATTATCCGTGCCAAAACCGATGGCGCCATTGTACGACTGCGTGATGTCGCTAAAATCGAGTTAGGTTCACAAACCTACAGCGCCAGCGCCAACCTGAACAACAACCCAACGGCCTTTATTGTTATTTACCAGCTGCCTGACGCCAACGCGACCCAGGTTGCCGAAAGCGTTTACGCTGAAATCGACAAGCTGTCAAAGAACTTCCCCCAGGGGCTTGAATACCACATCCTCTATGACACCACGAAATTCATCAATGCCTCTATTGATGAAGTAGTGACCACCCTCTACCAGGCTGTCGGTCTGGTTATCCTGGTTGTCTTCCTGTTCCTTCAGAACTGGCGGGCAACGTTGATTCCGTCGGTTGCAATCCCGGTATCCCTGATCGGTACCTTCGCCGTCATGAATGCCCTGGGATATACCATCAACAGTATCACCCTGTTTGGCCTGGTACTGGCGATCGGGGTCGTGGTGGATGACGCGATCGTTGTTATTGAGAACGTGGAGCGATTAATCACCAAGGAGAAGATGGAACCGGTAGCCGCGACAGTCGAGGCTATGCGGGAAGTGACCGGTCCGGTTATCGCCACAACCCTGGTACTTTTGGCCGTTTTCGTACCGGTCGGCTTTATGCCGGGTATCACCGGTGAGCTGTATAAACAGTTCTCGGTCACGATTTCCGTAGCAGTACTGATCTCGTCCATTAACGCACTGACGCTGAGCCCCGCACTCTGTGTGGTATTGCTGAAAGAAGGCCGCATGGGCCACATGGCCATCCTGAAGCCCTTTGAGCGGTTCATTACCAGGCTCACCGGTGGCTACACCGGCTGGGTCAGCTGGATGCTGCGCCGTTCTACGCTGATGGGCATCCTGTTCCTCGTACTGCTCGGCAGCACAGGCTTCCTGGCCAAGATCGTTCCGACGGGTTTCGTACCGGAAGAAGACCAGGGCTTTGTCTTTGTCGATGTCCAGCTGCCTGATGCGTCTTCCATCAACCGTACCGAAGACGTCATGCATCGCATCACGGACCTGGTGCTGCAGCAGAAAGGCGTTACGGACTTTATCTCCGTATCCGGCTTCAGTCTGCTGGGTGGCGCCGGCTCCAATAACGCGCTCGGTATTGCAGTACTGGAAGACTGGTCAGAGCGGAAGTCTCCGGACCTTCAGCTGAATGCCATCCTCGGACGTATTCAGGGGACCCTCTGGTCACTGCCCGATGCACAGGCCATGGCCTTTAACCTGCCGCCGATTCCCGGTCTGGGCAGCACCGGTGGCTTTGACTTCCGTCTGCAGGACACCATGAGCCGCAGTCCGCAGGAGCTGGCGCAGGTGCTGAATGGCCTGATTTACGAAGCCAACCAGAACCCCGCTCTCAACCGCGTGTTCAGTACCTACCGGGCCAACGTTCCCCAGTACTTCCTGGAAGTAGACCGGAACAAGGTCAAGGTTCAGGGTATTGCCATGTCGGATGTCTTCATGACCCTGCAGGCGCAACTGGGCTCGTTGTATATCAACGATTTCAACAAGTTCGGCCGCATCTACCAGGTCATCATCCAGGCAGAGACCGAGTACCGTGCAGAGCCTGAAGACCTGCAGCATTTCTATGTCCGCAACAAGGACGGCGAAATGGTGCCGCTCTCCACCGTTGCACGCCTGACGCCGATCCTGGGCCCAACCAGCCTGACCCACTTCAACCTGTACCGTTCCGCCACGGTGAATGGTCAGGCGGCGCCCGGCTACAGCTCTGGTGACGCCATCAATGCCATGAAGGAACTGGGCGCCAAGCTGCCGGACGGTTACACCTATTCCTGGGCCGGTCAGTCACTGCAGGAAATCCAGGCCGGCAACCTTGCGCCGATCCTGTTCTCCCTGGCGCTGATCTTTGTTTACCTGTTCCTGGTCGCCCAGTATGAAAGCTGGAACATTCCGTTTGCGGTTATTGCGTCTGTACCCATTGCCGCATTCGGTGCCATGGCAGGTCTGTTCGTAACCGGCATGGTCAACGATATCTACGCCCAGATAGGCCTGGTATTGTTGATAGGTATCTCCGCGAAAACCGCGATCCTGATCGTCGAATTTGCGATGGTACAGCGACAGCAGGGCAAGAGTATCTATGATGCCGCCCTGAACGCTGCGGGGCTGCGTTTCCGTGCGGTTATGATGACAGCGCTCTCCTTCATCCTGGGTGTTATGCCACTCGTGGTTGCCAGTGGTGCGGGTGCAGCCAGCCGTCGTTCGCTGGGTACCACGGTCATGTGCGGTATGCTGGCCGCCACGATCCTTGGCACACTGCTGACGCCGGTGCTTTACAAGATCATCCAGGCCATGCGTGAGCGAGTGAAAGGTGAGTTAATCGAACATAGCGATCCTGATCACAAAAGCCATACGGCCTAAAACCAGAAAGCCCGTCTAAACGACGGGCTTTTCTTTTATTGGGAAACGCTTTTGTTAACGCTGACTGATATGGATGCCAACCAATCGCGCTACCAGTACTGTCAAATAAAACTGGCCAATAAGCGCTTCCATACTGGTAATTGCCTGGGCACCACGTGTCGCAGGCACAATATCGCCATACCCTAGCGTCGAAAGGGTGACAAAACTGAAATAAATGAATGTCGAAATATCGTGAATGCTGGACAACCCTTCACCGTGGAAAGAACCGGGCATCCAGAACTCCAGTAGCGTGTAGATAAAAGCCCCCTGCAATCCCAGCAACAGGTACACACACATACTGCCATAAATGATGTTGCGATCGACCCGCTTCGCAGAAAAGATCAACACAACCAGCTCATAGATCACGTAACTGAAAAACAGCAGATTGGTTATGTTATCCAGAAAAATAAACGTCGGACGATTATAGAGAACGGGCAGCCACAGGGTAATAAAGGTCGGGAAGGCAAGGAGACTGGCAATAACCAGGAACTGCCGCTTATGACTCAGAATATAAACTGACGCCACCAGCAACAGAGACAGTGACACCTTCAGCATAAAGCCGGCCCGAATCAAATCCGGCATGAAGGGAAACACCACCACGACCGTCATCAACATCAACAACAGCATGGCAAACCCGAAACGGGGCACCTCTGTCTGTCGAAAATTACCCAGAAAAACCATTCACACTCCCTTCACACCTGCTGACACGATACAGCGTTATAGCTCACGACATAAATCAACTAATCGGCACCTATGTCAGACTTAGTCTCCCATCACAGCCCCTTCGCGGCGGGAGTCTGCGGCACCTTCCAGACCGGTTTCCGTTATGGCAATGGCATGCAGTCCGCTGTTCAAATCCCGGATATTGACCTGATATCCCATCTTTTTCAGTGGGGCCGCCAGTTTTTCTGCGGCTGTACCGGCTTCGATATCATACGGGCCAAAGCGGTTCACAAGGTGGGGTAATTGAATCGCGTCATGGACTGATAACTGCCAGTCAAGATGCGCAATCAATGTCTTGGCCACATAACCAATAATACGGCTGCCTCCCGGAGAGCCCACCACCAGGTAAGGTTTGTCATTTCGCATCACAATGGTAGGCGCCATAGACGACCTTGGACGTTTTCCAGGTTCAATCCGGTTGGCGATTGGCTTGCCATCCTTGTTGGGACGGAAAGAGAAATCCGTCATTTCATTATTCAGCAGAAAGCCCCTGACCATCAGCCGTGAACCAAAGGCATTCTCGATGGTAGACGTCATGGATACGACGTTTCCGTCGCTGTCTACGATGCTCAGATGCGTCGTCGAAGGGAGTTCCAGTGATTCATCCGGCGCACGTGTAAGGTTTCGTTTACCGGGTGGCGTACCCGGTTTTATAGACGTCAATGCACGATTGCTTTCCAGCAAAGCGCTTCTATCCCTGAGATAATCCTTATCCAGCAACCCATCAGGGATCGAGACAAAATCAGCATCAGCCATGTAATGGCCACGGTCGGCAAAAGCAAGTCGCGATGCATCACCAATCAACCGCCAGCTTTCTGGATTTTCCGGCCCTGACGCTGCCATATCGTAAGGTTCCAGCAACCCCAGTATCTGGCCAACCGTCAAGCCACCCGAACTTGGCGGCCCCATGCCACAGATGTCATTTACACGATAATCAATGCAGACCGGATCCCTCTCCCAAACTTGGTAATTGGCCAGGTCTTCACGACTCAACACACCGGGGTTATCCGTGACGGAACGGACAGCCGCGACGATATCGCGCCCGATCTCGCCCTCATAAAAAGGCTCTATGCCTTTTTCAGCAATCAACGACAGCGTGTTCGCAAAGATCACATTGGTGAGCAGATCACCTTCCTGCAGCGCCTTGCCACCCGGGAAGAAATAGGTTGCTGTGACCGGATATCGGCGTAATCGATTTCCATCCCTTGCAATGAGGGCTGCCAAGCGGGGAGAAACCTCAAATCCCTCCCGGGCCAGCTGGATCGCTGGCTGGAACAATACCTCCCAGTCCAGCTTGCCATAACGTTCATGCAGGGTATGCATCAGTTTCAACGTGCCGGGTGTTGCCACTGACCGGCCACCGACGACCGCATCATAAAACGACAGCGGATTACCCTTTTTATCGAGGAACAAGTCTGGTGTAACGGCCTGTGGTGCGGTTTCCCGGCCATCCCAGCTTGTGAGCTGTTCGGCATCACTGTCGTAATACACGACAAAGGCACCACCACCGATACCCGAGGACTGAGGCTCCACCAGGTTCAGCACCAACTGGGTGGCGATCATGGCGTCAACCGCTGACCCACCTTCCTTGAGCATTGCATAACCGGCCTTAACCGCATGCGGATTGGCAGCAGCCACCATAAACTCACTGGCGGTGACCTGCTGTTGTTGCGTGGTGCCGGTACCCTCTTCCGGCGCCACAGCATCGGTAACGTCCTCGGATGCCTTTAGCGATGCGCCCTGCAACCACAAGCTGCCAATCAGAAGCCATGCAAGTCTGTTCCGCACAACGAATCCCCCGGTTTTTTATTTTCTACCTCAAGCATACGGTAAGCCGGCAGGAGATCAAAAGCGAAAGCGCGCGATTGATAAAAAAACCGGCGCAGGGACGCCGGCAAGGTGACATGGAAGGAGAAAAATCAACGCTTACTGGTTTGAGAAAACCCTTTACGACAGGTAGCAGGTATCAAAACTCTTCGTTTTCAAATGCCATCAACACCTGCTTGCCTGACTGGATATCCTTCAACAGGATCGCCGTTTCCGGCAACACCTTGGCCATGTAGAAATCCGCTGACTTGACCTTGCTTTGGTAAAAGCCAGTGTCAGGATCATCTTCTGCGAGCTTCTGCTCAGCCTTGACGCTCATTTTCAACCACAACCAACCTACTGCCGTCAGTGCAAGCAGGCGAAGATAAGACGTTGCTCCCTGGGCTGCCTCTTCCGGGTCTTTCATCCCTTCCTGGGCCAGCCAGAAGGTCGCCGCCTGCAGATCCTCTTTGGCAGCATTGACCGCCGCATAGTGGGGATGGTGGCTGTACGCGTTCAATTCAGCATCCAGCTGCTGCAGAAAACTGCGGATTAACCGCCCCCCCTGCATGGGTAGCTTCCGCCCCACCAGATCCAGCGCCTGAATGCCGTTGGTACCTTCATAAATACGGGTAATGCGCACATCTCGCACCAGCTGTTCAATGCCCCAGTCTTTCGTAAAACCGGAACCACCCAGTGTCTGAACAGCCAGGTTGCAGCAATCAAATCCTTCATCTGTCAGGTGGGCTTTTACTACCGGTGTCATCAACTGGACAATGTCATCGGCCTGCTCACGGACCTTTTCATCATCATGGTGATGGCTGATATCGATATGCATGGCTGTCCAGTAAGCCAGTGCCCGGTTGCCTTCATTGATCACTTTCTGACGTAACAACATCCGTCGTACATCGGGATGGACAAGGATAGGGTCTGCCGGCTGATCCGGTGCAACCGGGCCTGAAATGGAACGGCTCTGCAGTCGCTCTCGGGCAAATGACAATGCTGTCTGATAGGCGCTTTCAGCCGCACCCAGCCCCTGCAGACCTACCATCAACCGGGCAGCATTCATCATGGTAAACATACAACTCAACCCCTTATGGGGTTCGCCCACCAGCCAGCCAACCGCATTGTCAAAACTCATAAAACAGGTGGCCGATCCCTTGATGCCCATCTTGTGCTCAAGTCCTGTACAACTCAGCGTATTACGCTGACCGTCTTCCAGCACTTTGGGGACCAGAAACAATGAAATCCCTTTGACGCCTTCTGGCGCATCCGGCAACCGGGCCAGGACAAGGTGAATGATGTTATCGGTCAGGTCATGCTCTCCGCTGGTGATCCAGATCTTATTGCCGGTAATGGCGTAACTGCCATCATCCTGCGGTTCTGCTTTTGTCCGGATCATGCCCAGGTCTGTGCCACACTGGGGCTCGGTCAAACACATGGTACCGGACCATTGACCACTGACCATATTGGGAAGATAAGTCTGCTGCAGCTGTTCACTAGCATGAGCAGCAATCAGGTTCATGGCGCCCACCGTCAAACCCGGATACATGCTGAGAGAAAGATTGGCAGCACAGCTCATTTCTTCCATGGCGAAACCCAGCAGATGCGGCATGGCCTGTCCGCCCCACACTTCATCCATACTGATTCCCAGCCAACCGCCTTTTGCGAAAGCCTCATAAGCCTGCTTGTAGCCTGTCGGTGTCACCACGGACTGGCTGTCCGCATCATAGTGGCAACCCTCCTCGTCGCCACTGGCATTGACCGCCAGGAACTCCTGTTCACAGAGCCTTGCACCTTCCTCTAGGACAGCATCCATTAAATCCGGTGTTATCTCACGGTATTTTTCCAGGGATGCAATACCGCCGCCCTCCAACAACCCGTGGATAAGAAAGCGGATATCTTTCAGCGGCGCGTTGTAAATAGCCGGCATGGCTCCCTCCTGACATCGTGTCTCAATCATCGTTATAGGGTTTATGGCATACTATAATTATACATATTTTTATATTTGTACAACTGCATAGAAATATATCGTATCAGAATATATGAAAGGCATTGCTGCCAAGCCGGCATATAATGCTCAATCACAACGGCGATCCCGGATGCCTCCGGACACTGTGATACAGTAAATTGAACATGTTTTTGATTCTGCCAGGTTGCCCTTGAGCCAGTTATGACAACGAGAACCTCGGATAAATTGCAGAAGAACCCACTGGTTCGCCTGTTGCTGACCGGCATCGGCATTCTTGCCACGGGACTCGGCATCCTCGGCATTTTTTTGCCCGTCCTGCCAACGACACCTTTTTTATTACTGGCCGCAGCCTGTTTCCTGCGCAGTTCCCCGGCGTTCCACGGATGGCTGCTTGGGCACCCCCGGCTGGGCCGCTACATTCATTACTACCTGGATGGAAAAGGGATCCCGCGTAAGGCAAAAATTTACACGCTGATCGTACTCTGGCTCAGCATCAGCGCATCCATCGTGATCGTGCCCCTGTGGCCCGTACACGTGTTACTGGTCATTATTGCCAGTTGTGTCAGCCTTTATATCCTGAAACAAAAAACATTGGAGCTACCACCGCTCACCGATAAATCCTGATGAGCGATGTGCATTACAGGGCAGTCAAAACAAATGAGGAAGGTAAGGTTTAAAACTCACGAAATGTGTTTTAAACCTTACAGCGGTGTGATCACAGGTTAATGAAAAACCCTGCCATCAACCACTTATTGCAAGTGGCCATAGAGGCGGGCATATAAGCCATTCTGTTGCAGCAGTTCATCGTGTTCACCTTCTTCACTGATACAACCATCTTCAAAGACATACACACGATCCGCCTGTTTCACAGCACTCAGGCGATGGGCAATAATCAGCGTCGTCCGGCTGGACAGGAACTCCTCCATCCCTTTATGTAAGAGAAATTCTGTTGCCGTATCCAGGGCAGACGTGGCCTCATCAAGAATAACGATGGCAGGGTCTGTCACAATCATACGCGCAATGGCCAGCCGCTGCCGTTGTCCGCCAGACAGGCGAACGCCCTGGTTTCCTATCAGGGTATCCAGGCTGTCGTCCATCTGCTCGATAAATACTTTGAGCTGAGCCACTTCCAGCGCCTGCCAGAGTTTTTCATCGGGGACATCCCGTCCCAGGCAAAGGTTTTCGCGCACCGTGGTATTGAACAGCACCGGATGCTGCAGCACCGTCACGACATGCTCGCGAATGGCATCAACCCCGATCTGCTCCATGGGTATATTCCCGAAGCGTACACTGCCCTGCGTTGGTGTATACAGCCCCAGCAACACCTTCACCAGCGTTGATTTACCGCCGCCACTGGCGCCGACCAACGCGACCTTTTCGCCTGGCTTAACTGATAAAGAAACCCCTTTGAGGATGTCATTATCGCCATATGCAAAATGCACATCCTCGATATCCAGACCAACCGTCTTGCGGCCACCGAATGGATCGAGCAAGGCTGTATACCGTTTTTCTTCCTCAAGCTCGAGCAGGTTATTGATGCGTTTCAATGCCGCATTAGAGGCAAAATAACCATACTGCATGCTCAACAACTCATTGACCGGCCCCATCATGAACCAGAGATAACCGAACACGGCAAACATCTCACCGATGGAAAGATCCGAAAAAACCACTGTCATCATGGCGCAGGCACGGAAGACATCCACACCCAGCAGGAACAGGACAAAACTGAACCGGGAGGCGGCGTCGTTTTTCCAGGAAAAGGCGGTGGAGCGATCCCTGACAGCACGGGCATGGTCCAGCAAACGACTGATGTAGTGCTTTTCCCGGTTGGCGGTCCGAACCTGCTGAATGCCGTCCAGGGTTTCGGTCAGCGCCGCCTGGAAGACGTCAAAGGCACTGTTTTCTTCTTTCTTGAGCGTGCGGATTTTCTTGCCCAGCCGCGTGGTGAACCAGATCACCACCGGGTTGAAAAACAGGATGATCAGCGCCAGCTGCCAGTGCAGCCATAACAGGACTGCCGCGGTGCCAACGATGGACAGGACTGCCACCAGCAAACGGCTGACGGTTGAACCGATAAACTGGTCAATGGTATTGAGATCGGTCACAAACCGGGAGGCCACCGAGCCACTGCCCAGCGTCTCATATTCCGACATCGACACCCGCGACAGCTTGTGCAGCAGGCTGGAGCGCATGCGAAAGACCACTTCCTTGGAAATAATCGTGAACTGCCGTGTCTGCCAGACATTGAAGACCAGCGCCAGCAGGCGCAGCACAATGGTCAGCCCCAGTACCAGCAGGATATAGAACGACGGCCCATGCCACTCATTCGGAATCAGCGGCCGCAGGGTGGCGACCACCGCACCGGGCTCCTGCAGCAAGATCTCATCCACGAGCAGGGGCAACAGCAAGGGGGTCGGGACGCTGGCCAGCGTTGCCAGCAGCGCGACGATATTCGCAACCACCAGTTCACGCTTGAACTCAAGGGCAATACGGCGGATACGCTGCCAGTTATAAACGCGGGAATCGTGCTGCTCTCCGACCGCATGGTCGGCAGCTGTTAGTGTTTCACTCAAAATGGCGATCCTGGATAGTCTTCTGCGCTGCGACCGCCTTACCGTCCCCGGGCAGGCGGTCGCAGGTATTACATTATCTTATCGGTATACGACAGATGGCTCTATATGGATGGAAGGGTTATCACACAATCCTGCGAATCAGGGGCGTTTCTGCTGATTTTTACCCAGAGGCATAGGCTCACCCCGCCCCCTGGCCAGGTCAATCTGCTTCTGGCGTTCAGCGGCACGGGCACGGGAACGCTCCGTCTGGCTGTCATGGCAATGAGGGCAGGTCACTCCCCGGACATACAACGGCGAACGCTTGTCTTCTTCGGTGATCGGACGACGACAGCCGTGACACTGGTCATATTGGCCGGGCTCAAGGTCATGATTAACGGTCACGCGATTATCAAAGACGAAACATTCTCCCTGCCAGAGACTATCTGGTTCCGGTACCGTTTCCAGGTACTTGAGAATGCCACCCTTCAGGTGATAAACCTCCTCAACGCCCTGTTCCAGCAGCAGTGACGTGGCTTTTTCACAACGAATGCCGCCGGTACAGAACATGGCAACCCGTTTTTGCCTGGCCGGTTTGATCGTTTCTTCGACCCAGCCGGGAAACTGACGGAAATTGTCAGTGTCGGGATTGACGGCCCCCTTGAAGGTACCCACCTCGATTTCGTACGCATTGCGGGTATCAACCACCAGCACGTCCGGATCCGATATCAGGGCATTCCAGTCTTCCGGCTCAACATACTGACCCACCTGGTTGACGGGTGAGATACCCGCCACCCCCATGGTCACGATCTCCCGCTTGAGCTTGACCCGGGTACGATAAAACGGGTTTTCATCCGACAATGACTCTTTATAGGTAAGGTCTGTAAACCGACCATCAGCCTGAAACCAGGCTTTCAATGCATCAATACCGGCGCGGGAACCCGCCACGGTGCCGTTAATCCCCTCTTCAGCCAGCAACAACGATCCCCTGACACCATTGTCCAGCAGGCATGACAGCAAGGGTTCACGCAGCGAACGGTAATCCGGCAGGCTTACAAACTGATAAAGTGCAGCAACAACAACGCCAGGCATGGCTTCCCCGGTTATGGACACATCAACAAAAGATCAGGCATGACACCCTTCCTGAATGCAGGCCACGAATACTATCGACTTTGCATGCAAATAGGAATAATTATCAATAATAAAGCATCCCGGTTACGGCGCTCCAGGAAATGCTCATGGCCTTGCCTTCTGACAGGCAGGTACCCTATCCTAGCTTCCCCGCAAACCACAACAACAACATGCCTATGACACTGGACCTCAAAAGCCTCAACCGCGAGCTGGCTAACCGTCATCCGTCCGAGATTGTCGCCTGGACCCTCGATCAGGCAGAGAACCCGGTTCTGACCACCAACTTTGGCCCACACGAAGCCGCCATTATCCACCTCTGCGCCAGCCAGAAGCCGGATATTCCGGTCGTCTGGATTGATTCCGGTTACGGGACACCGGCCACTTACCGGTTTGCCCATCAGCTGATCCAGACGCTTGACCTGAATATCCGCATTTATCATCCCCGCTATAGCCGTGCCTGCCGGGAAGCCATTTACGGCGGGATCCCGGACGTCGACACCCCGGCACATGACGCGTTTACCCACGACATCAAACTGGAGCCCTTCCAGCGCGCTATGGCAGACGCCAAACCCGACTTCTGGCTGACCGCTATCCGCAAAGAGCAAACCGCTTTTCGCCAAAACCTGGATATCCTGACGGAAACACAGGACGGCATCATCCGGGTGGCGCCGGTCTTTTACTGGTCTGAACTGGATCTTGAGGAATACCAGGTCGAGCACGACCTGCCCATTGAAGAGGATTATTTCGATCCGACCAAGGTTCTGGGCAACCGTGAGTGCGGTCTACATACCAGCACCAGTCGCCAGTAATACCCTGGAATGGATCGCCACAGGCACGTTTGGCCGGTCCATTCCATGCGATACCTCTGCCACTCAACATGACCTGATTCTCCTCACCAGCGATAGCATCAACGTTTTAATAAATTTATTGCGATTCCCATTGAACTAATACCCGCCGCTTCAGTCCAAAAACGCAACGCTGAAAACAGGGAGATATTCCGCAACCCGTTCAGCAATCCACAGGAACAGTAAATCGTTTGTTTAGACAGGAGCAGCAGAGAGCATCATGGGTATGGAACAATGGCTGGCCTTTGTATCAGCCACACTCATTCTCTTCCTGGTACCGGGACCCGATATGGTGCTGGTCGCAGGCTGGAGTGCACGAAAAGGTTTCCAGATGGGAATGGAGGCCGCGATGGGGACAGTATCGGGCCTGGTCCTGCATACCATTGCCGCGTCCATGGGACTGGCGGCTTTACTGGCCACATCCGCCAGTGCGTTCTCGGTGCTGAAATGGGTGGGCTCCATCTACCTGGTATGGCTGGGCCTCATGAAACTGAAAAAACAGGCGCATGATCCCTGCCCGATAGAAAAACCCAGGCGGGCCAGCAGCCCTTATCTCCAGGCCTTGTGCACCAACCTGCTCAATCCCAAGGTCATCCTGTTCTTTCTGGCTTTTTTGCCCCATTTTGTCAGGCCCGGTGGGGATGTGAAGGCGCAGTTCATCATACTGGGACTGGCATTTGCCGTGATTTCCGCCGCCTGCTACGTCATCCTCATCGCGGTGACGGCGAAAGCTGGCCGGGCACTGGGGAAGAGCCGCCTGGCGCAACAACTGGGTCGCTGGCTCAGCGGCACGGTGATGATCGGTTTTGGTGTCAGGCTGGCAATGGCCAGCCATCAGTAAATAGCAGGTGAACCCGGGAGAAGAACACCTGCTATACATCTCTACAACCCGTCAGAGGCCAACGGTTTCCAGCGCGGCCTGTACACGGCGACCATACTCTTCATCACATTGCGTGAAATGAGCGACCATACGCTGCTGCACGGACTCACTGGCCAGGGACAGACCACCCGCAATATTTCCAACCAGCTGCTGCTTCTGGTCTTCAGACATCAGCCGGAACAAGTCACCCGCCTGGCTGTAGTTGTCCGCATCTCGACTGTCATAAGCCTTGGTCCAGGCCTGCTCCTCCAACGGCATAGGCGGCTCAGCCACGGACGGATCAGGAACAGGCGCCCCGTCACCGGCCCTGTCGTTGGGGTAGAAATTGACCGTGCTGCTCTGGTTATGCCCACCATACGGGCACGCCATACCGGCCATGGCGCCATCACGCTGATAGTGATTGACCGGGCACTGCGGCCGGTTGACCGGCAACTGCTGATGATTCGCGCCGATCCGGTAACGATGCGCGTCCGCATAGGCAAACAGGCGGCCCTGCAGCATCTTGTCCGGCGATGCCCCGATACCCGGCACCAGGTTACTGGGTGAAAACGCCACCTGCTCGGTTTCGGCGAAATAGTTTTCCACGTTACGGTTCAATTCCAGCTTGCCGATTTCCTCGAGCGGAAAATCCCGGTGTGGCCAGACCTTGGTCAGGTCAAACGGATTGATGGCATAGTCACGGGCCTGGGCTTCACTCATGATCTGTACCTTGACGGTCCAGCTCGGAAAATCACCGTTGGCAATCGCCTCAACCAGGTCTCGCTGCATACCATCTGCCGGTTTTTCTGCGGCTTGCTGGTTTGTCAGCGTCCGAATGCCCTGGTCAGTCTTGAAGTGCCATTTGACCCAGTAGCGTTCACCTGCCTTATTCCAGACACTCAGGGTATGAGAGCTGTAACCATTCATGTGACGCAAAGAGAAGGGAATTCCGCGGTCTGACATCAGGATGGTCACCTGGTGCATGGACTGCGGGTTACTGGCCCAGAACTCCCAGTGATTGGCAGGATTGGGCAAATTGGTGGCCGGGTCTTTTTTCTGGGAATGAATGAAATCAGGGAACTTGGCAGGGTCGCGAATAAAAAAGACCGGCGTGTTATTACCCACCAGGTCAAAATTACCCTCCTGGGTATAAAAACGTACGGCAAAACCGCGCACATCACGGACAAAATCCCCCGAGTCCTGTCCGCCCGCCACGGTAGAGAAACGGGCAAACACCTCGGTCTTGCGTCCGGTCTCCTGCAAGAAGTCCGCCATGGAAAACGCGGACAGGTCTTTGGTCAGTGTAAAGGTGCCATGGGCGCCATACCCCCGCGCATGAACCACCCGCTCCGGAATACGTTCACGGTTAAAATGCGCCAGTTTTTCAAACAACCGGTAATTATCAAAGGTCAGAGACCCCCGTTCGCCGGCAGAGATACTGTTATCATCATCGGCGATTGGCGCGCCATTCGCTGTTGTAAGTTTATTCATCGCTTGATCTCATTCTGGGTTGCCCAGGATTTTGGACAGTAGGTACTAATACATGGTCAGGCAATGAGGGGGGTTGACGCCAATCAATTTCCTAAATGCATTTGATAAAAATTTACAAAGAATCAATACCGATCGGCACCGGGGGAAATCACTGTCATTCCCCAAAAAAAACAGGCGCCATGTTCGGCGCCTGTCAGGTCAATACAATCGCCTCAGCTATTCAGGGCAAAATGAACCCCGACACTGGCGGCGTATCCCAGGGCGATCGCCCAGGACCAGCGCAGATGGCTCATAAAGGTGTAGGTGCCCTTCGACGTGCCCATTAAGGCAACGCCGGCAGCCGATCCTACAGAGAGCAGGCTACCACCGACACCTGCCGTCAAAGTCACGAGCAGCCACTGAAAATTACCCATTTCAGGGTTCATGCTGATAATGGCAAACATCACCGGAATATTATCCACCACGGCCGAAATCAATCCGGCAACGACATTGGTGATTGACGGTCCCAAATCGGCATACATGGACGAAGAAATCATCTCCAGGTAGCCCAGGTAACCCAGGCCACCCACCGAGAAAATAATGCCGAAGAAAAACAGCAGGGTGTCCCATTCCGCCTTGGCAACCTTGTGAAAAATATCGAGTTCCCCACGATCGCTGCCTTCAAGCGGATGGGCAGACTGACCGCTTCGACTCCTGTACGTCAGGTACCAGGTGTAAAACATCAGCAACGACATACCGGTCATCATGCCCATGAACGGGGGCAGGGCGAACACCTTCTCAAAGGTGACTGCCAGGATAATCGTCAACCCGAACAAACCGCACACGACAAGTCCTCCCGGCCTGATCCGGACACGCTCATCAATCGCCGAGGGCTTTTCCGGGGGGACGAAGAAACTCATGATGATTGCCGGCACCAGGTAATTGACCACTGCCGGTAAAAACAGCGCAAAGAAACCAAAAAATCCGACCTTGCCGGCCTGCCAGACCATCAGCGTTGTGATATCGCCAAACGGACTGAAGGCGCCGCCGGCATTGGCGGCAACCACCACATTAATCATCGCCAGGGTGACAAAACGCTGGTTCCCTCCCCCGACAGACATGATCACCGCGCCCATTAAAAGCGCCGTGGTCAGGTTATCGGCAACAGGAGAGATGAAAAATGCCAGTATGCCCGTTACCCAGAACAGCTGACGGAACCCCAGCCCTTTCTGCATCAACCGTGCACGCAGGGCATCGAAGACCAGGCGTTCCTCCATGGTATTGATAAACGTCATGGCCACCAGCAGGAAAAGGAACAGGGCGCTGTATTCGTCCAGGTTGTGCATCACGGCAGCGCGAAGCGCTTCATGTTCCACGCCGTAATCCTGGGCAATGGTGGCAATCAGCGCCCAGATAATCCCGGCGGCGAGAATCACCGGCTTGGATTTACGCAGACGAAGCACCTCTTCGCCCATTACCATCATATAAGCAAGGACAAAGATGGCGATGCAGAGATAAGCCAGTGGATCTTCAGTCGCCCCAAGCACCTCATATCCACCACTTGATGCGCTTGCCCATCCCGGGCACAGCGCAAGTACAACTGGCAACAAACCGTTTTTAAACACTTTCATTATGCATTTCTTATTTTATTTCGTTCAAAAAAACCCACACCCCTGAAAAGGATAATAAACGCTGAACGCATATACCACCTTCCTCCCGGAAAAATTAAACGGGGGCAGAAACCATTAACAGACGCCTGGCGGCATGCAGCATGATATTGCTGCCAAGTTCAATCAACGCATCCGGAAAATCGTAATCCGGGTTATGCAGTTGCGGGCAGGACTCACCACTCCCCAGGCAAAACAGCGCGCCTTTGAAGTGACGGGTAAACTGTCCGAAATCTTCAGACCAACGCATGGGACGCTCCACCGTTTCGGCATGTATACCTGCGTCTTCCGCCGCCGCCATGACGAGGGAAACGGCCTCAGGATCATTCTCTGTTGCCGCAAATTCATCGCGGTAGCGGATTGACCACTGCAACCCGGCCTGTTCAGCCTCCTGTTGAACCAGCGCCTCCGCTTTCTGCCTTAACGCCTGCATACGATGATCTGCCGCGGTTCTCAGCGTCACCATAATCGTCGCGTCACCCGGTGCGATACCAAAAGCCTGCTCTCCCAGGCGGACATAGACGACAGTTGCCAAGGCAAATGCTTCATCATTCTCGACAGGTGTACTGAGCGCTGTAAGCTGCTCCAGCAATCGACACATTGCCGTCTGCGGGCTTATGCCATCCTCCGGCCTGGCGGCATGAGACGTTTTACCGGTGAGGGTTATCTCCATGCCGCAGGATGCACAGGCAAAACTGCCTGCCCGTACCAACAGGGTTCCAATAGCCGTGCCCGGCAAGTTATGCCAGCCAACCACATAGTCCGGCTTCAATGCCACAAACCGTTCATCCGCCAGTACCGCCATAGCGCCGGTACCATCTTCTTCCGCGGGCTGGAAGAGTAGGCCGATTCGACCGGCTGTCGGCCGCTCTCGCGCCAGCCTGAACCCCAATGCCAGCAGCGTAGCCATATGCCCATCATGACCGCACATATGGGCTATGCCTGCCTGTTCTGAACGATAGGGCAACCCATTGATCTCATCCACTGCGACGGCATCCATGTCTGCACGAAAGATAAGCGTAGGACCCGCCTGGCCGCTGTCAAACAGGGCAAGAACACCATGACCACCTATCCCGGTGAGTACACAATCGGGCCTGATATGTGTGGTTAAAAAGCGTTGCAAGCGTTCAGCAGTATCACCTTCCGCACCGGACAACTCCGGGTGCCGGTGTAACTCCTGCCGTATCTGGCGACACAGTGTCAATTCTGTATCCCCTAACCTGATCATCCTCTATCTCCTGTTTATTTTCAGTCTGACGTTACCGTTCGTCAGCACTGCAACACGGTAAGACCCGATGGTGTCATGTTCACGAATACGGACGCAGCACGTATTTATCCCGATATTTATGGCCTGTATTTATAAAAAAACGACGGTTCGGACTTAATCCGTCTTAAAACAACACTGACACAAGCAAAAGATTCATTGACAATCCGATATACTTATCTTGCAACTGAGACATGGCGATAAGCAGCAGTTATCGGAGGCATCATGTCCATTTCACCGCAGTTAGAGACATTTCTCGCTGAAAGCTGTACGAACTATGAAGTGGTATCCCATCCCTATTCGGAACGGGCCGCGAACACCGCCCGTTCGGCCTGCATTCCGGATCGAACCATGGCCAAGGCCGTTGTGCTGAAAGATGGCAATGGCTATGTGATGGCCGTGATGCCGTCACGCAACCGATTGATGCTGGCCTGGTTGAATATGCGCCTGGATCGCAACCTGAAACTGGTACAGGAAACCACGCTGCAGGATCTTTTCCCTGACTGTCAGCCCGGTGCCATACCCGCCATGGGGATTGCCTACGGCATGAAAACTGTCTGGGACGATGCACTCAATACCGTTGCTGATATCTACATCGAGGGTGGCAATCACCGGGAGCTCATCCATATGCACCGCAACGAGTTCCAGAAACTGATGTACGGCCAGCCCCATGCGGCGATCAGCTGTGATATTGAGGAAGAGGAGGCCTACCGAAGCTGCTGACAACAGACAGATTTTCTCTGTCAATTCTTATCGATGATGTGCCCTTCCGATTGATGGAATAATCTGCAACGATGTCTCACGAGGCTACGCTGTGGCTTCAACGCAATGAGTAAGACGCTTGCAACAGACATTAATCCATCAACAGCCATGATGGCTGAGGATTCATAACAGACGCGGGTGATGCCATGAAGCAACGCTCTCTCCTGGCAAGATGCATAACCGCAGTGATTTTCTTCTTTGCTGCCATCTTTGGTGCAGTTCAGGGACTGTTTCTGGTTGCCTTCCTGGCATCCGTCTTTCTCGGCATTATTGTTTACGACCTCATGGACTTTACCGTCCAACAGACACGGCAACTTCCCCACATCACCGCGACCGGGCCTCTGTGCATGCATTTCAATGGTGAGGCTTTTCCCGAGTGGCTGGAAGTCGGAGCCTGCCATCGCTACTACCTGGCAGGGATTGCGCCCGAATATGTTTGCGAGAGTCTGGTAGAGAGAGAAGACATCATTTACAACGGCGTTCGCTACCATCCGGCCTGAAACAAGCAGGTAATCCTTATCGCTTACCGGGTCATCTTCTTAACGAAGACCACCACATAGAGCGCAAGGATGAATGTTCCCAGAAACGCCTCTATGGCAGCGATCGTTCGCCCGATACCTACCGGCGCAATATCGCCGTACCCCAGTGTTGTAAATGTCACCACACTGAAATAGAAGCACTCCATTAACTGCCCCCAGTTAGCCTGCCAGCCCAGTTCGGGATGCACCTGAATGATCTCACCGCCTGCACTGACCCCTATCATGGCATAGAGTAACGCACAAACGACAACCATGACGCCCGAGAAAGCAATAACCCGCGCAGGACGTTCACCATAGCCACACAGCAGATCAACGGTTTTCGATACGACCCTCTGCCACGAAAAAGGGGGTAACTGGTAACGGCGGTAGCGCATCTCCTTTTGAAAGAAATCGCCGGCCTCCTCCTGCAAACCGTGCAGCTCACACTGCCGACGAATATTCCGGCAGACTTCCTCTGCCTCTTCATTCAGTCTGCGCACCCCCTCCTTTCGGTTCGGCTCGCGCTTTCTGAGTTTTTTACCCTGTGCTGCCTGCAGGATGGTGTTGCCCCATTTAATATGCTCGATCTTCGCATCATCAAGCCGGATACCCAGCAGGTTGGCACGGGTCAGATTGGCGGAGTTGAGATTCGCGTACCTGGCGTCCACCTTAAGCAGGCAAGCGCCCTGCAAGTTGATGCTATATAAATGTGCATCGCGAAGATCCGCATGATTCAGGTTAGCATCCGTCAGGTCATAGCCTTCCGGACTATCGCAATTGACCAGATGAACATTGCGAAGATTGGCATTCTCTAATTGGAAACCAGACAAAGGGCGACCTGATTTGGCAATGGCCTCCACGCGCTCGCAGATATCATCACCCCGCTTGTCAGCCTCTGGATCATGCCAGAAACACAAGCCCCCTTCTTTGCCTGAACGATCTTCACAACGCCTGCCCTGATAGTCCACATAGGTACATTGAACGCATCCCTGCGCTTCCATCCTGTTGCCAGCCCCGTAATCGTAGTTATCCCATTATTGGAGAGTATAGCCAGCCAGTTCAGTTTTTCTTCTATGTCAGGAGTTTCGTTTAGCGACGCCGCTTAGAAAGGTTTGATCTGATGCCCTGCCCTGGTGGGTCATATACTGATGTGCAACTTCAGGTTCGACTTAACATGGAGAAGTCATTGCCATGAGTGTTTCAAAAAAACTGTCTCAATTTCTTGCACAGCAGCAGATTGATTTTGAGCTGGTTCATCACAGCCCCAGTATGAGTGCCATGCAAAGCTCCATCGCGGCACGCGTTCCCAGTGAGGAAGTCGCAAAAGCCGTGATCCTGAAAGATCATGTCGACAATTTCCTGATGGCCGTGATTCCTGCAGGCCGGCGCCTGCACCTGCATACTGTGGAAGAACTCACTGACCAGAAGCTGCGCCTGGCCTCTGAGCACGAGCTGCAACAGAAATTCGCAGATTGTAAAACCGGCGCAATCCCCGCTATCGGGCCAGCCTTTGACATGAGCATGGTGTGGGATGACCGCTTCCTGCAGCAACAGGATGTGTACCTGGAAGCCGGAGACCATGAAACCCTGGTGCATCTATCCGGCCAAAACTTCCAGAAGCTGGCTGCCGCCGAGCAACATGATCAGATCAGTATGCCCGTTAAAGAGCAACAGCCTGAATAATCATCTTACTGAGTCCAGCATCGCAGCGCCGCAGGCGAGTACAACCATCACGAACAGCAGCCATTTCAACGTGGCCTGAGAGGCTTGTATGGCAAACCGAACGCTATAGTGAGCCCCTATCATACAACCCACGGCAAGAATCAGCCCTGGCACCCACAGCACCAGGTCGTACCAGATGAAGACACCTAAAGCCAGCAGGCTGAAACAGGCTGTACACACCACTTTAAGGGCATTGGCGCGTACCAGGTCGTAACGCAGCCCTCCCGCCAGCGCCGCAATCAGCATGAAGCCAACCCCTGCCTGAACAAAGCCGCCGTAAACACCTGCCAGAAACAGCCCGACCCAGGCGGAAGGTTTAGTATGCAGAGGAATAACCGGCGTACCCGGCTCCGGCGCCACTGTTGATGGCTTAATGATCATGATCAGAGCCATCAACACCATGCTTCCCAAAAGCACCGGTTTCAATATCACTTCCGGCAGGAAAGCGGCGGCCAGTGCGCCGACCAGTGAGCCAAGCAGCGTCGGCACCACAACAGCCATCATGGAGGGAGCTTCGAGTTGTTTCTCGCGATAAAACCCCTGCATACCTGTTAACGATTGCATGACGACACCCACCCGGTTGGTCGCATTCGCCACGTCTGCGGGCATCCCCATCAACATCAACGCAGGCAGGGTCAGCATGGAGCCGCCCCCCGCCAGGGTATTGATAAATCCGGCTATCACACCGGCCAGTAACAGCGCAGTGACATTCACGAGGGTCAGTTCATACATCGTTTGTTCCATCAACAGGGTGTGCAACAGCCAGGAAAGGCAGGCTGCATCCGTTCAGTCACGAGAGACCGGCAACCGGATACCATCAATGCACCGGGTTCATCAGGGCGGTGAGAAGAATGAGGCAGGGAAGGACTATCTGCAAGTATCGACAGCAAAAATCAGCCCCCTGCAAGCGCAGGGGGCCGCCTGATTATACAGTAAGAATCTTCATGGTATTGGTTTCGCCGACAACCGCCAGCGTATCCCCCTTGGTCATGATGACCTGGTCACCATCGGCCAGGTAACCTGCATCACGCACGATTTTAACGGCGGCTGCGTTTACTTCATTGCCAGAGGTGTAAACCGTTGGATCAAAAACGAACGCCTCAACCCCACGGTACAGTGCGACCCGCCGACGTGTGGATTCCTGCCGGGTCAGCGCAAAAATAGGCAACCGCGAATTGATGCGGGACATCCACAGTGGCGTGGAACCCGATTCCGTCAGACAGATAATCGCTTTGACACTCTGCAGATGGTTGGCAGCATACATGGTGGACATGGCGATCGTCTCATCTGTCCGCTCAAATGAGAACGCCATTCTATGGGTCGACACCTGGCTCGCCGGTTGTTTTTCGGCACCGAGACAAATACGCCCCATCGCCTGAACGACACGTCCCGGGTTGGCGCCTGTGGCTGATTCTGCAGACAACATGACGGCGTCAGTGCCATCCAGCACGGCATTGGCAACATCAAACACCTCGGCCCGGGTCGGCAGGCTGTTGGTAATCATGGATTCCATCATCTGGGTGGCAGTGACCACCGGCCGGTTCAAACGGCGGGCTTCCGCGATGATCTTTTTCTGAACACCGATCAGCTCGGCATCCCCGATCTCAACGCCCAGATCGCCGCGGGCTACCATCACCGCATCGGATGCCAGGATAACCTCTTCCAGCACCTTTTCATCCTTGACCACTTCTGCACGTTCAATCTTGGCCATGATGGCGGCATCACCACCAGCATCGTGCAACAACTGGCGCGCCAGCTCCAGGTCAGCTGCGCAACGGGGAAAGGATACTGCCAGGTAATCCAGCCCCAGCTTGGCGGCGGTCTGGATATCTTCACGATCCTTATCCGTCAGCGCGGGCGCCGAGAGACCACCGCCCTGGCGGTTAATTCCCTTGCTATTGGTCAGTTCGCCACCGTTAACCACGTGACAATGAATCTGGCGACCATCTACCCGCTCAACCCGCATGGTGATACGCCCGTCATCCAGTAACAGCATATCGCCGGTGGCACAGTCATTGGGCAGGGCTTCATAGGTCAGACCCACCCGGTGCTGGTCACCGGCAGCCTTATCCATATCTGCATCAAGAATAAAGTGATCGCCTTCTGCCAGGGTGATGCCGCCCCTGGCAAAACGGGCGATGCGAATCTTTGGCCCCTGCAGATCCCCCATGAGCGCCACGGCCCGTCCCAGTTGTGCAGCCGTTTCACGTACGCGATCAACCCGCTGCTGCAACGCTTCCGGTGTGCCATGGGAAAAGTTCAGTCTGACGACATTAACACCGGCTTCGATCAACGCCCTCAGTGCTGCCTCCGCATCCGTCGCCGGCCCCAGGGTAGCAACAATCTTGGTACGCCTTGGCATTGCAACCGTTCTTTCCGACATGGCAACTCTCCTTGCTCAAAGACCTCGATAAACCGTAAAACCTGACGCCTGTCTACTGGCTTTTCGACAGCCGGGGAAAACCTGACAGGATTGCTCCGATAGCGCACAACGCCAGTATCCACGGGTAATAACTGTCACCCACCAGCGCCAGTGGTGAAAGACCGGCGATGGAACCGGCCAGCAGCAGCTGTGCGCCCCAGGGAATGATGCCCTGCACGACACAGGAAAACATGTCCAGCAAACTGGCCGAACGGCGGGGATCAATGGCATTCTTTTCGGCAATTTCCCGCGCCACCGAGCCACTGATCAGAATGGCCACCGTATTATTGGCCGTAAACAGGTTACAGACAGACACCAGCAGGGAAATACCGATTTCGCCTGCTCGTCCCTGCAGCCGCTGGAAGCGCCCTACCAGGGACTGAATACAACCGGTCAGCCAGACGAGACCGCCCTCATGACGCATAACCGCAGCCAGCCCACCGATAAACATGGACAGCACCATGATTTCCAGCATGCCCTCAAAGCCAAGGTAGATGTTATCGGCCATGATCGCCATCGAATAGCCATCCTTGACAAGCAGACCCAGAAACCCGGAAAAGAGAATCCCAACCATCAATACGACCAGCACATTCATGCCGCTGACCGCCAATACGAGCACCAGAAGATAAGGCAATACCAGCCAAGCGTTGAATTCGGTGGCCGCAGGCGCACTGCCACCATGACCGAGAATAAACAGAAGGATCATGGTTAGCAGTGCCGCTGGCATTGCTATGCGGGCATTCAGGCGAAACTTGTCCCGCATGCTGCACCCCTGGGTGCGGGTTGCGGCAATAGTGGTATCAGAAATAATGGAAAGGTTATCACCGAACATGGCGCCGCCAACCACTGTCCCTGCACACAGTGCCGGTGAAAGACCGGTAGCCTGACTGATCCCGATCGCGATTGGCGTGATCGCAGCAATAGTTCCCATGGATGTGCCCATGGCAGTGGAGACAAACGCCGCCACGAGAAACAGCCCCGGCAGCAATAACTGTTCCGGCAAAACGGACAATCCCAGGGCAACCGTGGCATCCACGCCACCAATGGCACTGGTCACCTTGGCAAAAGCACCGGCCAGCAGGTACACCATACACATGGTGACAATGTTGATATCACCAATACCCTGCAGAAAATGCTGAATACGTTCATTCAACCGGGCATGACCAATCAGCATACCGACAATAATGGCCGGCAATGCTGCAACCGGCGCCTTGACCTGGTAAAAGGCAAACTCAACACCGGCCAGGGAGTAGTAGATACCGCTTCCGAAAAACACGCCCAGGAAGACCAGCAATGGCAGGAGGGCTCGGGGGTTGGCTGCAGGCTGTGTCATCAATATCCTCGTTCAGACCAGTAATGATCAGCGAAACGCCATCCACCGGGTCGCAAAATAAAAGGCCGCATTGTATCCGGCATACGGCCTGATACAACTGGGCTATTTACGTAAACCACCCATAGCCTGCCGGTGAAGCCGAATATCAACCGCCATTGATTGCGTATTATTTTCGCAAGACAGGAACTTCAACATGGATTTGTCCGTCTTATGACTAATACTTAGTGAACATTCGATTGATGATCAATGCTGCACGCTTATGGAACATCCCGCCACCCCTAACACACTGACCGGAAAGGCCCTGCTGGCCATGGGGTTCATGACCTTCGCCCTGTTCCTCGGGGCCGGCAACATGATTTTCCCGGTACTGTCCGGCCAACTGGCAGGCACTGAGGCCTGGTCAGCGGCAGCAGGATTTCTCGTTACCGGCGTCGGCCTGCCTCTGTTGGGCATCATTGCCATGGCCCGGGTGGGAGGAGGTTTCAACGATCTGTCGCAGGATCTCCCTCCCCGGCTGATCGCCCTGATCGGCATTATTATCTATCTGCTGATCGGCCCCCTCTATGCCGTTCCGCGAACGGCGGCGGTCTCCTTCGAAATCGGCATTACTCCTTTCCTTGATACCGAAAACAGTCATAGTGATGCGCAGCAGCTTTTGTTCTCGCTGGTCTTTTTTGCCATTGCCTGGTGGTTTTCCCTGTACCCCGGCAAGCTGATGGAAACCGTCGGCGAAATCATCACACCGGCGTTGATACTCTTATTAATCGTGCTTGGCGTTACCCCCTTCATCAATCCGGCCGGCGATCCCGGCCCACCGGCTGAAGACTACCAGGCAACGGCTTTTATCCAGGGATTTCTTGATGGTTATATGACCATGGACGCCTTAGCCGCCCTGATGTTCGGTATTGTCATCATCACCAACCTGCGATCACATGGCATTACCAATCGACAAGCACTGACACGCTATTGCATTGCCACAGGCGTTATTGCCGCCATAGGACTCTCCCTTGTCTATATCACACTGTTCAACATCGGCGCCACCAGCCGGGCACTTGCACCTGACGCCAGTAACGGCGGACAAATCCTGACCACCTTTGTTGAGTACCAGTTCAGCCAATGGGGCATACTCATCCTTGCCGCCATAGTGACCCTGGCCTGTCTGACAACCGCCATCGGCTGCATAACGGCCGTTGCAGAATATTTTGAGCAACTCTGGCCCCGCTATTCCTATTTCTCACTGGTGACCGCCATTACAGCGGCCTGTGTAGTAATGGCCAACATAAACCTGGACCAGTTGATTGAATTTTACATCCCCATCCTGCTGGCAATATACCCGGTCGCAATGATCCTTATCCTGCTGGCACTGATTCGTGAATGGCTACCAGCCCCTAAACTATCGGCACGTTTCACTCTATTCCTCGTTGCCTTGTTCGGTATTGCCGACGGGCTGCATGTACTACCCTGCCGCGCCATTGAGTACTACCTTTTACCTTTGAACAATGTGCCGGGATTTTCTCTCCATCTGAGCTGGGTGTTACCCGCGATTGTCAGCCTGGTCATCACCAGCCTCATCGGTTTTTTTGGTCCTGATCGCCAATCCCAGACGGAGTCCAATTCCGGCCAGTAAGTACGCTACACCTGCAGGACTTCTATGACACGCTATAGCAACACATTGATCATGACCGCCTGCCTGTTATTGATAGCAGGCTGTCAGTACAACCAGGACACGGCGCCGCACTACTCACCAGTCAGACTACCCGGCCTGTCCTTCCCACCCGAAAGAACCCATATAGTGGGTACCAACCAGGTTTGCCCTCCACCGGATGTCAAAACACGTACGGATACTGTCGAGATGTCAGCAACCATTAACGGACTCCCCGTCATAGGTTGCGTCGAGTCCGTCTTTCTACACGCTGCCAACCAAACCCTGGACGCCCTGATAGACACGGGTTCAACCACCTCTTTTCTGGCCGCAGACCATATTGTTCAGTTCGATCGCGACGGCAGCCGGTGGGTACGATTCCAGATCGGCAGACAAGCTACTACCCCCCAATCTCAGGAATTGACTCTACCGGTTTCCAACCGGTCTCGCTCACGTCACAGCAGTTCACGCAGCTCCACAAACCCCAGTGTCAGGATGAAAGTCACACTGGGAGATATTGACCTGTTTACTGACTTCACACTAATGGATAGCAACCAGCTGAGCTTTCCTGTCCTGCTGGGCCGCAACTTCCTGAAAGGCAACGCCATCGTCGATAGCAGCAAAACCCATATCGCCCGGAGCCACTCTCTGATACTGACCGAGCTGGCAATATCAGACTAGGTTATTACGTTTTTTCATCATGGATCACTGTAGCTTCCCCAAACAATAAAAGAGACCTTTAAGAAAAGTGGGGACAAAGCCACATGTGACCATTTAGGACACCTTTGAACACAACCAGTGTCGCAAGGCGTCACTTATTACAACACAACTGACGTTTAATGCCCTGTAGCGACGCCCGATACCACTGCCACAGGGCATTGTAAGAGACACCACAAGAACGTTACGATAATTGGCCTAAGGATTGCTCAAGGCATGAGACCCTTTTCACAATAATAAATACTGAGAACAGGGGTTACATCAAGGATGTGTATTACCCATACAGACACTGTGTTTTCACATAAACTCCCAATATCAACGGCATTGCTGTCAACTGTTGCCTGTTTGTTGTCAGCGCCAGCAGTAGCGGCTGATCAGTCAGGCAATACATCACTGACAACGTCATCACCGGTACTGGAACCATTAACCGGGCAAGTCCTGACGCTCTCACTGGGCATGCTTCTGGCATTGATGATTTTCAACATCTGCATTTTCATTCGTGCGCACAAATCCAGCTATCTGTTCTTTGCCATTTATACGGGTGCGACCCTGCTTTATCTCGTATCCAGCGATTTCTCACGCTTTGACTTGCCAACGTTCACGCTAGATAACTGGGCCAGTCAACAACCCCTGTTTTTCGGCGCCATTGCTGCCGCGTTTGCCATTCGGTTCATGTTGTCTCTGATTCCAATCAAAGAGGAATCACGTCCCGTTTATATTGCTTGTCGTACGCTCTATTCCATCCTGCTGCTAATAGCAGGCAGTTGCCTTCTGAATTTCCAGTCCCTGAATCAGCCTCTTACGACACTATTCCATAGTATGCTGGCAATCACTTTTATCGTGCTGAGCGCATCCAGCCTGGTACTTGTCAGAAAAGCACACAGCAATGCATCGTTCTTTTTCATGGGGTGGCTGGTCATCAGCCTGGGAAGCCTTGTCAGCCTGTTAGCCATTGAGGGCTACACCATCGACGTATTCCGCTGGACATATTATCCGGCACTGGTTATCCAGGCGATTGCCTTCAGCCTGGCTTTGCCTGCCTACACCACCGCCCTTTATCGTACCTATCAGCAAAACTATGCGCTGATGGAAAACAGCCTTCAACGACATTACCGTCATCGACGCATATACAATGATGCAGTCAAACATTACCTGGATAACCTCAACGGCATGGACGAGGAAGCGATAGGCTCTCGCCTGCTTTCCACCCTGAACAGCCTTTTACCGATCAATACCTGCGCCCTTCTGCATATAAGAAATAACCAGATATCGGTGATCGGCCTGAGTGGCCAGCAGAAAATTCTGTTTGAACAACTGGTGGATGGACGCCTGACATTACTGGGCAACATTGCCCGCTCGGCAGAAGAAGCCACCCTGCAGATGCAATACGGCCACCATCAGGCCGCATCGGTCAGTATTATTCCTGTACTCTGGGAATCCAGTCATACATGGACTGTCGTGTTACTGCGCCAATACGACAATACACCCCTGGACAAAGATCAACTTCAGCTGGCCAGCGATATCGCCTCCCATACCCGCACCCTGTTCCAGGCCAGCAAGCGTTACGACGAACTTCGTCGTGAAGCGGACTTGGATGACCTGACCGGCATGTGCAACCGCCGGGCGTTTCAGCGGGAGGCCACCGCCATGCTGAAGCGTCTGCAGCAGGAAACCAAACCCGCCACCCTGTTATACATGGACATCGATCACTTCAAACCACTGAATGACACCTATGGTCATGCCTTCGGCGACAAGGTACTACAGATGTTTTCCGACGTCTGCCGCGACAACCTGCGCAGTCGTGACCTGCTTGCCCGCATGGGTGGAGAGGAATTTGTCGCCCTGATTCCCCACGCGACACCGGCAAGGACCGAGCAAATCGCCGAGCGTATCCGCACAGGCTTGTTAGCACTAAAGTTCGACGAGCTGGATTCGGAAAAAGTCACTCTCAGTATTGGCCTGTCCAGCACTGAACACTGCGGCTACAACCTCGATCGCCTGCTCGATTCAGCTGACCGGGCGCTATACCGGGCCAAATCGGACGGCCGAAACCGGGTCAGGCATTCCGAACCCGAAACCCATTCCCTGCTATAACCCACAACTACCGAAGCCGGGTGCGGATTGGCGTATTAATACATATGGGAATCCGCGCCACCCCCTATACAATCAGTACCAGAAAAAACGTGGCGCAATCTGCCTGCACATCCTTTTCAGCCGTTCACCCGGCAGTCAAAAACGACCAGAACAACCCATGTGGCCGGTACGAAAAAACAAGCAATATACCCACCGCTCAGCTGACACACTGGCCATGGAGGCCCGTGGACAGGGGCTGCTCGATAAAATCCGCACAGCCCCCCATAAGGAACCCTGGGGTATTACGTTCCTGATGCTGGCCTGGACCGCCGGCCCGGTCACGTTTATTACTGCTTCAAGTGCGTATTACATCGGCTACGGTACATTTCCACCACTGGATCGCGCCATCTACTTCCTGGCCTACTCACTGATTGCCGGTCTGCTGGGTATCGCCACAAAACTGATCTACAACACCACTCACGGCCACCGGGAAAAGAAGGATGAAAAGAACCTGCTGGAAGTCATCGACTGCCTGCCGGAACTCCTCTATATGGTTCGTGACCTGCGCATGGAAAACCTGGGAGAAGACAATCGCCGTATTGAATCCGCCGGCATTATCCTCCGGAAACTGGACCTGGGACCTGCCTGGGTCGCCCTGGCGATTGAAGACCTGACCGCTGACGCACAACTGGCCCGGCAAGCCGAACACATTGAGCTGTTTCGCCGTGCAGGCCTCTATAACCGGATGCAGGACATCGTCCACAATATCCGCGAACAAACCCAGGAAGCCTACGACACACTGCGTCAGACACATCCCCGCATTGCCGAGGCTATGCGTCAGCGCCTTACCGGGCGTGTACCCAGTGTGCGCCAAGGCATACCACGGGAAGAGATGTTCCTGGAACGCATTCTCTCTGCGATCGAGCAGGACAATGAAGACCTCATGACCCTGCACGATGTGGAGGAACTGCTGACCCTCTGCTTTGAATTAATCTGCGGTCGCCGTATCCGTTACCTGAAATACCAGTACAGCGGTGACTGGACGCTGGCCCGTTCCATGGACAGCCTTGAAAAAGAACGCAACAACTACCGGCTGGCCCGTGCGCGGGTCAACAGTCGCCTGCGGGCACTAACCACCTACCTCAACTACATCGAACCACGGGAAGATATCAATACCGCGCCGGGCCTAAGCCCCCGCCACCTGTTGACAGTTGCCGTTGACGCCATGGACAGTTTGTCCCGCCAGGTCACTGAATGCCGCCGCATTACCAACCATACCGGCAAGCAGCTTATGGCTTTGCAGATCAAAACCCTGCAACTGGAAAAAGCCATTGACCTGTACGAACGCGCCTTCGAAGCTCAGGAAAGATTGACCCGGGAAAACCGGCGCTTCAGCCGGGCACTGAAAGTTTGGCAGTTGCGCAGCAAGCATTATGAAGAAAACAGCGGCGACCAGGTCCGGCGCTCGCTGAAAATCTCGGAACAAAGTATCGCGCTGGATGATGACGAGAAGATCAAGGTTGCCCGACAGTTAGCCCAGCTGCTGGAAGACAACCGCATCCGCCGCACCAGTGATCGCAGCATGGACCACGCCCGCAGCAGCAACGAGAAACGCCTGACCCAGTCCCGCGCCCGGGAGCTGGCTGCTGGAATCGCTGTCATCCTCGGCCAGAGTATCGACCTGAGTAATCCGGCCATCCAGCGTGCTATCGACAGCACCCCTGCCACCAGCCTGGGGGCCATTGAACCGGGCATGAGCCCCATGATCAAGGCCTCGGTTGGCAAGGCCATGGCGAATGCCGTGGATGTCAGCCTGGCTGCCATGGCGGAACGGCTGGCCCAGAACCTGATCCGCTATTACCGGGTGCCACTGACCCGGGGCACCATGGATTTCCTGGTCGACAACTACCAGGCCAGCCGCGAGAAACTGGAATTTATCGCCGAACATGAGGCCCCGGTGAGTAACCAGCAGACCCAGCTCAATCGCGCCCCCATCGAAATTCCCGGCGTGCACAAAATCTGGCAAATCAGTCTCTACAATGCCCGTCGCACACTGGAACTCCACACCTGATGCGCGGTCTAAAATGTGTACGTTCAAGCCAAGTTGAATTATTCAACAAAATGTCTGGCGCGGGACACAAATATTGATCCAGATCAATTTCTGGACTATCAGGACACCTATAATTCTCGCTGCCAGTCTAGGTATGTAATACCTCCGAAGATTGCACCGTTCCATCCTTGTATCGGGAGAGTATTACAGCCACCTGGCCAGCAGCCGGAGAGCTGTGGCGACGCAGGGAAACCGTCGTATTGCATACAACGGGAAAGGTCTCCTGAGAACGGTCGGTGCAGGCACTTTTCCCCCAAGCCACACCAGCGAGGATAGAATGATCCCGGATGAAGTAATAGACCTCTCGCGTCTGCAGTTTGCACTGACGGCGATGTACCATTTCCTGTTTGTTCCCCTGACACTCGGCATGAGCTTCATGCTGGCCATCATGGAATCGGTCTATGTCATGACCGGCAAGCAGATCTATAAAGACATGACCAAATTCTGGGGCAAGCTCTTCGGCATCAACTTTGCCCTGGGCGTCGCCACCGGTCTGACCATGGAATTCCAGTTCGGCACCAACTGGTCCTACTACTCCCACTATGTAGGGGATATTTTCGGTGCGCCGCTGGCCATTGAGGGCCTGATGGCATTCTTCCTGGAATCCACCTTCGTCGGGATGTTCTTCTTCGGCTGGGATCGCATGAGCAAGGTTCAGCACCTCGGCTGTACCTGGCTGGTCGCGATCGGTTCTAACCTCTCCGCTCTGTGGATCCTGGTGGCCAACGCCTGGATGCAGAATCCTGTCGGCGCCGAGTTCAACTTTGAAACCATGCGCATGGAAATGACCAGCTTCGGTCAGTTGTTCTTCAACCCGGTCGCGCAGGTCAAGTTCATCCACACTGTGGCTGCCGGTTATACCACCGCCGCCATCTTTGTCCTGGCGATCAGCGCTTACTATATGCTGAACGACCGGGATGTCCCGTTTGCCCGTCGTTCCTTTGCGGTTGCCGCCGGTTTCGGTCTGGCATCCATCATGTCCGTTATTCTGCTGGGTGACGAATCCGGCTACAAGCTGGGTGACGTACAGCAGGTGAAACTGGCCGCCATCGAAGCGGAGTGGGATACCTACGAAGCCCCGGCGCCGTTCACTGCATTCGGCTTCCCCAACCAGGAAGAAATGCGTACCGACTACGCCGTCAAAATCCCCTGGGTAATGGGCATCATCGCGACACGCTCCCTGACCGAAGAAGTGCCCGGCATCAAGGATTTGCTGGTTCGCAATGAAGCCCGCATTCGTGACGGTATGGAAGCCTATCGCCTGCTCGAAGAGCTGAAGGCCGGAAACGATACCCCGGAAATCCGCGAACAGTTCAAGGAAGTCGAAGACACCCTGGGCTACGGTCTTCTGCTGACCCGTTACACGCCTAACGTTGTGGATGCCACCGACGCCCAGATCAAGCAGGCGGCGGAAGACACCATTCCGCAGGTTGCTCCGCTGTTCTTCGCGTTCCGGATCATGGTTGGCCTGGGCTTCTTCATGCTGCTGATCTTCGTGACCGCCTTTATCAAGACAGCACGCCGGACGGAATACCAGAGCAAGCGCTTCCTGAAGATTGTCCTCTGGTCACTGCCAGCGCCCTGGATTGCCTGTGAAATGGGCTGGTTTGTCGCCGAATTCGGCCGTCAGCCATGGACCGTCGCAGGTATGTTGCCGACGTCACTTTCCGCGTCCAGCCTGACCGCGACCGATCTCTATATGAGTATTGCCGGCTTTACCCTGTTCTACGGTATTTTCGCGGTGGTCGAATGCTACCTGATGATCAAGTATGCCCGTCTCGGCCCGAGCAGCCTGCACACCGGCCGTTACCATTTTGAAAAACAGGCTGAATTGCCAGCCGGCATGGCGACACACTGACGGGAGGATGGAAGATGATCGAATATGAAATGTTAAAACTCCTGTGGTGGGTACTGGTCGGCGTGCTGCTGATCGGCTTTGCCATCACCGACGGCTACGACCTGGGTTCTGCCGGTCTGCTGCCCTTCCTGGGCAAGAATGACAACGAGCGTCGTGTGATCGTCAACGCGGTCGCCCCGCACTGGGATGGTAACCAGGTGTGGTTCATCACCGCCGGCGGCGCAATTTTTGCCGCCTGGCCCATGGTCTACGCCACCGCGTTCTCCGGTTTCTACTGGGCCATGGTGCTGGTGCTGTTTGCCTTGCTGATGCGCCCCCTCGCGTTTGAATACCGTGCGAAAGTTGAACCGCACCAGCGCAAGTGGTGTGACCTCGGTCTGTTCATCAGCGGCACTGTGCCGTCACTGGTGTTCGGTGTAGCGTTCGGCAACCTGTTCCAGGGCTACGATTTCACCCTGGACAGCTACCTTCGCTCCACCCTGAACGGTTCCTTCTGGAGCCTGCTCAACCCGTTCGCACTGTTGTGCGGCGTGGTCAGCCTGACCATGATCCTGATGCAGGGCGCCTGCTGGCTCGGCCTGCGCACTGAAGGTGGTGTTGAGAAACGCGCTGTGATCGCTGCCCGTCGTCTGGCCGTTGTCGTGATTATTGCTTTTGCCGTGGCCGGCTTCTGGGTTGCCCATATCCCCGGCTTTGAAATCACCAGCGTGATTGACGGCAATGCCGCTTCTAACCCACTGCACAAGACGGTTGTTGTCGTGGAAAGCGGCCGCTGGCTGGCGAACTACAGCAAGTACCCGATCACCCTGCTGGCGCCGGTCATCGGCTTCCTGGGTGCCATCGGTGTAATCCTGCTGGCAGGCCGTAAGCCTTCACTGACGTTTATCAGCAGCTCCCTCTGCCAGCTGGGCATCATCACAACAGCGGGTGCTTCTCTGTTTCCGTTCATCCTGCCCTCAAGCAGCAATCCGGCTGTCAGCCTGACCGTATGGGATGCCACTTCCAGCTACCTGACCCTGGGCATCATGAGCTTTGTGGCTGCGCTTTTCGTCCCGATCATACTGGCTTACACCACTTGGTGTTTCTACAAGATGTGGGGCCGTATCAGCGTGCAGCACATTGAAGACAACAGCCATTCACTGTACTGAGCGCAGACGAGGAGAATAACGTTATGTGGTACTTTTCCTGGATTCTCGGCGTTCTGCTGGCCTGCTCCTTCGGCATCATCAACGTGATGTGGTATGAGTTTCAGGCAGGCGGTTTTGAGAATGAAAACAACGAAGTAGACGATAAGTAATCGTTTTGGGGTCCAATTTTCTGGACCCCAATTTTTTTATAGTGTGAAAAATAAAGCGCAATGGATGCAGACAAAATTCCGCTCTATCACCAACAGTTAAAGCCTCATCCATTAGGGCAATAGTCATCCCCTCACACTGGCAAATTGATCCTGGCTCATTAATGGCAAAAGTTTTCCTGCCATTGATAGCGTTATTCAGTGAGCTATCAGCTTCACAGAACACCTATTATTGACCCATATCAGTACGCACTTGCCGAAGCCAATGAATACTTGTCATGCGTCATGTGGCGCGCAGCCTGCCGTGAGCGTATGAACATCAACTGGGAAGCCCTGATTCATCTCGACAAAATCAGTCAAATGACCTGTTCGAGAATCACCGTTTTACAACTTCGAATAATTAAACAACTTCACGATACCCCTAACCTTAAGCTAACCGCGTTATCTGACAGACTGTGTGCGGGTCGGGAAACACTGCGTCAGAACCTGGTCAAACTCGTTGACCGGGCAGGACTGCTCGAATGCAATGATGAGGGCGCGTATTGCCTGACCAATCAGGGCCAGGAGTGGTACCAGCAACTGTTTGCCGACGGTGAACTGTCTTTCACCATGCCGGTACCTGCCTTTGACGTTGACCGTTCCCAAGCCATATACAGGATTTAATGGTATTGATCAGAACAGGATTAAAGGCCTGACATTCAGGCCTTTGGTTGCTTACCGCTGAAACTGTAAATAACGCATTCAATCAAGCCGTCATCGCCACACATTCACCGCTGACAGGCGCTGTATATTTTTCACCATTCAGCCTCGCAGGAACGCCATTGATAAAGACGTGCTCAATGCCATCCGGGGCGGCATCGCTGCATTCCCGTGTCGTGTTATCCCTGACTTGCTCCCAGTCCAGCACCACAATATCCGCAACATAACCATCTTTGATAATGCCCCGATCAGCAATACCAAAACGCTCTGCCGCCTGGGCGGTCATTCGGTGTATCAGCGTTTCCATTGGTATCTTGCCCGTCTCCCGCGCCATCTGCAGGAACCGGGGGAAGGCTCCATAGGTCGCCGCGTTCTCGACACCGGAGGGTTCAGGCCAGGAATCCGTCATAAACAGCGCGGCGGGATGGGTCATCAAACGCTCCACGATCTCGGGCCCGTAATACTTGTGCATAATCATGCGAGCTTCAGCACGGGACTGATCCAGAATATCCACCATCACCTGAAACGGCGACAGCCCAACCCGTTCGGCAATATCGGTCAAAAACAACCCATTGTAGGGCTGATAGGCGGGACAACCGGCTTCGCTGATCTGAATGCAGTCATATCCCAGGCCCAGCGACCGGAACGCCAACCAGGCTTCCAGACGCAACCGCAATAGCGGCAGTGACTGTTTCAACACCCCGGGCATACGAGCCATTACCCACTCGGGCAACAGCGTATTCAACAAGGTGGCGCCAAAGGGATAGGGAAACATATCAAATTTGACATCCACTCCATCCGCGATGGCCCGGTCAAATTTGGCAATGGCTTCATCAAGAGTTTTCCAGGTGCTTTCCCCCACAAAAATCAGGTGGGAAAACTGCAGGCGCACACCGGTTTCCCGCGCCAGCTCCAGCATCTCATCGATCGCACGCAGGTTATGGGCTTTCCCGAAAGGATTCATGGGATAGGTGCCTGACAGGCTGGAATAGGCCTTGGCATGCACGGTCAGCACCTTGTCATGCTGCTTCACCAGCCGGGCGACGGCCTTCAGTTCTTCATTACCGGCAAACACACCCGGCTTATATTGAAGCCCCAGAGATACCCCGGCGGCGCCCTGGCACAGGGCTTCATCCAGTAGGGACAGCATTTCAGCCCGCTGTTCAGACGACAGGGGGCTGGCGCTAAACCCGTTCAACGACGTACGACACACACCGTGCCCTACAAGGCTGACCAGGTTGGGGCCACACCCATGCCCCTGGATGCGCTGCTGATACCCCTTGAAACTATGCCAGCTGATGTCGCCGTGGCCTTCCTTGAACAGGGAATTTTCAATCAAATGCTGATGGGGCGTATTGCATTTAAACCCGAACGGGCTGAAGCCACAGTTGCCCACCACCATGGTGGTAATGCCCTGGGCAATGAAGGGATCAAAATGTTCGGGGGCATTCTCAATGGCGAAGTAATCCATGTGACTGTGGACATCGATAAAGCCGGGGGCGATCACCTTACCGCCACAGTCGATGGAGGTGGCATCTGTCACCCACTCGCCCGGCTTGAGCACACGCAGGCGACCGCGATCCATCAACACATCGGCTTTTCTGGGCATAGATCCCGCCCCATCGACCAGCAGGCCATTTTTGAGCAGTATTTTATTATTGTTCGTTGCCGTGCCCATGGCTACCTCGCACTTGTGAGACGATAGTACAGCAATAGAATATTGCCCATCACACTAATGCGATTAACGACAGAGTCAAGGTATTTATCTGAATTGTTATCAAGATGCCCTACTGCTTTTATTACATCAGGCCTCCAGCGCTTCCCGTAGTGCTTCTCTCACCTGATTTTGCAATGCCTGACTCTTTTCTGTCGTTAACCTGGCACGCCGAAGCTGTCGTTCTGCCTTGGCCAGCTGGGCCTTCAGGTCATCGACTTCTCGCTCAAGGGCGCGCCGTTTTTCGCGATCCTCACGCGCCCTGTCCCGCCACTTGATTGCCTGTTCTTTCCATCGGTCAGTCATTGGTTCACCCCGGTGCCTGATGGTGATCCTTACTTATCGTTCACAACAATGGTCACTGAGACTGCCTGCACAGGTTACTGCGAATACGCGACAACTAACAGGGCTGATTGTGGCTATAAGGTGACATTGCCTGCCTAACCTGACGTGAAGCAATACGCTCGACGTTGGGAGCCAGTGCACAGCCCGCAACGTCGATGGTTACTCACCTGATGGTCGGCAAAATCACAGCTCCGCCTTAATGCGAGGCATACACGCTGGTCTTCCCATCCTTGGTATAACTGATGGTGTTATACGCATCCTTCCGATCCCCATACTCCATCCCCGGGGAACCCATCGGCATACCTGGCACGGCCAGCCCGCGAATGGCCGGTTTTTCCGTCAACAGGCGCTTGATGTCAGACGCCGGCACATGCCCTTCTACCGCGTAACCACCGACAAACGCCGTATGGCAGGAACCCAGTCCATATGGCAGGTTGGCTTTTTCCTTGTACTTATTCATATCCTCCACATTGTGATTCATCACCTTGAAGCCGTTGGCCTCCAGGTGGTTTGACCACTCCGTGCAGCAACCGCAGGTCGGCGATTTATACACCATCACCATGGGAAACGATTCCTCCGCGAAACCGTTCACGGATGCCACGGTTAACACAGTACCTAACAGCAGTGATTTAACGTTTTTCATTGCATTCACTCCATTTCTTCCTAACCGGCAGCGCCTGATGACGCTGCATTTTACTTAACTAACGATTCAGGCGTCTGCCTTAACGGCGGTTCGCCCATGCCACAGGAAATAAACGGCAGGTACCAGCACCAGTGTCACGATCAATGAACTGGTAATCCCACCGATCATCGGGCCGGCAATGCGCTGCATGATTTCCGCACCGGTGCCGTCGTTCATCATCACCGGCACCAGGCCAAACAGGATGGTGCAGACAGTCATCATGATCGGCCGCAATCGCAGCACAGCGCCGTCTATCACCGCATCACGGATGGCCTCCTGAGTGAGCGGAAGCCCCTGTTCCTGCCCCCGTAGACGGCAGTCATCCAACGACTGGTTGAGATACACCAGCATCATGATGGCATTCCCCACCGTCACTCCCGCCAGGGCGATAAAACCGACACCAACTGCGACCGACAGGTTGTAACCCTGCAATGCCATCAGCCAGATGCCGCCTATTAAGGCAAACGGCAGCGTACCGAGAATCGCCACCACCTCGAAGGCACGCCGGAAGGTCAGGAAGAGGATCACCGTGATGAAAAACAGGGTGGCCGGAATAATGATGCCGAGTCGTTCATTGGCCCGCTCCATGTATTCATATTGGCCGGTCCACTCCAGCGCATAACCGGCCGGCAGCGTCAGTTGCTCCCGTACCAGCGCCTGCGCCTCGCGCACCCAGGAACCCAGGTCCCGCCCTTCGATATCCACCAGCACCCGTCCGGCGGGTCGGGCATTCTCGGAACGGATCGCGCCGGGGCCGTCTTCAATCACGATATCCGCTATATCCCCCAATGCAATGCCCTGCCCGGACGGTGTCACCACCGGCAGGATTTCCAGCGCTTCCACCGAATCCCGGTAGCTTTGCGGGTAACGCAGGTTCACCGGGTAACGGGCCAGCCCCTCAACCGTGCTGGTGACGTTCATGCCACCAATAGCGGAGGTCGCCACCGCCTGGATATCACTGATATTCAGTCCGAACCGCGCCGCCCGCGCCCGGTCTATATCCACCCGGATATAGCGGCCGCCCACCACCCGTTCCGCGTAGACGGAGAGTGTGCCGGGCACCGTCGGAAGCAGCTGCTCCAATTCACGACCAATGCCGTCAATACGCTTGAGGTCGGGCCCCGTCACCTGAATGCCGACCGGTGTCTTGATACCGGTGGAAAGCATGTCGATGCGCGTGCGGATCGGCATGACCCAGGCATTACTCACACCGGGCAGTTTCACCCGCTGTTCCAGTTCCGCGCGCAAGGTATCCGGAGTCACCCCGTCCCGCCATTCGCTGCGGGGTTTGAGCTGCACGACGGTTTCAATCATGGTCAGTGGTGAAGGGTCTGTCGCCGTTTCCGCGCGGCCGACCTTGCCGAACACCGTCTCCACTTCCGGTACGGTCTTGATCAGGCGGTCTGTCTGCTGCAGCAACTCCCGGGCCTTGCCGACCGAGAGTCCGGCATAGGTGGTCGGCATATACATCAGGTCGCCTTCGTCCAGATCCGGCATGAACTCGCTGCCCAGTTTGCTCGCTGGCCATAGCCCGACCACCATCAGCACCCCTGCCGCGGCCACCAGCCACCGGGCATGAGTCAGCGCCCCTTTCACCAGCGGGCGATAGGCCGCCATCAGAACGCGGTTCACCGGGTTGCGGTGCTCTTCCATCACCTTTCCCCGCACCAGGTAGCCGATCAGAATAGGCACCAGGGTGATGGTCAGGCCCGCCGCCACCGCCATGGCGTAAGATTTGGTAAAGGCCAGCGGTGAAAATAACCGCCCTTCCTGCGCCTGCAGGCTGAACACCGGCATGAAACTGATCGCCTCGATCAGCAGCGAGAAAAACAGCGGCGGCCCCACTTCCAACGACGACTGTTGCACAATTGCCCAGCGATTGGCTGCCGTGACCTTGACCCGCTGCAGATGCTTGTGGAAGTTCTCAATCATCACAATGGCGCCGTCCACCATGGAGCCGATCGCCACGGCGATGCCGCCCAAAGACATGATGTTGGCGTTCAGCCCCTGCACGTACATGATCGCAAACGCACCCAGAATCCCCAGCGGCAGGCTAATGACCACCACCAGCGACGAACGGAAATGCAACAGGAACAGGGCGCAGATCGCCACGACGATCACAATCTGGATCAACAGCGTATGGGTCAGGGTCGATACCGCTTCCGAGACCAGCGTGGAACGGTCATAGGTTGTCACAATCTCCACACCATCTGGCAGACCCTGCTGCAACTCGGCCAGTTTCTGCTTGACGCCATCAATGACTTCCCGGGCATTTTCGCCATAACGCATGACGATAATGCCGCCGACCACTTCCCCCTCGCCATTCAGGTCCGCAATCCCCCGGCGCATCTGCGGGCCCTGGCGGACGTCTGCAACATCTCCCACCGTCAGCGGCGTGCCGTCAGCAGTGACTTTGAGTGGCACCTGCCGTATATCCTCAACACCCTGCAGATAACCGGTAATGCGCACGATATATTCCGCCTCGGCCATCTCGATGGCGGACGCACCGGCCTCGCGGTTGCCTTTCTCCAGCGCCTGACGGAGTGTCTGCAGGGGAATGCCGTAAGCCCGCAGTTTGTCCGGGTCCGCCACTACCTGGTACTGCCTGACCATGCCGCCCACCGTGGCCACTTCACTGACACCGGGTACCGACTGCAGCGGGTATTTCAGGTACCAGTCCTGCAGGCTTCGCAGCTGCGCCAGGTCATGCTGTCCGGTGCGGTCGACCAGGGCATAATTGAACACCCAGCCGACACCGGTGGCGTCCGGCCCCAGCGCCGTGACAGCGGCATCAGGCAAACTCGACTGCACCTGATTCAGGTATTCCAGCACCCGCGAGCGGGCCCAGTACATATCCGTGCCATCCTCAAACAGGATGTAGACGTAGGAGGTGCCGAACATGGAGGAACCCCGTACATCCACTGCTCCGGGCACCGCCATCATCGCCGTGGTCAGCGGATAAGTCACCTGGTCTTCCACCAGCTGGGGTGCCTGACCGGGGTAGTCTGTCTTGATAATCACCTGCACATCCGACAGGTCCGGCAAAGCGTCCACCGGCGTGTTCCGGGTCACCCAAGCCCCGGCAAACAACAGCGCCAATGCTGCCAGCAACACCAGGAAACGATTTCCCAGTGATCCGCGAATAATCGCTCCGATCATGGTCGTCTCCTCAGTGTCCCATCTGGCTGTGGTCCATCATTTCATGGTTCATTTCGCCATGATTCATCTGACTGTGATCCATCATGTCGTGGTTCATCTCGCCATGATTCATCTGACTGTGATCCATCATGTCGTGGTTCATTTCGCCATGATCCATCTGGCTGTGATCCATCATGTCGTGGTTCATTTCGCCATGATCCATCTGACTGTGATCCATCATGTCGTGGTTCATTTCGCCATGATTCATCTGACTGTGATCCATCATGTCGTGGTTCATTTCGCCATGATCCATCTGGCTGTGATCCATCATGTCGTGGTTCATTTCGCCATGATCCATCTGACTGTGATCCATCATGTCGTGGCTCATCTCGCCCTTTGTCATCGCCACGACCTGGTAACTGCCTGCTGGCATTTTCTCCATTTCAAAGCGTATGGCCTGCCCCTCATCAAACGCACTGATGCCAACCTCTGGGGACAAATCGAAATCCATCGTCATGGCGGGCCAGCCCCATTCCGGTACAGGATCATGGGTAATCGTGAGCACACCGTCTTTCTTTCGATCCAAAGTGCCCGCCGTCCACACTCGATCACGGGGTGAGGATTCATACCGGGTCAGGTCAGCCGTCACGCTAGACTCCGAATCCAGCAGGAACTGGGCTGATGTCACGACCTGCTCGCCCTGGTGCAGCCCTCGAAGAATCTCCACCTGTCCGCCGACAATCCGGCCACTGTCCACCCGGACAGAACGGAACTGGCCATTGCCCAAAGCCTTGACTACCCGTTCCTGGTCACCGGTCAGGATTAACGCTTCCCGGGGGATGGTCAGCGCCTCAAAGGCATCAGTCACAATGCTGACCCGGGAATACATGTTGGGTTTCAATGCATCATCGGGATTATCAAACCGGAGTCGTACACGCAGGCTGCGGGTCTGTGCGTCCAGTTCCGGATAGACATAGTCCAGGGTGCCCTGCCACGTTTTACCCGGCAGGTAATCCACAGTCATGGTCGCGGCCTGACCGGCGCGAACCAGCGGCGACTGACGTTCAAACACATCCACCACCACCCAGACAGATGCCATACTGGCCAGCTCAACCAGCAGGCTGGATGGATGGATATACCCACCCTCACGGATATTGAGTTTCGAGACATAGCCATCCCGTGGCGCATAGACCGACAACGTTCGCTCAATACGCCGGTTGCTGACGATACGGCTGATGGTCTGTTCTGGCACATCCAGCGCAGCAAGGCGCTCGCGGGATGCCCGAATCAGCCCGGTATTGCCTGAGCGAAGCGCCGACAGCAGTTCATCCTGGGCATTGACCAGCGCCGGAGAGTAGAGGTCAAACAGCTTGTCGCCCTTGCGCGCATCATCGCCGACTGACGACACCTGCAGGTTTTCAACCCAGCCCTGCACCCGGCTATTAATCTGCAGCAGGCTGTCTTCGTTATATCCAATACGTCCCACTGTGCTTATCTGTGGTTCCAGGGTCTTCAGGCTCGCAGTCTCAGTGCGCACTCCGAGGTTATTCTGGACTGCTGAAGAGATAGTCACTGTGCCTGGGGTTGTGTCCGCCGCGCCCTTCTCCTCATAGACCGGCACCAGATCCATGCCCATTGGTGATTTACCCGGCTGGTCGCGCCGGTAATTGGGATCCATCGGCGCTACCCAATAAAGTGGTTTCTTTTCCTTGTTTTCCGCTGAAATCGCATCACTGTGCGGTGCCAGAACATACTGAGCCACCATACCGGCGGAAAAGGCAACCACCGACGCCAGACTGATCAGGGTAATTGTCTTCATTGCAGTTCCTTCTTTTCGTCTGACAGTGACTGACTATTCACCGGCAGCAGGTAATGCAAACGCGCTTCACTCTGCCGTGTATCCGCCTGAAGCCGTTTATAGGCCAGAGTGAGATCCAATCTGGATTGATAGGCCTGCATCACGCTGGTGAAATCCGCAGTATCGGCCTGGTAGGCCTTGAGTGCTGCATCTGCCTGACGCGTAACGGTGGGTAAGAGCCGGGTCTTGAAGAGTGCAAGCCGATCTTTCAGCCCGTTATAGCGTGCAGCTTCAGCCTGCAAGGTTCCCTGCAACTGCTGCAGCGTATCCAGACGTGCAGCCGTGCTGGCTTCGCGTCGGTACTGGCTGGCAGACAGCTGGCGGTCCTGGCTATTGCCGGTGAAAAACGGGATATCCAGCATCACCATGGCCGAGAACCGGTCACGGTTATCCGTCATCCCCATCCCGCCCATATCGCCCTGTTCGCGACCATAGGTCAGCTCCACACCCCACTGCGGCTTATAGTTTTCGCGAGCCAGGGCAACATCCTGGTCAGACTGTTCAATGGCAAGATCAGTCACCCGAACCTGCGGATGGAATAGCAGTGCCTGGTCTGTTATCGCGGGCAATGCTGGCAGGGTAGGTAATGTTTCACTGACAGAGACCACCGGCTTCTGATCCAGCCAACGCGCCAGGCGGGCACGGCTTTCATTAGCACTCGCTGCGGCAGTGGTTATACGATCATCCAGCCGAGACAGCACCACTTCCGCCTGCAGCACATCCTGCTGGGTTTTACGACCCTGGCTGTACATGGATTCGGTGACCGTTACCAGGCTTTCAAACAGGTAACGATCCTGACGCAGCTGTTGCAGCGACTGTTGCCAGTACCAGGCATCCAGCCAGGCCAGACGGACATCCCGCACCACAGACAAACGACGATCGTCTGCCTGTTGACTGGCGGCCGCTTCCTGCAACTCACCTTTGCGGCGGAGGATGGCGGCGTTGTCGCCCCGGGGAAGCATCTGCTCCAGTTTCAGCTCAAGCATGCCCTGGTCAAAGGGATCCAGGTCATCCCCCGGCAGGTTCATGGTACCAATGGAGAGTTGGGGATCAGCCCAGCTCTCTGCAGCAACGGCTTGCTCGGAAAAGGCGCGGGCCTGCGCCTGCAGGGCACGAGTGCCAGCATCAGCCGACAGTGCCTGCTGTTCGGCAACCGTTAAGGAAAGCGGACTGGCAGATGCCGACAGCGCAAAGACCGACAACCACGCCAACCATAGCGGGTTACGGTTCGGGGCCGCAGAAAAGCGACGTAAGAAAAACATGGTGTTTCTCCGTTGAGGAGCTGTCAGCCTGGCTTTTTGTCAGACGACCAACCAGAGTCAATGACGCCAAGACAGGCGCAAACTAACGACAGCTCATGGGCAATAACGGGTTCAAATCAGGGTTATTGCGTCAACGGACTATTCGAGGAAGGCGGCTTTCGCCAGATAGATATCGGGTAGGGAGGTTCGTATGTCCGGCTCAGTGAACACCTGCCAGTTACGGGTTTGCGGCACCGGGTCGAACATCGGTTGCACAACCGTAAACAACAGCATGAAGAGCGGTTTCAGATCCGGTGTAGAAGACACCTGCAGAGCAGGTGCATCACCTTCACAGTCAGGACAGACGGCATCTGCCATGATGGCTCTGGATACCGGACTCTCTGGCTGGCAGCAGTCGTGTGCCATGCCATGACCGGTATCCATCATATCCATAACCATCGCGCTTTCCATGGGCGACGGATGCATGGATTTCCCTTCAGCGACACTCATCAGACAAAACTGCAGCACAGACAGCAGCATCGCAACCAGCAGGACGATACCGACAGGACGTCTATGATGGCGGTGCAGTGATGTCAGTGTCATACGATCAGGGATTACTATTCTCCGGCTAATAGTGTGATTTCGGCGGAAACAAGTCAATCATATGATCACATCCATTAAACGGTTTCTGACGCTTGATCCGGGGTTTGCATCATCGACTTAATGAGATTGCCTGCCATAAACAACGTTGCAGCTGCATGGGGGGCGCTGGCGAAATAGGCATGATGGTAAGACGCCTGGATACTGCCTTGCCGATAGACAGCCTCCCCCGTGTCTGAGCCATAACGCGCCCGCTGACGCCGGGTATGACGCCAGGGCTCCATGGATGTTGTCATGGTGGAATAATGGAAACTGTGGCCACGCAGTTCCCCTTCTGGCAAATCCAGTGCTTCCATACCCAGGTTAACCAATCGTTCCTGCAGTGTTGCCGAACCCGGCAGCAGTCCTGCCATCATACCCGTTGTTCCATGACGGTCAGTCAACGATTCCAGCAGGTAAAGCATACCGCCACACTCAGCGTACAGTGGTCGGCCAGCCGCCACATGCGCTTCCAGATCAGCTACCAGCGCACAATTTTTCGTCAGCGCGGCCATATGCAGCTCCGGATAACCACCGGGCAGCCAGACTGCATCACATTCCGGCAGACGATCTCCAGCTACAGGCGAGAATATCTGTAACTCCGCGCCTAACGCTTTCAAGGTGCGAAGGTTTGCCGCATAGATAAAGGCAAAGGCATCATCCCGTGCAATCGCAACACGACAACCGTTAAGTAATGGCTTCACACTGTCGCGTTCCGGCAACATAAATGTCACTTCGGGAGGCAACGCACCGAAACCGCGGCTTTCCAACAAGGCTGCGGCCTTATCCAGCTGCTGATCCAGGGTGGTTGCCAGTTCGCTGGCCTGAACAAGCCCCAGGTGCCGTTCCGGCAGCACCATGGCGGAATCGCGTGGTATAGCGCCGATCAGGGGAATGTCCGCCGACAAACTCTCCCGCAGTAACTCAACATGGTAATCGCCGCCTACCTGACCGGCGATTACCCCCGCCAATGGTGTATCCGGTTGATAATGCTTGAGCCCGTAAGCCAGTGCACCAAAACTCTGGGCCATGGCGCTGGCATTGATCACTGTCCAGATCGGCAGACCCAACTGACGTGCCAGTCCGGCCGGTGGCGAATCGCCATCAAACAGTCCCATGGCCGCTTCAACAATCAGAACATCATGACAGGCTGCCGCTTCCGCCAACATAAATCGGGTATAGTCGTCCGTGGTCATCCAGGTATCGACGACATCGACCGGGTTACCGCTGGCCTGTTCATGGATCATGGGATCCAGGAAATCCGGTCCACATTTGAACACCTTTACATTCAGCCCCTGGTTGCGATACAGGCGGGAAAGTGCAGCAGTAAACGTGGTTTTTCCCTGACCGGAGGCAGGGCTCGCGATCATGACAGCCGGGCAGGCAAACTGTTTAACATTGGCAGGTGATAGTGAAGCGGAATGGTCGGTCATAGGCATACGCCAGCAGTGTCAGCATTAACAGGAAAGCCGCGAACAATACTCGAAAAGTCTGCCCAATGTCCCGTGATATGCGTCAACAGCCAGTACTTTGTTCACGTAACTCTGGTTGTTTATTGGAAAGGCAAACGGTCATAACGCAATTTGATTGGCTTTCGCCTTGTCAATCGCCTGCTCCAGCTGTGTTGCCGGCAGGTCAAAATCGCCTTTTTTCTGCATCGAATGCTTCACATAACCGGCGCTTTTTCGGGACAGTACCATAATTTCGATGCGTCGGTTGTGCTGGTCTTCCGGGCTGAAACCCTCTAACGGCGCCTGGTCCGCCATGCCGACAACCTGCAGTACCTTGTTCTCTGGCAACCCTCCGAAAACCAGTGTTCTGCGTACTGTATCTGCGCGGTTAGCCGACAGTTTCCAGTTATCCATGGAGGATGCCGACGACCAGGGTGTGGCATCGGTATGCCCGGAAATAATCATTTTATTGGGGAATTTTGACAGGATGGGCGCCATTTCCAAAAACAGATCCTCATACAGGTATGTCAGGTCTGATTTTCCTGCCAGAAACATAGGTTCATTGTTAATCTCGGGGATCGTCAGTATCAGGCCGTTGGGTATACGCTCCACTTTATAGGACGACCGCATACCACCACGGCCTTTCTGCGGACCCGCTTTCGACAATTCAGCCGCCACACCATTCAATTCATTCACGCCAGGCGCCGTATTGCCCGCCAGTTCGAACCCCTCGTACCCTGTCGCCTTGGCACGCACCGGCGTCATGGTGCCCTGGTGCACAGACGTTGCACCGTCCATTCGGATCGGATTATCACTGGAAGGGTGCTTGAACATACCCGGATTGGAAAAATAGTCCGCGATCACTTCCTTTTGCAGGCGGTTGGTCGCAGCTACCAGCCATAGCACCAGGAACAGCGCCATCATCGCGATAGCAAAGTCCGCAAAGGCCACTTTCCAGGAACCACCGTGGTGACCGTCATGGGAGACATGCACCACCCGCTTGATAATGACAGGATGTTCGGACACTGCCTTTTACTCCCCGCCCCCTCTCAGCCACTGTTCCAGTTCAAGGAACGTCGGTCGTAGTTCGTCGTAGAGCACCCGTCGTCCGGCATCGACGGCCAGGATCGGCGGTCGCCCCAGCTGGCAGGACACCAGCGCTGACTTGACGCAGTCAAAGGCCAGGCATTCATTCTGCGCGGTATAGCTCACTGCACTGGCCAGTGGCCCTACAATGCCGTAGCAGAGCAGAATACCCAGAAATGTGCCCACCAGCGCTGCCGCCACATGGGCGCCGATTTCGCCGATAGGACCATCCATTGACTGCATGGTTATAACAATCCCCATCACCGCCGCCACAATACCGAATCCCGGGCAGGCATCCGCGATCGACTGTAACGCATCACCGGGTCGTTTAAGGTCTGCCTCAAGCGTATGAATTTCCTGCTCCAGCAACCCCTCAAGCTCATGCGGCGTAATGTTGGTCATGCCCGTGATGCGCAGGTTATCTGTGATGAAATTCAACAGTCGTTTATGGCCAATGATGCGGGGAAAGGCCGCGAAGATTTCGCTGTTCTCTGGCGCTTCAATGTGATCCTCTATCCCCGCCGCCCCCTGGGTTCTGAGCAGATCAAACAGCTGGTATTCAAGCTTCAGCAACTCCATGAAAAAGTCTTTTTCAAAACCGGCCTGCTTGACGATGACATAATGCAGGTGGGTCGCCACCAGTTTTTGGACAGACGACGGATTCGCCACCATGAACGCGCCAACTGCAGCCCCCACAATGATGACAATCTCTGCCGGCTGCCATAATGCCATCAGCTTGCCGTTGGCCATGGTAAAACCGCCGAAGACACTGAGCACCAGTATCAGGAATCCCGCCAGCCTTAACATGATGCATCCTCCACCGGGTTCAACAGGATTCGCAATTTCAACAGGCATTGTTTGTGGATCTGGCTAACCCGGGCCTCAGAGATCCCCAGACCTGCGGCAATTTCCTGCATGGTCAACTCCTGGCCGTAGTACATTGACAACAGCTGTCGTTCCCGGGCTGCCAATTGACCAACGGCCGCTGTCACCTGCACCTCTGTTTCCCGACGTGACACCGTGCTTTCGCAGCCGGCATCACTGGCTGGCTGGTCAGGCTCCGGGGGCAACACCTCCAGCTGACCCATATGGATGTCATTGAGGCAGTGCTGGTAATCGGTCAGTGACATGCCCATGGCCCGGGCGATCTCCCGCTCTACAGGCAGACGTCCGAGAGACTGCTCCAGCCTTATCATAACCTGACTGATTTTACCGGCCATTTTCCCAATCCCCCGGGGGCGCCAGTCCTGGCGACGGACTTCATCAATCATCGCCCCCCGGATGCGCGGCAGGGCGTATGACCAAAACACGGCGCCCGCATCCGGTTGATAACGCTGAAGTGCTTCCAGCAGGCCGGATAGCCCTGCCTGAACCAGGTCATCCATCATGTCATCCGCCTGCAACCGGTCAGATACATAACGCGCTTGTCGTTTAACTGCCGGCAACCACCGGATAATCTGATGCGCATGCCGTGTTCGTGTATTCGACAGCTGCGTCGTCTGATAACGTAATGGCGACTGTGGCAGCGTACCGTTCATTTACTGGATGACCATGCTGGTCAGAAACAGGTCATCCACACGCTGGCGATGAAGATGCACTTTCGCCACTTCCCGAACCCGTTCAAGGGCGCCTTTACGCATGACTTCACGCTGACCGGTATCATCCATGGCTTCATAGTACTGGTTGGAAAAATAATCACTGAGGGTATCGCGCAAAACCGGTTGGTATTGCGCCAGTTCTTCCTGGTATTTTTTGCTGGCCACCTGGATGGCCACCTCAAGCTGAAGGTAATGAATCTCCTGTTCCTGGCTGCGGAGGTTAACCACGATATGATCAAGCGTGACAAAGTAGGGCAGGATCGCCTGGGTGCTATCTTCCGCCTTTATTTCGTCTTCTGACAAAAAAAACATCGCAGCACCACCGGCAGTCAGCAGCGCAACAATCGCAACAACACCCAGAACCCACTTACCTTTCATACGCTGGAACCACTCCACGCCGATGGTTGAATCTCAGGCAAACAGATCCACCAGTTGATTGGAAGCCTGCAGGATCCGGACTGACGACAATGGCCCATCACTTAGGGTGTCATTCGTCGAAGCCTGGGAGAATGAACCCTGAGGATCACGAGCTGGAGACTCTTGATTGCCAGAAAGGCCGGTTCCTGACCAGGCAGCCTTTTCCACACTGACCGCAACACTTCCCGGTGACAACCGTCCTTCCCCCCAGGCAGGATTTTCCAGCATCAGCCTGACACTATCGCCATGTGCACAGAGAAGATGGTGGTCCGTTGCCGTTTCGGTCATGAGTTGTACCGATAGCGCCTGATCCTGTTTTTTCACAGCAATCGTCAAATGCCCCATACCCGGAGGTTCCACGCCCAGCTGTAGATGATTGGTATCTGCTTTTAAGAGTGTCACTGCAGGATCAGCGGAGGCGGGAGAAACCGACACCAGTGAGAACGTTGTTTCTTCAGCCGGCACGGCTGATACCACAGGAACCGGTGGGGGTTGAACTATTCCACGCGCCTGGTTCATGACTGGCAACGCGGCTGTATTTGAATAGCCATCACTGTCGAACGCAGTCACTACAACATTGGCATCAACCGACAGGGAACGCTCAAGTTCGAGGGGCTCAATGGTCGTGGTAGCTTCCAGGTGACAGGGTTTTTGCTCGCTCACTGGATCACGTTGGGAGACAGCATTGTGTTGATGAAAAGATGAAACCGGTTGCCGATTGGCCGAAGCATCGGGCACAAAACGACTCAGGGTGTCTGATGTACCGTCCTTGCTGACGGCCTGTATCGGCAGTTCCGCATTATCAGGGTCAGCCGGATAAATGACAGGTGCCGGTATCGCAACAGATTCGTGACTTTGATGAAATAAGTCAGCATCTGCTTTAACTCGATCCGAATCACCCTTTGATTTTATTTCAGACAACGCTACATTCGGCGCCGGTGCCTGGTCGTCATCTATAGGCGCCGCCAAGTTCGAAGTCGCCTGCGAATCACTACTGTCAGCATCAATGGCAATCTGTAAGAGCGATGAAAACGCAGGTATTCCCTCCAGTGATGACAACTCATCCCCCGACGCCAGACAATCACCCGGAACACCGCATACGCCGTCAGCAGTCTCATATTCTGCTGAGTCCATCGCAAGCGAGGTCAAACCGGCAGGGGAAAAAAGAGTCAACATACACAGGCAACTGCAATCGCTGTTAAGGGAGGTGAGCCATTCGGCCCGGTGGTATCGCCTTGGGCAATATTAGACTATTTCATCCCACGCGGATTTTAGCGTTTTCACCAGATTGGCGATCTCAGTGATTATGGCCGGTTCATTGGCACGGCTGGCCTGAAGTAGCCGCAGCATGCAGTAGCGATACAATTCATCCAGGTTACCGGCGATAGCGCCGCCCCTGTCATGATTAAGCGACGACTGCAGGCAGGTAAAAATATCCAGGCAACGACCCACCGTTTCTCCCTTGGCTGCCCACATCTGTCGCTCCATATACCCCTGGGCCTGCACCAGCTGGTTTAATAATGTCGTATACACCAATACCAGGCGTTCACCCTGGTTTGCGGCCATTGAGCGGTTACGCAGGGTATCGCCGTAGCCATCTGCTAACGGTTTGTTGTGACTGCCCATGGAGTACGCCATTACCGTTTCCCTTTCTGCACATTAAGAAGTTGGCTGGTCAGCAGATCAAGACGCTCACCCACGGCCTTGAAGCGTGCAATTTGACGATCCATCTCAAAGAATTGCCGCTGGGTGCGATCCTGGATCACCTGCTCATACAGAGACAACTGTTCACGCTCCATGACTACCTGGTCAAGACTATGGGAGAGCGTATTTACGCGGGTACCCAGTACGCCCGATGGCCCTGCCCACTGGGTCATCACCTTGCTGACCGCTGACATAATGCCACCACGACCCGTCATAAAGGCTTTCACATCAGCCCCGTGCTGTTCCAAAGCGGTGACCAGCCTGGATTCATCCAGCCACAGCGTACCATCACGCTGGGTTTCAATGCCCAGTTCCACCAGGGAGTGAACACTACCCTCACCAACCGTCTGCCGTAGCACTGTACGCATCTGGTTCAGCAAATCGTTCGCCATGCGGGCTTCCATCCGACCGGCACGGTCATCATGGAGCCCCGGGCGCGCCGCCTCGACCAGTGCATTGCATGTCTCTATGAATAACGACACTTGTTCAATAACAGGTTGATAGTCTGACGATACTGAGACCAACACGGGATGCCTGGAATCTGAGTGAAGCAGATCCAGTGTGATGCCCGGTATGACATCCTCAACCCGGTTATCATGGCTGACCAGCTCAACGCCATCCAATGAGAAGCGTGCATCACGCCCGGGCTCTACAACCCGGAAAGACTCAGCCAGTGCAACCCCGCTCCCCTGACCGCTAACCCGGATCGCCTTGTCTGCACCCGGTTCTGTAGCGCTCAACAACAGCTGCTCACCACTGACGTCTTTTAATACATCCATCCGGGCGCCGTATTGACGGGCCACGGCATTGACCGCAGCCGCAATGGCCTGCAGGGTCATGTCAGCCTTGATATCCACTTTGAACGTGCCGCCGGACACACTGATTTCCAGGGCACCTTCACCGGGACGAAATACGGGTGAAAAAGGACCGGCCAGCAATTTTTCCCGTGCGGCCAGCTCATGGACAACAATCTCGTGGGCGCCACCGGCGTTTGGCTTGCCGGTGACCGACACCCGCACACGGTCGTTTTCTGCACTATTCCCCCGCCAGGTTTGCCAGGTATGTTCCAGTGACAGCACGGACGCCTGTTGCTGCAGGGGATTGGCGACTGACAACAATTTTCCCAGCCCCGTCAATTCCACTTCCGCTGCTTTTTCCCGACGTTCAATCTGCGCCTGCCTGGGTGCAATTTCAGCCTGGGTGATGGCCTTCACCATTGCCTGGACATCCATTCCTGTGCTGTTGATATTCAAGGGAGGAACGTTCATTGGCATAGCCTGTGTGCGCTTTCGGGCATTGTGTGGCGGGGCTGGGCGTAATCCAAGCAGATTGCCACTTAACTGTCGTTTATCTGCCGCTACCCGGCTTATCCGATACAACGCCCTGACTGGCATGACGCGTAGCATGATAATGTCCTCATGCTACGCGACCGGCCGTCATTCACTTAACGGATCAGCATCAAGACATCCCGGGCCATTTCATTGGCCTGGGCCAGGTTGGCAATACTGGCCTGCTTGAGGATTTGCTGCTTGGTCATTTCTGCCATTTCCGCCGCATAGTCGGTGTCTTTTATACGGCTGCGGGAGTTGGTGACATTTTCCCGGATGCTTTGCAGGTTGAAGATGGTGTGTTCAAGCCGGTTCTGAATCGCGCCCAGGGTACCGCGCTGGGAGTCAATATCAGCGATAGCATCATCGATAATTGCCACAGCCTGCTGGGCGCCGGCCTCGGTAGTAATATCAATATCGCTGACATGAAGGTTACGGGTCTCAACCGAGGAGCGAATGTCTGACAGGTTTGTCTTGCCTTCATCGACGGCAGGCCCACTCAGTGTAATCGGGCCATCAGCCTGCATCTCGAAGGTACCGGACACCACGGCGCTGTTATGGGCCGCGTCGAGCAGCATGCCATTGATCTTGACACTCTCGTCATTGGAAATATCGGCCCTGAAGCCACTGAACTCAATGTCCTCACCGGTATCGGAGCGCAGGGTCACAGAGCCATCATCATTGAGACGGCTGCTGATACCGGCATGTTGCAACCGTGGGTTGGTGTTGACCATATCCGAAAATTGCCTGGGGTCGGTCATTGTCATCTCGACACCGTTGATGGTGACTGACATTTCGGTTGGTGCGATACCGTTCTTGCCAGAACCGATGTTGATGTCCGTAATATTGGCTTCCGTAAAGGCCTTGGCCACGACACCGGTTGTACCACTTCTGTTGTTAATATTTTTGGTGATGGAAGCCGCGCTGTCAGTCACATCGATGGTGACTGAATCACTGCCCGTCGGCCCCTTGATTATCATGCTTCCGATCTCGGTCAGTGTCCTTGAAGCGATGGGAAGGCCGGTGTTGGTGGTACTGAAGTCAGAACCGCCTACGTATGTGCCATCCGGCGTAAGTGCACCGGTCGTAGTGGCAAAATCATTAGATCCGGGTGTACCAGCGATAGTAATATCTCCTTGCGCTTTCAGTTCGAAGGTGCCGACTGTCGCAGCAAATTTATTGGTAGTATCCATCACTTTAGAATTCACCGTCAGCGTTTCGCTACCGCCACCACCGGTATGAGCCATCTGAATAGTTTCGCCTTCTGCCGTAAGCACCAGCTTACTTCCGTCCATGGTTGCGGTAATGCCAGAAGCAGAACCCGCTGTATCTACAGCCGCTTTTATGGCGGCAAGATCGGCAGGCGCAGCCACAGTGACAGTTGATTTAGCGTCTGCCGTGAATGTAAAAGTTGCTCCATCTGTTGTCAGCGATTCAAGCACCACTGTTGTCTTTGCAGTTGCAGTAATACCCGTGTCACCGGTTTTGGCATTAATAGCAGCCGCAACCACACTGGCTGAATCTTCGGCTGCAATAACAACTGCCCCTGACGAGCCATCCGGCCCGGTAAATTCGGGAGAACCGCCTGTCGCACCGACTGTCGGTGCAGCAGTACCGACGGATGTTCCACCAAACTGTGTTCCCGAGGCAATTGTCGCCGTTCCACCCTCAACCACATTGGATTCCGTAGCTGCTGTGCCGGAAAGGGTGATCGGATCATCTGCGTTCATGGCGAAGGTGCCCATGGCGTAGGCGGATTCGTCAGTTTTCAGTGCCTTCCCGCCAAAGGTGACATCAGCAGAAACATCAGCAAAGGTAATGGTATCGCCGTTTTCGGCCATTATCTTGGTATTGCTACCGGCATCTTCAGCCGTGATACCCACCGCCGCTAAATTTTCATTGATAGCCGTTGTAAGAGCCCCGTTATTCGCCGCTGTTAGCGAAACACCATTGATGGTGACAGTTAATGATGTTGTAAAATTGTCCACTATCACTTCCGTACTGGCCGTCGCCGTCACACCCGTCGCCTTCCGCTCAGCGTTAATCTTGGAAGCAATAGTACGCGCCGAATCATTGGCCTCTATTTCAATGGCAGCCTTCCCCTGGCGGGTAGCGATATCCAGCGTACCCGTGGTGCTTAGCTGGCCGTCCCCTCCGCGGGTTACCGTGCCAAATTCCGAGCCAGACGTAATAACATCAAGGGTCTTGTCCACGCCACCAATCACGGAAGCGCTCATATCCCCGATACTGACGGCAATGGTCTCATACGCATTGGCGCCCACCTGGAAATTCTTGTTCATGTAAGTGCCATCAAGCACCTTGAGGCTGTTGAACGTGGTGGTTTCGGCAATCCGGTCAATCTCGGACTGCAGCTGGGCAACCTCACGCTGCAACGCTATCCGGTCGTTTGAATCATTACTGGCATTGGCAGACTGGAGTGAGAGATCACGAATGCGATGCAAAATGGAGGTGGTTTCCGCCATCGCCCCTTCCGCAGTCTGACTCACGGAAATACCATCATTGGCATTGCGAATCGCCACGGATAACCCGTTAACCTGGGATGTCATCCGGTTACTGATCTGGAGACCTGCGGCATCATCCTTGGCGCTGTTGATCTTGTAACCGGTCGACAGTTTCTTCATTGACGCTTCAAGCCCGTTCTGGGCGCGCTCCAGACTTTGCTGGGCAGTCAGGGAAGGTGAGTTGGTGATGATACTCAGCGACATGGTGTTAGCTCCGGTATCAGTAACAGGTGCCTTTAAACTCGACGCAAATCACCGTGTGCTTAAATACTGTTTTTTTCTATTGCGATGCATTGATGTAATAAACGACAACTCATCATTGAACAGCTACAGGTAATCAAACAGAGATAAGCCCGCCAGTTGCACGACACTTTGCCGGGTGGCTTCCAGCGCGGTCATCTCGCGGTTCAGTTCGGTCATGGCGGCGGCGTAATCCAGGTCGCCCAGGCGTGACGCCAGCAGGTCGGCATAGAGCTGTTGCTGGTCCAGGGATTCATTACTGATGGCCATGATATGCTGCCGGGTGCCGACCTCCGTCTGAATCCTGAAGGCCTGGTTCATTCCCTGGTCGATAAGCAGCAAGGATTGATTGAGCTGCTCATTCACATCCTCGCCCGGCGACATCAACAGGTCCCGGAGGCTGACCAGTGCATCGAGCAGGTTAAAGGTTCCGCCCTGGCCATCGTCAATGCGGAAACACAGTCCGGCCGCGGTATCATTCGCCGACACCTGCCAGCCCTCGGCAATCGTCACCTGTCGTTGGCCCGGGTCGTCATTGTTGATCACCCAGCGACCGGCCGCGTCTTGCAGAACCGGTGGCTGGTCATCACGAAAACCGCCAAACAGATAGCGTCCCTCCGGCCCCCGGGCATTAATGAGGGAAGCCACCCCATCCGTCAGCCCCTGCACTTCCCAGCCAATCGCCCGCAGGCTGGCGGGATCCATGGCGCCATTCGCCGCCTGCACGACCAGTTCACGACAGCGTTGTAATAAATTGCCATAGGCGGCCAGGGTGTTGTCTTCCCGGTCCAGGAAGGCGTCAAGCACGGCGGTGTTTTCCAGGAAACGGCCGTGACTGGCCTGCTCGCGGGAAATACCCTGGAGTCTCACCGCGGCCAGGGGATCGTCTGCCGGCTGGGACAAGCGTTTTCCTTCGGCAACGCGATCCCACGTCCGGTTGAGGTCCCCGGTGGTCTCCTGCAACCGGTGCCGGAGATTATCAAACATCTGGCCGGTACTGATTCTGAACTCACTCATGATTCAACCTCGCCTGACAGCACCACGGTGCCCCGTCTTCTAGAGAGACAACAACGTATCCAGCACCCGTTGCGCCGCCGTCAACACCCGCGCATTGGCTTGGTAGTGCTGCTGGAAACGCATCAGGTCACCCGCTTCCTCATCCAGGTTCACCCCGCTCCGTGACTCCCAGGCGGCATCCGCTTCCTGCTTCAGCAAACCAAGAGATTCCGCCTGCTGTGTCGCCTGCCAGCTGCGGGTGGCGATATCCCCCAGTAACCGGTCGGAGGATTCCGGCAGGGTGCCCGCGCTGAATCGTTCTGACTGCATGAAGTGCATCAGGTTGGCCAGGTTGCTGTTGTCGCCGGGTCCGTTACCCGGCGCGGCCAGCCCCAGTTGATCCGGCTCCGTCAACACGGTTCCCATCGCGGCGGTTTCATTTCGCCAGGGAGTTAAAAGATAGCAGTCGTCTTTCGCGGAACCCGGCGACAGTTCCAGCACCAACCCTTCAAAGGTCACACGGGTTGTCACTGACGCATCCAGGGTACCGGCGGCGACTTCACGGTTGTCCGCCAGGTTCCGGACGGTGTAATTCAACTGCCCTCCCTGTTCGGTCACCCTCAGCCTGTAGTCACTGGGCTTGAGCTCAGCCAGTTGTTCGGTATCCACGGCCAGTGTTGCCGTGGCGCTGCCTGATAACTGTTCAGGAATGACCCGGGCGCGGGTGGCGGCGACGTCGTTTACGTCATTGAACAGGGCGCCCCCCGGATTGCCTGACAAATCCCGCCCCTCCGCCAGGATCCGGTTGTTGCCTGCGCTGATAATGGCGGCCTGCCAACCCAGCCGGTTCATTACCGGCACTAATACCTCGGACCGGAAACGCGTCAGTCCATACAGTTCGCCAGTGTCCGTTTGCAACGGTTCCGGGGTGTCTCCCCTGTCCAGCAGGGGTAGCATCGCCAGGGCGTCGGGCGCACTGTTTGGCATCATCAATCCATTGGCGCGCCCGCCCTGAACCAGCGACTGGCCGGATGGGAAAAACAGGTTGATCATCCCGTCCGGCTGACGCAGGCCCTGTACACCAACCAGTGTCGTTAACTGGTTAATCAACTGATCCCGCTGGTCTTCCAGGTCTGCAACAGGGGAGCCACGGCTGTAACCTTCCCGAATGGTTCCGTTCAACGTGGCCACGCACTCCGAAAGTGCAGACGCCTGTACGGATATCGCGCCAAGCTGGTCATCCACCTGTCGACCGAAATCCGCCAACGCCCGTCCCAGGTTGTTGAATTTGACGGCCATGGCGGCCGCTTCGCTGATAATCTGCTGCCGGTAGGCGGTGGAAGCCGGCTCCGTTTCGGCAGCGCCCAGGGCGCTGACAAAACGTTCAACAGAAGACGAGACCCCGGTATAGGCATTGCCCAGGTAAGCGTCCAGCCGCTGCAGGTAGTCACCGAACTCCCTGGCGTCGCCATAGTCTGCCGAGGTCGCATGACGCTGGTCGACCAGGAAATCACTCGTCACACGCCGTATATCATCAATCCGCGTACCCGCCAGCATGGGCAGCTGATCCGCGGGGTACCATTCACGGGCTGACTGCAGCACCTCGCGACGGCTGTAGCCCGGGACCGCCACGTTGGCGACATTGTGCCCGGCCGTCTCAAGCCTGGCGCGGGCACTGTGGAGGCCGCTGAGCCCGATATCCAGAAGGCTCATGATGCTTCAATCCCTAACTGCCGGAGCATGTGCCCGGCAAGACCGGTCTGGCTGTGCCGGGTCATGGCCTGCGCCCGGATGCCCGAAAGCCAGTCATCCGCCCAGCCCCGGTCCGGCGACAATGGATTATCACCGGATTTAATGGCATCCGTCGTACGGTGCATGCTGCTGAGAAATTCCCGCCAGAGCAGCGTTTCAAATCCCTCAACCACCGCGCTGGCTTCTGCCTTACGGTCTCCGGGCGCAGGTGCTGAAGATACAGCGAATGCGTTCGGTACTGACAAGGACATCAAGGTATTCATACATTCCTCGGCAATGGCGTTCAGAGCACATCAATCTCGGCTTCCAGCGCACCGGCCTGCCTGAACGCCTGAAGGATGGACATGAGTTCACTGGGGGTCGCGCCAATACTGTTCAGGGCTGTGACCACATCACTGAGCCTCGGGCTATCGGGCAATTCATAAATCGTGCCCTGCTGCTCGCTGATCTGTACTTCACTGCGCGGCGTCACGGTGGTCTGGCCACCGGAGAACGGACCCGGCTGGCTGACCTGCGGCTCCTCCGTCACGGTGACAACCAGGCTGCCATGGCTGACCGCCACCGGCCGTATCCTGACATTCTGACCGATCACCACCGTCCCGGTTCTTGGGTTAATCACAATCCTGGCCGGCAGTTCCACCTGGTGAACAGTCAGGCTTTCCAGTCGCGACATGAAGGCCACCCGCTGGTCAGTATCATAAGGTGCAGAAACTTCCACCCGGGCCGCATCAATCGCATGGGCGGTTCCCTGGCCAAACTCCCTGTCAATGGCATTGACGATCATGCGCGCCTGCCGGTACCCCGCTTCATTCAGGTTCAACATGATATGGCTGTAGTCGTCAAATAACGGGATCACCGAACGCTCAACCACCGCACCTCCGGGGATTCGACCCACCGTCGTGATATTCACCATCGCCTTGCTGCCACTGGCGCCTTCCGCCGTGACACCGCCCACCACCAGGCTGCCCTGGGCAATGGCGTACACGTTCCCGTCAAGGCCTTTCAGCGGTGTCGCCAGCAGGCTGCCGCCCCGCAGGCTCTTGGCATCGCCAATGGACGACACCACCACGTCCAGCGCCTGGCCTGGCCGCACATAAGTATCCAGTGTCGTATGGACGCTCACCGCCGCGACATTCTTCAGCCGTGGTTCAGCGCCGTCCGGCAACTGCACCCCAAATTGCCGCAGGAGGTTATTGACCGATTGCGCGGTGAACTGGGTTTGCCGGGTCTGGTCGCCAGACCCCTGCAGTCCCACAACGAGGCCATATCCCACCAACTGGTTTTTGCGTGTGCCTTCCTGTGTCACCAGGTCCAGCAATGGCATCGCGCTTATGGGCAGGCAGATAAGCCAAAGCGCCATGAGAATAAAAAAAACCATCGCTTTCATGGCCATCAGAAGGGCCACCACCGGCTGTTAAAGAAGCGCCCCATCCATCCCATAACATTGGCTTCGGCCATATCACCCTTACCGGTGTAGCTGATCTTGGCATTTGCCAGCCGCAGGGAAGAAACCCGGTTGTCCAGCGTGATATCCTCCGGTCGTACAAGACCACTCAGATAGATGATTTCATCTCCCTGCCCAAGCCGGATCTGCTTGTGGCCTTTCACATACAGGCTGCCGTTGTCGAGTACCTGCTGCACGACAACACTTACATAACCGGTCAGCAGGTTGTTCTGCTCATTACTGGCGTTGCCGCTGAAATTACGTTTCATATCCATGGAATTTTGCAACGACCATTCGCTGCCCAAAAGCCTCGCGCCGGTACGGCCCAATAACACAGGGTCAGGCATATTGATGGCGCTGTTTTTGCCGATCGTCGTATCCGCGGCCTTGCTCGAACGGGTCAGCTCGGCCAGCACCACGGTCAGGATGTCGCCTTCCCGGTAGGCCCGCCGGTCTTCAAACAGGCTGGCCGAAGCCGACCCCCGAAACAGGCTGCCCGGCGATGCGCTATAGGTGGAAGGTGGAATATCAGGCAATTCACTGGACTCCTCGATAGGCCCAGTCATTGGCGACAACTGGCAACCACCGAGTATCAGAAGCATCAGTATCGGCAGTCGTACCACCAGCGAATTCATACGCTGTGCCTATGATGAACGAATCAGAAATTCCATCATGTCATCCGTGGCCTTGATGGCCCGGGTGTTCATTTCGTAGGAACGCTGGGCAACAATCAGGTTAACCAGTTCTTCCACTGCCTGAACATTGGATGCTTCCAGCGTGTACTGCTTCACCAGGCCCAGTCCGTTTTCGCCGGGAGCGCCCTCAATCGCATCACCACTGGAAACAGTTTCCACAAAAATATTGCCGCCCCGGGCTTCCAGCCCGGTGGGATTAATGAAATTGGTCAGGGTGATTTGCCCGACATTACGGGGCTCTACTTCTCCGGACACGGAAACACTGACAGTGCCGTCTTCTCCGATCGTGATATTCAGGGCTTCCTGCGGAATCGTGATAGCCGGCTCCAGCGGCAGGCCGGATGCCATGACCATGTTACCGTCAGCATTCAGTTGAAACTGACCGTTCCGGGTATAGGCCGATGTGCCGTCCGGTAACTGCACCTGGAAAAAACCGTGACCGGAAATCGCCAGATCAAGGGGCTGTGTTGTGGTCTGAAGGTTTCCGCCGCTGAATACCTTCTGGCTGGCCACAATCCGAACACCCGTGCCCTGCTGTTGGCCTGAAGGCAGATCATTGGTTTCATCCGCCTTGGCGCCTGGCTGTCGCAACACCTGGTAAAACAGATCCTCGAAGGTGACCCGGTTTTTCTTGAAACCGACGGTATCAATATTGGCCAGGTTATTAGACGACGTTGATAGGTTATAGTCCTGGGCGGACAACCCGGTCATACTGACCCAAAGTGCCGGATGCATCAGACAACTACCTCAATACGTCTGGCGTTTCAGGAAGACCGCAGGAGTTCATTCCCTCGTGCGGCCATCTGGTCGAAGGTGCGAATCGCTTTCACCTGCAGTTCAAATTCCCGGGACAGTTGCAGGTAATCCGAGATTTCTTCAATGGCATTGACATTACTCTGCTCCAGCGCGCCACCCAGTACCGCCACATCGGGATCATCGGGCACAGCGCCGGGGCCGGTGTAACGGAACAGGCCATCCTCACCTTTCTGCAGCGCCTCCTGCGGAGGATTCACCCGCCGTAACCGACCGACTTCCACCAGGTCGCCACCTTCCACGACGACGGTAATCATGCCATCACTGGCAATATCCAGGCCGCTGAAGACCGGCAGAACCATGGCGCCATCCTCACCCAGCACAGGCAGACCTGCACTGGTCACCAGTTCGCCAAAACCGTTCACGACAAAATTACCGGCACGGGTATAGGCTTCATCCCCTGTCGGGGACTGCACCACGAACCAGCCTTCTCCGACAATCGCCGCATCCAGTTCCCGGCCGCTCCACCGGTTGTCGCCGGGTACAAGCCGACTGCCTTTTAGCTGCATCTCGGCGCCGGTGCGGGTACCGGGTACACGCCCTTGCGAAAGGCCAGCATTGAAAGCCTGTTCTCCGGTCCAGTTGAAATCAGAACGAAAACCGGTTGTCTCTGCATTCGCCAGGTTTGACGCATGGGTCTGCTGGGCCAGCATGGTCTGCCAGGCAGCACCAGCGCTCAGGTAAACACCATAGTCCATAACATTCATTGACCTCTGGAAGTTAGCCTGTTGCCAGGCTGAACAGGACTACACCGTGAGCAGCGCCTGCATTACCGTGTCTTCTGCTTTCAATGTGCGGGCATTGGCCTGGTAGTTTCGCTGGGCAACAATCAGCTGCACCAGCTCGGACGAAAGGTCCACGTTGGAGGACTCCAGCCGCTGGGCATTGATCACCCCGCCGCCACCGAGGCCTGACTGGGTATAGGTGGGATCACCCGCGTCCCGGGTGGCCAGCCAGCTACTGTTGCCTGCCGCGACCAGGCCGTTTTCATTGGTAAAGGTGGCCAGCGCCACCTGTCCCTGGGTGGCCTTGAGCCCATTGGAATACTGCACCTGTACCAGGCCGCCCGTATCCACCTGGATGTCATTCATCTTGCCGGCGGTATAGCCATCCTGGTTGATGACAGCGATGGAATAGTCATGGCCAAACTGGGTCGCGGAAGAAAGGTCCAGCGTCAGCACCAGCGGCAGGGCGCCAGTACCGGGGTCAAACCCTTCCAGGTTGCCGTCGTTCCCGTCCAGCGTGATCAGGCCGTCAGAGCTGAGCATGCCGTCCCCCGTAAAAGCCAGCTGATCTTTTCGGGAGACCGGGTTGAGAGGGTCCGAGACATCCATCAGCATCGTGTTGTCCAGCCGGTAAAACAGGTCCCAGGTGCTGGTGTCACGATCGGCCAGCGAGGTAAACAGCGTCAGCTCGTGCGGCACCCCCAGGCTGTCATAGATGCCCATGGTCGTGGCCCAGTTGTAGCTTGAGGGTTCATGGGCGCTGAAAGCCCGTGTCGGCGTGACCGTTTCGCGGGCGTCAAGGTTGATGGTCGTGCCGATCCGTGACGTGGCCCGGGCAGGAATACTCTTGCGTTCAATATGGATATCGCCCAGGGTGCCGGCCACCACATCGCCCTTGTCATCCACCTGGAACCCCTGGACCTTGTAACCCTGGTTGTTGACCAGGTCATCATTGCGGTTCAGGCCAAAATAGCCGGCGCGGGAATACAATGTTTTGCCGTCCCCGGACAAAATAAAAAAACCACTGCCTTCTATACCCATATCCAGCGCACTGCCGGTAGTCTTCAGGATACCCTGGCTGAACCGTTGCGACGTCCCCTGGCTCAGCACACCGGACATCTGTGCCGTTTTACCGCCGGATTCCGCGTACACATCAGCGAACATACTGCGAAAGGATTTGAAGCCCACCACATCGACATTGGCGATATTGTGGCCGGTTACATCCAGTTCCTGTTGAGCCGCCTTGAGACCGCTCACTCCGATATTCATGGACATCGCGCTACCTCACGATCATGCGTGTGTACCAGGGACTACTCGATTCTGCGCACAAAAGATGCCGGCACAGGCCCCGCACCGGCCAGCTGTAACAATGCCTCGCCCTTGCCGGCTGACAGGGAAACGCTATTTACACGACTATTGACTGCTACAGGCAACGGCCCCTGTCCCGAGGCGGCTGACACGAAGTAAAGGCCATCGGGCAGGGATTCGCCGCCGATCTCTTCCAGGCTGAACCGCACCGGGTCACGCCCGGCACAGGACAGTTCCCGAACCGCTGCCGTCTGGCCCAGGGCGTCCGTCAACAGGAGGGTGACCCGGTTGCCGGTGGATGCATCCGCCCCCACTTCAATGGCAATGTCCCGGCGGTCGCCGGACAGCAGCAGCTGGTCAGTCTCTACGGTCACCCGCCGCCCCGCCAGTCCTGTCGCCTGAAGCACCTGCAGGCCATTGCCCATTCCCTGCATGGATGAACGGATATCCGCCAGAGATTCCACCCCGGCAAACTGCGCCAGCTGGGTCACCATCTGGGTACTGTCAGAGGGGTTCAGGGGATCCTGGTTGCGGATCTGGGCCACCAGCAGCTTCATGAAATCCTGTTTGCCGAGATCTTCAGGCTTGCCGGGGCGCGATGGGGCATCCGGCACAACGCCACTGCCTGGTACCGGCCCGGTCACGATAGCCATGGTTAACGCAGGCTCACCAGCTCAACCAGCTGGTCCTGCATGCGCCGGCTGGTACCGAGCAGCGACACAGTAGCTTCAAACTGCCGCGCCGCCGCCATCATGGCCACCATCTGTTCCACCGTATTGACGTTGGCGTAATACACGATGCCGTTGTTGTCCGCCAGGGGATGGCCCGGCTGGTAACGCTGCTCGGCCGGACGCTCGTTGCGGAGCACGTCACCGACGGTGACGCCAAACCCCGGCTGTCGTCCACCGCTGACCGGCGCGGCCTGGAACACCACGTCACGCTCACGGTAGATATCCGCCTCGCTGCCCGCCGCCGACCGGGCGTTGGCCAGGTTGCTGGCCACGGTATTCATCCGGATCGCCTGGGCCGCCATGGACTGGCCGGCAATGTCATACACCGCGGAGAATGACATACGTGAACTCTCCCATCGGAACCGCTAGGGGCTATTAATGGCCATGGATAACCCGTTGATCCGGGCGCGAAGAAAATTCAGGCCCCTGCCAAAGTCAGTGGCGTTGCGCATAAACGCCAGCTGTTCCGTATCCGGCTCAACCGTGTTGCCATTTAGCGGGGTTTGCAAAGGCACCCTGGTCACTTCATCCGGACCGGATGACAGGTTTCCCGTCACCGTAAGATGCCGCGGGTTTGTCCTGACCAGGTGCTGACGGGCCTTCTCTACCCGGAGCAGATGCTGGAATGAAAGATCCCGTGCACGATAGCCCGGCGTTTCCTGGTTCACCAGGTTACCCGCCAGTATGGCGCTTCGGGCGCTTCTGAAAGCAAGCGCGTCAGGCTGGTTCCCCAGTGCCTGATCAAACTGAATGGTCATCGTGTTATCACATAGGGTGGGAACAAAACCAATCAACGATGAATAAAACAAACAACGGGCGATGGGTTCTACGGCAGTGACATAAAACCCGCATGCTGTATATAGAAGTGATTCACACAAAATACCACCCGGATCGTCTGTAAAAGCCAAATGAGAGTCGTATTGCCGGAGACTGACCTTCCATGCACCGCCTGCTTAATGTGCATCATGCACCGTGTTTGCCAAAGGTTTGATGAGGATTCCTGAAGGGGGCCGGACACTTCAGCGTCGCGCCAGTCCCTGCAAGACGCTGAGTGTGTACCTGTTTTGGAAGGGAACTTGCAGGGCGCCTGCTACCGGCAGGCAAGCGGAAGCACCGCGAAGGCCTAGTCCGGCGACACCTGGATGGTCAGGGTATCGCCGTAGAAATCCACTGGCATGGTTTCTGCGTCCGGGGCATCAATAATCATCTCCATATTGTCACCGGTCGCGCAGTTGGCGCTGACACTGCCCCTGAAATCGCTGTTCACCTCGCCGGGGCGCAGTTCCATCGTTCTTCCGTCCTGGCGCAGCCGGACGCGGTAATAGGCGCACTCGCCGGATGCCCAGTCGCACTGCATCCGCTGCGCGGAGGGTTTCACCCAGAACCGGTTATCGTGGTCGTGCAGGCCATGGGCCAGTATACGCACCTTTTCCTCCAGGTTGCGGTACACGCAGATGGTCTGGCTGCTGCGAAAATACGGCGAGGACAGCTTGACATCCTCAAGGCTGCTGATCCTGACCTGGTCCGGTACCTCAAGCTCAATCAGGAGATAGATAGTGTTGATTTTGCCTGAATCCACCCTGTCATTGACATTGCTGGACTTTTCCGCCTGAACCACCTTCAGTTCGAGCCGCCCCTTGTATAAGCCGCCGCGCAGCCGCCCCGTTTCTTCCATCGCCTTGTGGTTAACGGTGACCTTCAGCCTGACCGGCAGGCATCTCTTGCAGTCCTGGTTTGGGGCGTAGTCGTCGTCATCGTCATCGTCGCCAATCGGACCGCCGGGAAACCGGCCCGCGCCATAAAACGGGCACTGGTTGAGACCGCCGCCGGTACCGGTGCAGACCTTGGCCGTTTCATTGGGCAGCGGTTTTTCCAGGTTCTTGTTGATCTGCTGAAACAGGATGTGGACCGGCACGGTGTAGCGACCGGTCTCATGGGTCAGCACCATATCGGTGCTGCCGTCCATCAGGGCGCTGACCGTGTAATGGGTTTGCCAGAAACAGCTTTCACTGCCGCAGGAACGAATCTGGAAATCCCGGTTCGCCTTGAGTTCCAGGGCATTGGGATTCCAGGGAATTCTGAGGGTGGTCAGGCTGCCCCCGTTGCGACGAATTCCGTTCTCGCAGAAACTGATCGCGCGGTCCTTGCTGTATTGCTCGCTGTGACCAATCGGGTCACAGATGATGTTCCTGGGCCGTTTCCGCCAGGGCTGGCCGGGCAGTCCCTGGGCGGCCGCCATGTCTGCGCTGGCCCACAGCCACCCCGTCAGCAGCAGGAGGCAGAGGCTGCCTGCACGGGTTTTGATCCGGTTTTCGTTGCCGTACTTCCTCATCGACAGATGCTCCGTCCCAGGTTGATAATCGTCCTGTCTGCGCCTTGCCCGTCCAGCGCGATCCTGCAGGTTCCGCCGTCACCGGTTTCCAGTTCCAGCGCCCCGGTCGCGGCCGGCACTTCCACCTGGAACAGGCCGGTGGCGTCGGTGCCGGCAAAACCGCCGGCATTGCGTATCCTGGCGTCCGCCAGCGGTTTGCCGTCCGGCGTCAGCGCCAAGCCGTACACGACCCGCAGGCTGGTCGCCGCGTAGTCCAGGGTTACCACGTTGCCCGGGTACAGGGTCACTTCACGCACCATTTCCGGGAAATCATAGAAACCGCCGCCGGATTCGCGCAACCGCACCTCGTAGGTGGCAAAGGGGGTCAGCGGGATCACCGTGGCCTTGCCGCCCGCCACCCAGCCGTCGCGCTGGCCGTTGACCAGCACGTCAAAACGGGCGGTTTCCGGCACCCCTTCCACCCGCACCACCAGGGCGCTGCGGTTCACCCGGTCTCCGCCGACCGCGAACATCCGGCCATTGGTCATGAAACTGGTCGATGCGCCAAAAGCGTAGGTGGTGGTATCCGCGGCATCGCGATGGGCCACGTGGCTGACCGACAGCCCGAGACTGCCCAGCCGGGAGCCATAGTCTACATCCATGCCAAGGTTATCGCTGCTCTCGTCATGGCGAACCCTGACGCCGGCCGACAGGTCATCCGCCAGCCGTTCGCGGTCATTCCAGCGGGCGCTCGCCTGCCAGCTTGAGCTGGAGGTGCGGTCGCCGCCTTCATCCCGCCGCTGCTGGTATTCCGGTTCAAGCCCGAAATCCCAGTGATGGGTGTTCCAGCGCCAGCTCAGGCTGGTCAGGAAAACCCGCTCGTCACCGGCAGCGCTCAAATCCAGCCGCAAGTCGATATCCGAGCGTCGGCCCCGGTAAATCTTGCGGATGTATCCCAGGGTGTGCTGGTTGACCCGGCCCTGCTGCCTGTCCCGGCGGCTGGACAGCCGGTACGAGGCGCTGCCCCCGAACAGGGCGAGGTTAAGGCCCAGCGACGCCTGTTCACTCGACAGCCCCGCCAGCTGGAAATCCCCCCCCGCCTGTTCCAGTGGGCTCCATGTCCGCTGGTAATCCACGGATACGGTCGTCGCACCACCATGGTAGATGCCGTTGAACCGGGCGCCGCGGCTGCCGTTACTCGCCGTCATCACGCCCGGACTGAATTCAAACGGACCCGCCAGGGTAAAGAGGCCAGCCTCCAGCAGGGACTCCCCGGGCAGGGTGGCCAGCGCCAGGGAACCCGCCAGGGCGTCATCCAGCCGGATATTGACGCTGCCCCGGGTCAGCCAGGGGCCGTCGGCCTCCGGCAGGGTGGTTTCGGACCGGTCGGTGGCGACGCGGCCGGTCTCCAGCGCGAACCAGGGTTCCCCCATGGGCGGCAGCTGGGCCTGGCGGGCAAAAAAGCGGGTGCTTTCGCTGATCAGGTGACCACTGTCGTCCAGCACCCGGATGGTCACATCATAGGCGCCGGTCGGGAATGACGAGGTATCGAGCAGGCGGTTGCCTGCGTCCATCAGGGTGGAATAGATGAGGCGGTCATCCTTCAGCACATCCACACGGCCGCGCTGGGGCAGGAAGATTTCCAGGGGCGTGCCCTGGGTCAGGCTCTGGTCCAGCCGGGTGCTGTCGGAGCGGCCGAAGCGTACGCCCCAGAGGTCCCGGTCACTGCTGAACCGGAACAGGCCCTGGGTGTTGACCAGGCCGGCCTGGTACAGGCGTCCCTCGAACTCCCGCTGCATCTGCAGGGTGCTGATGCTGAACGGGTTGTTTTTCGCGTAGTCCCAGCCGATTTCCAGGTCATTTTCCCGGAACGCCAGCTGGCTGGTGCCGTAGAGGCTGTAGTCATCGCTGGGGCTGTCGCCGCCGCGGGTGCCGGACGCCACCGTGCCCAGGCTCTGGATCAGAGACAGCCCCGCCTGTGCCGGCGGCAGGTAACGGCGCCGGTCTACCGGGTTCACCAGGCGGTAAGCCGGGTTGACAAAGACATCCACCCGGAACCGGTTCTCATCAAAGATAACGCCCGCCACCTTCGGTTCCAGCAGGCCGCAGCCTTCCTGACCGTCATAGAGGCAGACCTGCCTGGCATGGGGATCCAGCTCGACACTGAGTGCGGCGATCACCACCCTCGGTTCGATAAGGTCGGGAATCATGGCCGCCAGCTTTTCAGGCTCGGTAAAGCGCAGGGTGCCGGGCGCGTAGATCACCGGCAGGCTGCCCAGCAGGCGACCGCCGTAGTAAACATCCGCCAGGGTTTTCCTGGGCGCGAGCAGGTCCTCGAACCCGGGTGGAACGGGAGATGATGTTATACCTGCCGAGTAATCAGCGAACGCCGGAAAGGTGAGCAGCAAGGCCAACAGCAGCCAGCCTGTATTTCTCCATCGTCTTGAAACATACAAACAGCTCGGCATGGCAACGGCTTTTGGGCGCAGTGGTATTATAAAGACAACAAACAGCCATGACGGAGTACTCCGTCATGGCTGCCTGCAAAATGAAAATAACTAAATCGCCTGCGAAAGCAAGGGAATGCTTATTCGGCGGATACCTGAAGGGTAAGGGTATCGGTATACTCGTCCGGCTTCACGGAAATCGCGTCATCCAGGTTCGCGACCACCCACATCCGGGTGTTCTGTCCGCTATTGCACTGAAGCAGTTCCTTCTTGTTACCGCCGAGAAGGTCGTCAACTTCAGTATTGCTGCCCTGGTGATTATCGCCCCACTGCCCTTTAGCGTCGGCGTAATTGTTCACCGTATTCGCGTCGATGAAAACATTGTACCTGACTGCCTGGGTGTCATCGTTAGCGCCCAGCAACCGGAAGGGCTTGCCTGTTGCGTCATTGTCGCTAATGACCGACATGTTGTACTTGTAACCGTTGTCCGCATCACCCTTGTTGGTGAACACGCAAAAATCGATGGAGCCTGTCAACGTTTTCTCATCAACCGCGCCGCTGACAATGTCATCAGCGTTCCAGGGCAGGTCGATATCTTCCAGACCCGCTATTTTCAGCAGGTAATCGGTCTTGAGGTTGACCTTCAGGGAACCGGTTGAGGTGTGCCCCAGTTCACCGTCTGTTGCCGCTAAGGCCACAGGCGCCTGCATCATTCCAAAGGCAAAAACGCCTGCCACCAGGGCGCGAACCCCTCCTCGCATAATCTTCGGTATTGCCACGTGAACAGCTCCGGTTTTTTATCAATTCAGTCGTCCCGCCTTATCAGGGCAGGTGGCACAATTTTAATCAGTCGCGAGAGGCCTTGTTGATACGGAATTACCGAAAACAATCACCTTTTTTTACATTTATTAACAGTTTTCTACTGCCCGGTGAAACATAAGCTGATTTTTTTCTCTATTAGTACTGAATTTCCAGATATTTTCCTCCAAGACCGTTCCCGACCGCCCCCACGCATGTTACTTACCAAAAAAAGAGGACTGAAAAGAGAGCATTGGAATCCAAATAAACACGCCACCATTATGACCAGCATCAATAAAAATCAGACGACATGAGATTATTGTGTTAGCAAGACTGAAAACAGGACGCAGCGCTATTGTGATGAATAAAGCAAATGCCCTGCCCTGTGAACGCATAACTGATAGCCCGGCAACCCACCGGACACTCCAGTTACCAGGGTGGCAAGTTCTGCGCATGGCAACAGCCTCCTGGCAGCTCGACTTGATTGTGCGAGGATACGCACCATGATCTATCTGCAAAGACCCATCGGAACCATTCCCATACCGATCCATCCGCTGGCGTACACGCTTCATTCTATTGGCTACTGCGCCTCACTCCTGACCTCTGCGCTCTTTTCCCTTTTGTTTTTCATTCTCTCGTTCAAACTGTTTTTTGTCTTGCCTTTCGCGGTCATCTGCCTGCTGATATCCGATACCGCCCTGGCCAACCAGGCCAGCTACAGCCATGTTGCCGACAGCGTCCGTATCACATTACGGATCACCCATCCCACCCGCGTAGTACAGCACACCATGAGCGACAACCAGTCCAGCCTGTGCATCACCGGCACAACACCGACCAGGGTCAACATGTATACCCAGGCCATGACAAGTGACGGCAGAGGCACCCTGCTGGTGCCTGCGCGGGCATTCACCGCCGCCAACGCCAAACCTTCCATCAGCTGCAATAGCGGTCATGGCATCACACTGTCGTTTCCCGTTCAGCGCCACGACAACAGGCTGGCAAAGCGATACTCGCCCAACCACCTGATGGCCCTGGTCGCCGCCATGTAAACCGGCGCCCGACGCTGACAGGTCAAAATACCGCCAGTCTGCTAGAGTGTGTCTTGACGTGGAAAACAGGCAAGCATCCTGACGATGACTATCAGCCAGACAGGTTCAACCCATGGTTTACGGGACATTGACGGGGGATCGAATGCAGAGGTTTCGTCTACTCCCCGGGAAAAGGCGCCCGGCGCCCTGTCCGATACGTCCACTAAACCCATCCGTGCCGATATTGAAATCAGTGAAACTGCCCGCCAGTTGAGTACACTACAGGAAAATCGCAGCAATGATGTCCATGCCGCAGAAAGGTTGTCGAATGCCTGGCTGACGGAAAGGGTTGACGCAGTAGAGGCCGTTACACCCTGTAAAGATTGCAGCGAACCTGAAACAATTGCCCGTAAAATACTGCAACTGGAAACGCTGTTTTTCAAACGATCATGACCGAACCACTCATTAACACCCTGCAGGATGGCTGTACACTTCTGAAAACCCTGCATACACAACTTACCCGGCAGCATAGCGCCCTGGTCAGCCGGCAGACGACACATTTGCAACACATGGCCGGACTGATTACAAAAAGTCACGAAGCGCTGGCCAGGCATACGACCCAATGCCAGGATCAGCTTGCCAGACTGGGTTACAAGACACTTGTGGCGTGGTTACACAACCCCGGCTGCACACTCTCGACTGACGCGGTTGATGAAGCCCGAAGCCTCCACCGTGAATACCTTGCCCTTGCCCTGCAATGCCAGCGGCAACGCGATACCAACCGCTGGCTACTCGAAAAACAATCCCGGGTCTGTCAGCTTTACGTGAACCAGCTAAATGGTTTAAAACGCCAGCGCTATAATGCCCTGGGTCACCGGGTCAACGATCGCGCGTCTCGCAAACTGATTCAGTCATAATCACCACCCCAGCGACATACAGCCTCTTCCAGCACACGATTTAACTGCTTTTTGCACCGTCTGTGCCGGTGAAACATCAGGCGCTGTTCACTCGCCTCTGCTTGTCGTTTCAGGCGTAATGCCTCCAGATTCAGTTGCTGGCAGGTTTTCTCATTTCGATCAAGTACCCCTCCCAAATACCGCTGAACAGCGGACACCTGGCAGCAGAATTCCACGCCGTTGGACAATGTCAGCCCATTGCAGACAGGTTCCGATATCGCCTGCGGATAACAGCTATCCTCCAGCAATCTGATCAGTTGCTGATGCCGCTCACGGGTTTGTGCCAGATGTCGTATCTGCGCCATGAGCAGCTGCTGTTGTGCCCGTCGCGTTTTGAGCCAACGGGTCATTGTCTTTGCCTGCATGCGAGCATTCCTCCGCTATTTGGGTCAGCGCCAGAATCGTGTCGTGCAGGGAAACTGACTCCGTCAGTCCCTGGCAAATAAAACGGTTTAAACGAGGTTCAAGGGCCAGTACCTGGTCCATGGCCGGATCGCTACCCGGTGTATAGGCACCCAGTTCCATCAGCTCCCGGATTTCATGGCAACGCTCCCAGGCCCGCCGGAAAACCACCGCCGACGTTTGATGGGTCGCACTCACTACCCGTTCCATGGCGCGACTGATAGAAAGACCAACATCGACTGCCGGGTAATAACCCGCTGCAGCCCGCTGTCGGGTAAGGTGGATATGCCCGTCCAGAATGGCACACGCGGCATCGGCCACCGGGTCTTCCTGGCTATCACCTTCCACCAGCACGGTATAAAACGCCGTGATTGAGCCCGTGCCGCTACAGCCGTTACCGGCACGTTCCACCAATCTTGGCAACAGGCTGAACACCGAAGGCGGGTAGCCCCTACTGGAAGGCGGCTCCCCCACCGCCAATGCAATTTCGCGCTGGGCCTGGGCGTAACGGGTCAGGGAATCCATCAATAACAGGACATGGCTGCCTTCATCCCGGAAATGTTCAGCAATGCGATGCCCCAGCAGGGAGGCACGCAGGCGCATGACCGGTGAATCATCAGCAGGTGATGCCACCACAACCGCTTTCGCCATGCCCGCATCACCCAGTGTATGCTCAATAAACTCCCGGACTTCACGCCCCCGCTCACCCACCAGGACAACCACCACCACATCCGCCTCGGTATTGCGGGTCATCATGCCCAGCAACACACTTTTGCCTACGCCGGTTGCGGCCAGTATGCCCAGGCGCTGTCCGCGGCCAGCCGTCATAAGACCATTGAGTACCCGTATCCCCACATCCAGCGGTTGCGTGATTAATTGACGCTGAAGGGGGTTGATCGAAAGACAATGCAATGAAATACGCTTGTCGCATAACAGCGCCCCTTTTCCATCCAGCGTCCTTGCCATTCCGTCAAGCACGCGTCCCAGCAATGCCTTGCCCACCGGAATACCGGTATCACCTGACAAAGGGAGCACCGTATCGCCAGGCCCCAGACCTTCACCGTATTCCATGGGCATCAGGAAAAACCGCTGTCGGTCAAAACCGACCACTTCCGCTTCCACCTGCTGTCCATTCCGGTTCCTGACCAGGCAACGCTGACCGGTGTTAATCTGGCAGCCTTCAGCCTCCAGCAACATGCCACGCAGGCGGGTTAACCGGCCCGAAACGGTAATCGTTGATAAGCGTGGAAGGTTGCTGCAGGCCTGTTGCAAGCCTCGCCGCGTGTTATCCCAATGCGTCATCCGCCATTGCCATTGCCATTACCATTACCATTGGCGTCCGGCAGCCCCAGACTTTTGCGCAGCTCTGCAATACACGCCGCGAGCCGGGTTTCAACCCGGGCATCCACCCTGCCGCCAGGCGTTGACAGGACGCAACCACCGGCCGTGACAGCATCATCATCAATCACCTGCCAATGGTCAGGTAACGCAAGATTGAGTGTTTCAAGGTATACCCGGTCTTCCGGATTCAGGCGTATGGTGGCGGAATCTGTCTGGGGCAAAAGACCCAGCGCATGATCCAGTAGCGCCCTGACGCCATCAGGCCGAACCGTCAGCTCCAGCTGAATCACCTGCCGACAAATCAGGTTGATCACAGACACTAACTGTTCATCCAGTTCATGTGCGCAGGTCTCGCGCCATGTACTCACCGCTTCCCAGGCGGTCGTCAGGGCTGTATGCAATTGGTTGATTTTCTCCAGGCTGTCATTACGCCCTTGCTCAAGGCCCCGGGCATAGCCATTCTGATAACCTTCCTTTTGTCCCTGGCCCAAGCCATCGTCATAACCGGATTTGAACCCGTTCCCCTTCCCCAGAAGAACGCCTTCACGGTAGCCATGTTCACGCGCCCGACGCAGCATTCGGCATGCCTGCTGGTCACTATCTTGCACTGGCGCACTCTGTGTCTCTGTGGTTTCTTCCGGAGGTGGGGCAGGGAGAATATCCGGAAACCGAAAACGTACGACAGCCTCGTTACACTGCATGGTTCCATTCTGCACAGCCATGGGAAAGTAGTAAGGAGTATAGGCAGCAACAGCGTCACTAACGGGTAAAAACAGGATTAAGTCGTGCTATTTGTGGAGAACCCTCGCCTTATTCGACCATTTTCTCATCTGTAAACGACAGGGTAATTTCACCGTCACTGATCAGGGATTCGGCCCGTTTCAGGATCTCACGTCGTGCATTGTCCACCACGCCCTGCCGGATTCTGCCCAGCCCCTGCATCTCATCTTCAAGGTATTGCACAGCCCGCTTGGGAAGCCCTGAGAAAATGGCCTCTTTCAGATGTTCATCCGCCCCCTTCAGGGCCTGCGCCAATGTTCTCTGATCAACATCACTCAACAGTTTCTGCAAGTCTTCCCGTGACAGGTGCAAGAGGTGTTCAAACAGGAGCATCCTGCGTTCAATGGTTTCAGCCAGCGTTTCGTCAACCCCCCGGATACCGGACAGGATTTCCCTGCCACTCTCCCGGCTGAGCAGATTCATAATGTCCGCCACCTGCTGGACACCACGCAATGGCAACTCCCTGTCCATACCGGTTTCATCCAGGTATTGCTGCAACAACGCCGCAATACTCTGCAGGCAGGCCCGTGACAGGCTTTCCAGCCCGGCAATTCTGACCAGGAGCGCCTGATGCGTTTCCCCGGGCAATAATCCCATCACCTGCGCGCCCTGCTCTGCCGGTAAACAGGCGAGCACTGCCGCCTGAAACTGGAGTGATTCGCTGCGAAGCATACCGGCCAGCACATCTGGCCGCGCATACTGGAGTCCTTCCAGTACATTCTGCTGTTGTTCGTCGTATAGCGGCCGCAGCAGACAACGGGCCTGTTCACGTCCCAACGCACGCTGCAGCGTCTTTTTCAATTGGGCCTGATAATTCCCCGCCAGAACCCCGGCACGGCTGACAGCCTGAACAAAATCGTCCAACAGACGGATCAAATCCCGGGATTGCAGGGTTTTCAATGCAGAGACTTTCTCACTGAGCACACGGATTTCCGAGGGTGTCATCTGCTTAAGCACGGCAGAAGCATCTTCCTCGCCCAGCAACAGCATGATCGCCGCCGCATCGCTGGGCGTTCGTCGCTCCGTCGGCCCCGGGGATTCCCGCTGACTATCTGGACGTGTTATGCCTGGACTTACCATCAGGAAACCTGCTTCTCAGACAACCACTGCCGTAAGACATGGGCGACCTTACCGGGTTCCTGCCGTGCAAGTTGCTTCAACGCATCCACCCGGTGCTGAAAACCGACAGCATCTTCATCATAGGACGTCTCTGTGGCGGCTGAAGGCTTATCCATGCCAGGCAGACCTTCCATTGAAGACTTCCTGTCAGGCTTTGGCTGAGTCGTCACCTTTGCGGGAGTATGCCGTGCCTGAATCCAGCGAAGAACCAGTGGACGAATACCGACAAATAGCAACAACACAATGATCAAAGCCAGCAGTACCCGTCCGCCCCATGCGATCATAGCTGGCTGTTGCCACCAGCCCGCAATCTCCTGATCATTCTGTGAAGCGGTGGCAAAAGGCAATGACTCGACACTGACCTGATCTCCGCGTCCAGCCGTATATCCTACGGCCTGTTTGACCAGTACCGTCATCCGTCCCAGTTCTTCGTCACTCCATGGCTGTGCCTTTTGCGTCGCCTGGGCTTGCTGCATCACTGGCCGTGTATTCAGCAATACGGCTACCGTCAACCGCCGGAGTTCACCCGGCAGGCGCTGTTCACGGCTGACCGTACGGTCCACCTCATAATTCCGCACATACTGTTTTTCCTGAACAGACGATTTCCCTGTCGTGTTTTCTACATTCTTGAGCGCACCGGGCGTTCCGGTTGGCAGTTCATTCCCCGATACCACCTGCTGCATGGATTCGCTGCGCACTGCTTCATTGTCCGGGCTATAAACCTCGCGGGTCTGCTCGCCCGATGTCATGTCCAGTTCGGCAGACACCTGCACACGCACATTGCCACTCCCCACCAACGGGGCCAGCAGACTCAGCACCCGGGACTCCAGGCGACGCTCTATTTCAGATTGATACTGCAACTGGCGCCGCGCCTCACTTAACAGGGTTGTCTCATCCAGCTCATCACTGATCGGTGCACCCAACTGATCCACGACACTGATATTATTTCTGTCCAGGTTCGCAATACTGCCTGCGACCAGGTTAACAATCCCTTCAATCTGGAGCGGCGTCAGCCGGGCGCCCGCGCTGAGTTCCAGCATCACTGACGCACGGGGTTCCGGTGACTGGCGCAGAAACACCGTCTGCTCCGGAATCGCCAGGTGTACCCGGGCACTGCGTACCGGTTGCAGTGTCATGATGGTACGGGACAGCTCCCCCTCAATGGCTGCAATGTAACGCTGTCGTTCCATGAAGTGGCTGATGCCCAGAGGGGGAGATTCCGTCAGTAAAGCCCGCCCCTCCGGTAGAGAGGGTGTAATGCCGCCGGTCGCCATTGCCATACGGGCTTCAGGAAGTTCAGCGGATCGCACCATCACCTGCCCCGTATCAGGGTGCACACGATAGGCAACCCCCGCCTTGTCGAGCTGGTCTATGACAGCGCCGGCGTCATACTGCTCCTGTCGTCCATACAGGGGGCGATAATCACGATCCTGCCACCAGATCCAGGTCACGGTAACCATTGCCAGGAGTGCAGCACCGAATAATAGTCCGACCGTCAGCCGACGGTTTTCAGGGCGCCGAAACTGTGAAAGTTGTTGCTGAAATACATGCCATGCGTCACGTAAACGACGACCGGCCTTTCCCGCTGTGCTCGCTTCAGCCATGGTTGCGATGGACACTATAACTGCAGGTTAAACACTTCGTGGTACCCTTCCACCAGCCGGTTACGCACCTGCAATAGCAGCTGGAAAGAGAGGCTGGCTTTCTGCACTGACAACACGGTTCCCACCAGGTCCTCCTCCTGCCCCGACTCCACCCGGTTCATACGATCCGACGCCGTTTGCTGCAACGCATTAACCTGATCCAGCTCCGTCTTGAGCAATCGGGAAAACGCCGTTCCGGTGCCAACCGAACCATTGGTATCAGAGGGGAATGAGCTCGCACGGGAATCTGCCTGCTGAGCGGCCAGCGGTAAATCCAGTGCAATAAATACTGGATGTACGACATCAACCATCTTCTGCTCCTTTGCTGACACCCTGGCTCAACGTCTGTTCAGGCCCGGCGTCCTTACGCTGCAGGGCAACCATGACTCGACGATTGTCATGGCGCCCTGCCCTGGTGGCATTACTGGCAGCCGGATACCGTTGTCCATGAAAGCGCAAATGGGTCACCATGGCGGCTGGCACACCTTCGTCAATGAGGTAATCCCGGACAGCTTCCGCCCGTTGACGCGACAATCGTAAATTCAATAGCCGGTCTCCGGTCGCATCCGTATGGCCATCAATTGTCAATGCAATCACCGCTTTATCGGCCTGAATATAGCGCGCAATATCCCGTAGCCGTTTCATCTGCCCGGACGTCAGTTGCCATTTACCTGATTCATAAAATAGTTGTGTTCTTCGAATCTGCGCAAAATTTACCGGTAGCAAATCGCCCAGGCATCGTTTGAATTCGGGGAGAACATCACGGATACCGGTTGTCGAAAGGTTTAACAACACCGGTTGTCTCGGGTCTGTCATTTCAACATTCAGCCACAGGCCATCGAACAGGTTATCGAGCAATTCTGGCAACAGGCTGCCAAGATCAAACGCCACGCCCTGGTCGGTTGCACGATAAATGTCTGACAACACGTCCTGTCGTCCATTGTGCTGCCAGGGGGCGTCCACGACAGTGACCAGCCCTCCGCCCTGAAACGGTGCATACCCCAACAGGTTCAGCCTGAGTTCCCTGACCGCACCGGCATCCGCGCGCAGCGATACCACACCCAGGCTTGCAGTTTTGAGCATGAGCCGACAACTGAAAAAACGCTTCGTAGTGGCTGTCCACTGTGCTTCATCCAGTGCAACCGTTTGCTCCATGGCAATAACCCGGGGATTTAACATGAGGCAGGATAGTAGTGCAGCAGCCAGAAGACGGTTTAACCACCACGAAACGGAATAAAACGTTATAAGCGACATACTGACCATAAACTGCAATTGAGCCTGCACGTCAGAAATTTTAGATTATGATTAGCAGACCAACGTAGTATGAATGGTTGCTGACTTCCCGTGGACATTAGCCCTCAACGCCTAACATCTCATACACGGGATAACGACGCCCCGTGCAGCGAAACAACAATCAGCCCCTGCAGTCTGACCCATCCCCGCTTTCAGGCAGTCTATCTGCTCAACCTGCAGGATCAGTTGGTAAAACCGTTCCTTCATCTTTTCCCCAAGCAGATGTCGCGGGAACTGGAACTCGCCTGTACCCAACTGGAACACCTGGGCGCGGAGATTGTCAGGCCCAAAGAAGCCATTACTACCCCGGCAATCACCAAACGCTTTTCAGTCTCCATGACTACCGATGACGGCCATAGACACAATGACCTCGGTTATCTCTCATTGGCGCCGGCATTGTTGTCGTCGTTGTTTGAGCGCTTTTTTGGTGGTAATGGCGATCCTGGTCAGGATTCCTCTACCGACACCGTATCCACGCCTCCCACCCGGGCAGAGCACTACCTGTTCGAAGCCATCGCCCAATGCCTGCTGACCAGCTGGCAGGAAGTCTGGCATCCGCTACCTTCGCTGACTCTCCGTCTTCAGGACACGATGAGTAACGATGACTTGCCACTGGAGGGGCTGTTTTTGCAGTCTCGCTACCGACTGAAGCTGACAGAAGAGAGTACGGGAACCTTCGAAATCAGCATGCCCATGTCACTGCTGGAACGTATTGCACCGGGAAAGAGCGGTAACCTGACCGCACAACACCCACATTGGCGACAGCGCCTGACAACCGCACTGTCCCAGGCGCCGGTGGAACTACGGGCCATTCTTGCTGAGCAAACCCTGCCCCTGCAGAAAATCATGGATTTCAGGAAAGGCGACATTGTTCCCTTGCCACTCCAGGAAACCGTTGTCGTCAATGCAGCGGATCAACCATTGTTTACTGCACGCGTGGGTATTGGCAGTGGCCACCTGGCACTGGCATTCCTGGCAAGTCTTAACGCTTCCTGACGGCGCTCAACATTAACCACCTGGCAGCCTGCAGGAGGTTGTGACATGCACGACAACGGGGAAACCGATATCGCAATCGCTGATGAGGAAGATACGCAACAGAAAGAGGCCCCCATAGAGCAGGCCATAGAACAGGCAAAGACAACGGATGACGACGTTCTCATTGAGCCCGATGACGACACCATGCAGGCCATGCCCGCGTCTCCCCTGACGGATGAAACTCTCGAATGTGATCATCCACCCGATTTTATGGGTCCGATACAGCCTGAAACTTCATCCACTGTGCATGCTCGTGAACCGTCAGAATCAGAGAATGATGAGCCTGCCCTTTCTGAACCAACGCCTGCCAGTACTCCCTCTCCTACAGGCACGGCTGCAGCAATGGATACTGACGCCGGTGATATTGAGCTGGTCAAAAACATACCGGTCCACCTGACCCTGGAAGTCGGCGGCCGTCGTATCACGATCGGGGAACTGATGGCGATGCAACCCGGCGATGTGATCAGCCTCGACCGCAGCGAAGAGGAGCCGCTGGATGTCAAAGCCAATGGTGTTCTGATTGCCCGGGCCGAAGTCGTGCTGGTCAATGAACGCTACGGTATACGGTTGCTGGATATCGTCAGTCCCTCCGCCCGTCTCAACAAAACGGCCAGCGTCGGATCATCATCATGAAACCACTGCCGCCTATTACGTTACTGTGCGCCATGCTGGCCTCTACCCTGCTCCTGACAGGGGCAGCCTATGGGGCACCCTCAATGCCCTTAATCTCAGTGACTGACGGCGATGTCACCCGCGATTACACTGTCAACCTGCAGATTCTGCTGCTCCTGACGGCATTGACACTCTTGCCTGCCGCACTGCTCTGCATGACCAGTTTCACCCGGTTTATTATTGTCCTCGCGATTCTGCGCCAGGCCCTGGGGCTACAGCAGACACCGCCTAACCGGGTACTGATCGGCATTGCCCTGTTTCTGACCTTGTTTGTCATGCGCCCGGTCTTCGACACCATCTGGGAAAAAGCCATTGATCCCTGGATGAGGGAACAATTGACGTTCCAGGAGGCCGTGGCCACAGCGCGAGATCCCATTCACCGGTTCATGCAGATCAATACCCGGACTACCGACCTGGAACAGTTTATGACCCTGAGCGGCGCTGATGCGCAGACTTCACCGGACGATATCCCCCTGACCACGTTGATTCCTGCCTTCCTGACCAGCGAACTGAAAACCGCCTTCCAGATAGGCTTTCTATTGTTTCTGCCCTTTCTCGTGATTGACCTGATTGTCTCCAGCATCCTGATGGCGCTGGGTATGATCATGCTTTCGCCCCTGGTGATTTCCCTGCCGTTAAAGTTGATGGTCTTTGTGCTGGTAGACGGCTGGAACCTGACAGTCAGCAGTCTCGCAGGCAGTGTGGCCACCTGATCCAGATACCGGAATCCTGACGTATGACACCCGATCTCGCCGCCGACCTGCTTCGCAATGCCCTGATCGTAGTAGTACGGGTAGTGGCGCTGCTGATTGTGCCGGGTCTGCTGGTCAGCCTGATGATCAGCGTCATCCAGGCCGCAACCCAGATCAACGAGCAGAGCCTGACCGTGCTGCCACGCCTGATTGTGACGCTGCTGGTCATGGCGTTCATGGCCCACTGGCTGATCCGCGAACTGAACGACTTCTTTCTGATGGTCGCCAACCAGATTACCCGGGTTATTGCATGACCAATGATTACCCAATGATTTGATGGCTGATTTCACCCTGTCCCTGCACCAGGTGGATGAATGGCTGTGCCGAGGCATCTGGGGCGTCACCCGACTCGGTAGCGCCATGATGATCATGCCGCTCACCGGAGACCTGGTGCCTGCAACGTTGCGCCTGATCATCGCTATTGCGCTGATGCTGTCCATCTTTCCCACGATTACCCTGCCACAGCCCGGTATGGCGCCATTTTCTGCCGATGCCATGCTGATAACCGCCGGGGAATTGCTGACCGGCCTGGTGCTGGGCATTATACCCGCCCTCTACCTGGCGCTGTTTGCCCTGGCAGGTAACCTGGTTGCCATGCAGATGGGACTGGGCATGGCGCAACTGAATGACCCGGTCGGCGGTATCAGCGTGCCGGCACTGAGCCATTTCTACCAGTTCGGCGCACTCACCCTGTTCATCGCCATGAATGGTCACGGTGTCGTCTTTAGCATCCTGCTGGAAAGTTACCAGACACTCCCGGCGGGCAGATTCGCCCACGTACAATCACTGTTGCCTGCACTCCTCAAACAGGTTGCGTGGTTGTTTTCTGCCGGTCTGCTACTGGCTTTGCCGGCCATTTTCAGTCTGCTGACCGTCAGCCTGGCCCTGGGATTCCTGACCCGGGCCGCCCCCCAGCTGAACATGATGAGTATTGGCTTTCCCGCCACCTTACTGGCTGGCCTGATTATCCTGCTGATTACCAGTCACCGGTTTGCTGATGCGGTCGGCCGGTATACGACGGAAGCACTGATCATGATGCGACAATTGACGGGATAAACAACAATGGCTGACGAGAACGAAGACGTTGCCCAGGAAAAGACCGAAGAACCCGGCGAGCGTCGCCTGAAACAGGCCCGAGAGGAAGGCCAGGTTCCCCGATCCAAAGATATGACCGCCGCGGTTGTCATACTGGTACTCTGCCTGCTGTTTACCGCGCTGTCCCACTGGTTCAGTGAACCCCTGCTACAGTTCAGTCAACATTGTTTGCAGTTTCAGTGGATGAACGCCACTGATCCGGGCCACATGCTTGCCTTGATGAGCAGCGCCAGTACTCTCCTGCTGTCCCTGCTGATGACCTTGACCCTGATCGTTTTGCTGTCTGCCATCGCGGGCGCCTGGCTGATGGGCGGTGTGATTTTCAGTGGAAAACTGGTTCGACCGAAATGGCAGCGTATGAATCCGATCAAGGGTCTGCGTCGTTTTTTCTCCAGCAAGGCGCTCATGGAACTGGTGAAAGCCCTGCTGAAGACCGGGCTGCTGCTAACCTGCCTGTGGCTGTTCATTCGCTATGCTACAGCTTCCCTTCAGTCACTCAGTGGCAACGATGTCTGGACAGCCCTGCCGCAGGGTTTCACGCTGCTTGGCCATGCCCTGCTGATGTTCGCGATGGCATTACTGTTCACCGGCCTGATTGATATGCCCTTTCAATGGCACCACAACCGCAAGCAGCTGCTGCAGACCCATCAACAGGCACGGGAAACCCATAAGGAAGAAGAAGGCAAGCCGGAGGTTCGTCGCCATATCCGGCGCATGCAGCGTGAAATCGCCACCCGTCGTATGATGGCTGAAGTGCCCAGGGCAGATCTTGTCATCACCAACCCGGTGCACTATGCCGTTGCCATTCGTTACCGGGAATCCGAATCCCCGGCGCCGGTGGTACTGGCCAGCGGGGTGGATGAACTGGCAAAAACCATTATCTCTGTTGCCCGGCGCCATCGCCGCACCGTAGTGCTCTACCCGGTACTGGCCCGCGCCCTGTATTACACCGTCAAACCCGGTGATACGATTCCTGCCGATCTCTATCTGGCGGTGGCCAGGATACTGGCTTATGTTTACCAGCTGAAACGCTACCGGGCCGGTGAACGGGAAGACCATCCCGAACTGCCGGTCATTGACCTGCCGGAACGCTACCGCCGCCAACAGACGACAGCCACCAGCCATGTACCCGGGTGATACCTCAGACCAGCACCGTTTCGGTTACCTGGCCACCCCAGCCCTGTTGTTGCTGACGCTGGCCATGGTCATCCTGCGGATTCCACCGTTTCTGCTGGATACCCTGTTTACCTTCAATATTGCGTTTTCCCTGTTAATGCTGCTGCTGGCGATCCAGATTGACCGCCCGCTGAATTTTTCGGTGTTTCCCAGCCTGTTGCTGATCGCCACCCTGCTAAGGCTGGCCCTGAATGTCGCTTCTACCCGGGTTGTGCTGTTGCAGGGACATACCGGTACAGACGCAGCTGGTCGTGTGATTGAAGCCTTTGGCACGGTTGTCATTGCCGGTAACTACGTGGTGGGGTTTGTGATCTTCATTATCCTGGTGATTGTCAATTTTGTGGTTATCACCAAGGGGTGTACCCGGATTTCAGAAGTCACTGCCCGCTTCACCCTGGACGCCATGCCCGGCAAACAGATGGCCATTGACGCCGATCTGAACGCCGGCATTCTGAACCAGCAGGAGGCTGGGGAACGGCGGGAAGCCGTCAGTCGTGAAGCCGACTTTTACGGGGCGATGGACGGCGCCAGCAAGTTTGTCCGGGGCGATGCCGTTGCCAGCCTGCTGATCCTGGCGATCAATATCATCGGCGGCATTGCCATCGGGCTTTTCCAGTATGACCTGCCTCTGGCCACCGCATTTCATACCTATGGGCTGTTAACCATCGGCGATGGATTGGTGGCCCAGGTGCCATCGCTGCTGTTGTCGACCACCGCTGCCATCATGGTGACCCGTGTGTCTGGCAGCGGCAATATGCCGACACGGATTCGCAGCGAACTATTCAGTTCACCAAGGGCCTTTCTGGTTTGTGCCGGCATCCTGATCATTATGGGACTGGTGCCGGGTATGCCGCACCTGGCCTTCGCCGGGCTTGGCTTACTGGTTGCCCTGCCCGGATTAAAATCACTGCGTCGTGCAAAAACCGAGCAGGAAACCGGCGCGCCGGATACCCGCGGCGCAGCGCCCGAGCCCACAGAACAGCCACTGGACTGGCGGGAACTCCATCCGGCTGACGCCCTTGGCCTGGAAATCGGTTACCGACTGATCCCACTGGTGGACAGCAGTCGTTCCAGTGAACTGACCAGCAGCATCCGTGGCGTACGCAAAAACCTGTCGCAGAAGCTGGGGTTCCTGATTCCCAGTGTGCATATCCGGGATAACCTGGATCTCGATCCGGAGCATTATGTCATCACCCTGCACGGGGTACAGTTCGCCACCGGCCGGTTCATACCCGACCATTTACTGGCTATCGCTACCCGGGAATCCAGTGGCAAGCTGGAAGGCATCGCAGACCATGACCCCTGTTATGGTCTTGATGCCGTATGGATTGCCAGGGAACAGGAAGAGGATGCCGTACGACAGGGGTATACCGTGGTGGATGGCCCCACCATCATCGCTACCCACCTGGGGCAGATTATGGAGGACCATGCCCATGAACTGTTTGGTTACGATGAAGCCCAGGACTGGCTGGAGCAGTTACGCGAACTCTCACCCCGGTTGGCAGATGAACTGATTCCCGACAAACTGAGCCTGGGACAGCTCATGCGCATCTGCCAGGCATTACTGATTGAACAGGTGCCGTTAACCGATATGCGCACCATTGCCGCCACACTGATCGATACGGGGAGTAAAGACAGCAATCCACTGGTGATGGCCCAGGACATTCGGGTTGCCCTGCGTCGCATGATACTCAATAGCCTGGCTGGTATGGACAAGGTATTGCCTGTCACCACCCTGTCACCGGCATTGGAAAAGCTGTTGCTGGAAGCCTGGCGTCAGGCCAGCCAAAATGGCGGTTACAGCCCTGACGCGATTCCGCTGGAACCCAGCCTCACCGCACAGCTGCAACAAAAGCTTCCCACCGTTGAACAACAGATGGAAAGCCATAGTCAACTACCGGTGCTATTGGTGGTGCCACAGCTTCGGCCTCTGCTGGCCCGCTTTGCTCATGTTTGCACCAAGCACCTGAGCGTATTGTCGTTCAGCGAAATACCGGACGACCGACAGGTGAACATCGTTGGCCAAATTGGATAGTTGGCGCTTAATGCCCAACGCCTTCTGGACGCCTGAAGCAAAAAACAACAGGTTTCAGGATTTTTCCTCAAGCAAACGATTCAAAAGAGCTTTAATTTCAACATTATCCTTTTTTAATTCCGAAACGTCGGCTTTTAATTCTGCAACGTCGGATTTTAATTCCGAAACATCGGATTTTAATTCAACGACATCAGACTTTAATTCCGAAATATCGGATTTTAATTCAACGACATCAGACTTTAATTCCGAAACATCGGATTTTAATTCAACGACATCAGACTTTAATTTCGAAACATCGGATTTTAATTCAACGACATCAGACTTTAATTCAGAAACGTCGGATTTCAATCCTGATACATCAGACTCAATCCTGGTGATCTGCACGCCATGATCTTGAATAATGGCCATCATCGCCTTTTGTTCAGACCAAAGCCGTTCCTGCCCCTGGGCCAGGTGTGTTAAATGCGTGTCCAGCGCACTTTGGCCTTCCACCAGGCGTTCCTGCCCTTCCCGCAGCAACCGCTGATCTTCCCGTATTCGCTGCTGATCCGCCTTGATCAGTTTATTGTCCGTATGGATCTGGTTCAGGAAGGCCCGCTGTTCCTGCAGCAACAGATTCAGTGGTTCGGCTTCACCTTCATGCATGACTTCCAACCTGTAGACACGGTTATTTAAATTAAGAAGCTGATCTTGAACATCAGGTTCAAACGACATGTCCATACCCCTGCATTTGTATGACTGGTTATTTAGCGCGAGGGAAGTATAGACAGCAGAAAAAAGGCGCAATTAATTTTGTTAATAATTTTTTCAAATAGTGATATGCGTTCAAGAAAACAATTCCTACTGAAAAACGAACAAGGCGATTCGAGACGGTTTAATCCTGACTGTTGAGCAATGTTTCTCTTTCAATAACAGACTCCCGCCGGTTATAAGCGGGAGCGTTGACAGTATTAAATGGTCAATGCCTGTTTGAACAGGGAGGCAAGCTCTTCACTGCCATTCTGCTTCAGGTAACCCGAGGCTAATTCAACCAGCGGCAGCAACTGCTCCAGTGGTACACCATATTCATCCAGAATGCCTTTCATGTAATTGGCGCCCTGCAGGGCTTTACCCGCATCGCCTGCATGAGACATCAGACTTCCCAGCAGACCGCTCTCTTCCTGCATGGCCGGGGCCAGCGCCATGAGGGCATCAACGCCCGGTACTGCATCAGACACCTGCGCGAAATCGCTGCTGCTCAGGTTATCTTTAGCTAAATGAAAAAGACCACCCAGGCTATGCTCAGCCTGCACCTGAGTCAGATTTAATTGCTGTATGGCCAAGTCGACCAGGGCCTGTGTCAGTGGCTGTTCTGCATTCGCTGTAGCGGTCTGTGTCAGACTATTAGCCACCGATGTAGCTGATTCAAGCCAGTTATTGGCCACTGCCGCAGAAGGTGCCATTACTATTGCCGCCAGACAGACTGCTACCCCCTTGGAAACAAACGTCTTCAATTGCCACCTCCGTGCCGTTTTTTTATTTGTATTCTGACTGTTGTCGTTTTCTTGCCTGGCAAGCCTACTGACAGCGTATCTCAATAGCAAATAGAAGCTGTACCGTTATCAGACACAGCGATTTCTACGACTTCATTACTACGATCCCTGTTATTTCATGATCATGCGAGCAACAACGTGTTTACCCATACCTCAAAGCACCATGCCTGATAAATGGCTCGACATACCGTAAAAGCCTCCGAGGAGCGCCTAATAGCAACCCTATTTTTTTTCTGGTTAAATAGCCCAATCCTGACTTATACGACAATATTGAGCTAGCGAGACCCATGCTCCGTTATGGCAATAAAGGCCATAACTGAATCTCAGGACGGTAGTGTGCCTGAAATTTACTTCATTCAAAGAGACCTGCTAAACGACCGCTAGCCACCATGTCATTACATTATTCAATCAGCGACACCCTGCATATATCATGAATCTTCACAGCCTGCTGGATACACTGTCCCGCTCCTCGGCCCAGGCCGTGCGGACACTGGGCAACCAGGGTAATGACACACTGAAAGACTACCTCTACATCCAAACGGCGATAGAGACTGCATTTCAGGACGCCCTTCAACAAGCCGATTCACCGCAGCACATCATTTTCCTCTGCGGTTCCAGTGGTGACGGTAAATCTGAAATACTGACCCGCTACTACAACCTCTATCAGGACCGTCTGGACTTTCACCTGGATGCAACCCACAGCTTCCAGCCGGATATGTCCGCCATTGAGACACTGGATCACAAGTTCACCCAACACCGTGCCAACAACCGCCCTCTGGTCATCGGCATCAATGTCGGTATGCTGGGCAATTATGCCGAAGAAGGCAGCGATGACTTTGCAGGTATCAAGGCATCCATAAAAGCCTTCCTGGATGATCGCCACAGCAATATTGCACCGCACCATGTTTTCCTGGATTTTGAACAGTATCCGAAATTCCTGCCCCATGAAGCAGGTGTTACTGCACCCTTTATTGAAAAGCTTCTAAAGAAGCTCACCCAGGAAACAGACGACAATCCCTTTTATCAGGCCTGGAAACAGGAAACCGGCGCTACTAGCAGCACACTGCATACCAACTACCGGCTACTGCAATACCCCGAAGTCCAGCAGGTTATCATTCGGCTTCTGTTGAAAGTGCGCCTCAAGTACGAGCAGTTTTTGACCGCTCGAACGTTGCTGGATTTTATTCATCATATTTTGACTGGCGACGGCTATCTGTTTGATAACCTATTCAGCAGCCACAAAACTGAACTGTGCTCGGCGCTTTGCCATTTTGATCCCTGCACCATCCGGTCCAGGGCCGTTGATCTGTTTCTGATTCAGAAATCACTGAATATTACGGATACTGAATTCGAGACATTCAGAGAACAACTGTCCGGACTGATCACCGCTGACAACATGCAGACCGGCTCCTGGATTCGCCTGTTCTACCTGATTCAGGACATTGATTTCGGTAACAATTTCCACCATACCTTCCGGGATGATTTCCAGAGTCAGTTATACGACGAATATATTCGGATATGGCTGCTGCATTACAACTACGACGGTAGTGCCACACAGAAAAAAGCGCTCCGCAGGTTTTATCAACGAGACCTCTTAGAAGCGATCTTCCGCTTTGCCAATCGCTTTGCGCCAGAACTCTCCCGACACAAACAGTTGTTCCTGGCTGATTACAATGGCTATCAGCTGTCTACCCGGGCGGAACTCAAGGAAAGCCTGAAGCGCATCAGCGAAAACCGGCCCAAACGTCTGAGTTCTTTCCACACCTGTCTAAAACTTGGCGATATCGACCTGGAACCGATTCCGGTAAGCGCCAATTTTTTAGACTTGATCATGAAGATCAACCAGGGCTATCGCCCCAATAAGCACGACAAAAACAACATTGTCATCCTGGAAGAACTGATTGACGACATTACCCGTAAGTTGCGTGGTTCTGACACCCTGACGATCACGCGTGCTGATCAGCAGTGGACACTGACTAACGACCTTGATGAAGACGAGATTACTGTAGAGGGCTGAGATGATGCTGATTGAAAGATTAGGCGAACTCGGCTCCACAAAGCCGCCAGAAAATAATGTCATTAATCATTATTTTCCGATTCGCAACAAAAAGAATGAGTTTGACTACGACACCGTCGCGGGAAAAATACTCGGTTTACTGATTGGCAAAGAGCTGGACAGTAAAAATTTTGATTTCGACGAATACAAGGCGACCTGCCTGGATGAAATCGGCGCACTGCTGTCTGAAGAACAACCGATGCTCGATCACCTGGAAAAAATGTATTTCCAGAACGACGCTCTGATCAAAGCTTCCCCTGAGTTTTTGCTGTTAGGGCAAAAGAACAAATCAACAGCAGCGAGCGGCCACCTGAGCGATATCTTCCATAGTTTTCTGGCACAACACCCTCAGCACAGCGAACTGCAGAGCAAAGCCAACTTTATTGAACAGATCTTTCTGGATATGCTTCAAAAGTATCTGGGTAAGCCCGAGTCAAAGAAAGAGACAAAAACACCACCACAGCCGTACCTACCGTTTCTGGCTGAGCAGTTTGCCCACGACATCCGTTTTCTGACCAGCAAAACCGAGTATCTGCTGAGTCAGTTCAACAATTTCTTGGAACTGTATAACTTCCTGTACTGCGCCCAACTGGCGCTGAACATTCGCAACTGGCCGCACGGGGAACCCAAAAGCCAGCGCATGTTCTTTATTCTGGATACGGAAAAAGCAAACCAGGAACGTACCGACGTGAAAAGCTACGGTTTTCATGCCCTGTTCAATGCTGTTGGTGTAGTTTTCCCAATCCTATCGATGCTGGAAAACCTGAACAAAATCAACAAGGGTGCCGTCGTTCCCCTGTGGCAGTATGGCAACGCCCTGAAGGCACTGGAAGAATCTGGTGAAGATACCACTAGGTTAACCAATGGCATCGCCCGCTATGCAGAAGAATTCCGCGACAAACGGAAAATCAAAGCCCGAGAAGCAGACGGTAGTAGTCCTACATCCCAGTTAAGGCTGCTCACCCGCTATGCCATCGATCAGTTTGACCCCAATCGTTATTCGGTCAGCTCCACCCGTCACGAAATTCGTGACAAATACCAGAAAGAGTTTGAAACCCATATCGCCTGTCACTTTATGCAGACCCGCGGCCGTTCCGGCAGAACCCTGGTGATGAACCAGGACTACCTGATGTTGTTGACCAATCTCGCCATCGGCGCAGACCGGCAACTCCGGTTCCAGGAACTCCTGAGTGAATTCCGCCAGCGTGGTGTCTATTTCGACAAACAATCTGAACAGGCCCTGATTGCCTTCTACGAACGAGTAGGCAACGTTGATCGTATGAGTGACAGTGGAGACGCCGTATATGTCCGCAGCACAATTTGAGCACTTTCTGGTCCGCCAGCTGACCGAATGGCTGGATAACCGGATCAGCGCCGGCTCCCGTTACCAGTTTCAGTCACCCGACAGCGATAACACCCATCGCCTGTTCCTCGCTCTGAAGGACCTGGCGACCGGTATCATCCATTTCAAAGATGTAGAACTGCCCTATGTGGCAATTGATGGGGTCAAACTGGTTTGTGTCGCTCATGCAGAAAACCGGGAGCAGCTGCCGGAAGGCTTCAATGAAAACTACATCTCCATGCTGCGCGATGAAATCGCAGGACGTTCAGGACCTCTGGAAGGCTGTGCCCTGCTGATCATCCACAACAGCCTGCTGGACACTCTGATTAACAGCGCTGACAACCTCGCCACACCGGGAGCCATCTGGGCAACCGAAACGGTACGGCAGCGTATTGATGACCTGATTAACAGCCAGCCCAAGCAGAATCGCGTTCTTGCCTGTCTGCTTCAGTGGCAGGCAGAACAGCTGACCGAAGAAGGCGGCAGTATGTTCGGTTTTCGCAAACTGTTTCAGTCCATCACCGCAGGGGATGAGCCAGACCTGACAGAACTGGGTTTGCTGCCAGACCACAGCATCGCGGAAATGACCAGCGATGCCCAGATCAACCGCCGCCTGAAAGAGAACCGCAAACTCTTCAATGAGATCGATACGGTTGTTCACCACTTTCCGGAAGAGCTGACTGAGCGCCTACCTGATCTGGGTGAAAAATTCATCAAGGACAATATTCAAAAGGCTGAAACGGGCCACTGGCAAACGGTTGATTTCACCGTTTATTCCGATGAAATCAACAAGCAAAAAAATCAGCAACTTGAATACAGCAGCGCTGAGTGCGAAACCTGTGAGCTGATTGGCCCCCGGAATAAAAAAGAGACCGGCGCAGGCCCCCGAGACAAACATTTGATCATTGTAGTGCCGGAAGGTCAGGACTGGTTTGACCTTAAGCTGACCTTCCTTGGCAGCTCTCTGGACAAAGACCAGATCACCATCCAGCACAACAAAGCGTTGATCGCTCAGCTGGCATCACTGGTCAAGGTCGCTGGCAGCAAGAACCGTAGTGTTTCACTGCGCGCCCCGTTTTCTGGTGAACCGGTTTACTTCACGATGAAAACCAACCGGCCCATCACCAAGGAATGCTACAGCTTCAGTATTCTGGCGCTGCGCAAAGATGATTTTCATCTGACCGATATCGAAAACAAGTTCCTGGTTAACCCACGCCAGCAGTGCCTGACGCTGCAAACCGAAGATCACGAACTGGTGATCAACCCGGCCTGCAGCGACACCTGTCAACTGAAAGAGAATGACAAGGCCATCAATGCCTTTGAATACGGCGTTATCAATTACCAGACGCTGTATGAAGAATCAGATATTGTCACCTTCAAAGTCACCAGCAGTGATAGCCAGCTGTTGTTCAATATCGAAGGTGAAGCCAGCCAGGAAACCCTGAGCCTGCCCCTGTTAATGAACGCTGACCGTTTCAACCTGTTATTCAACGACAACTACAACGGTCAGTTACTGAGTAACAAGGGCAAGGTAGTGCTGGATAACCGGGAAAACAAAGTTGTCGGCCGACGCCTGGCCCTGTTGCAGCGTGAAGAAGCTTTCATCGAAAAGCACCTTATCACCCAAGGCAGCTACGCCACTTCTGCCGATCAACTGGAAGTGGATGCGCCGGAGATCTACCGCGCCTGGCGTGAACTGGTCACCTATCTGCAGCGTAAGAAAACCCTGCTATCCCTGGCTTCGTGGGGACCTGAGCTGACAGCATTGGTTCGACAATATGTTAGCGCCTGCCTGAATTACCTGAATGCCATTCCCCTAGATCACAGCCTGAGTGATGCCAACCGCCGTATCATTCGCCTGGGGCAAGCAGAGTTTGAAGGCAAACAATGGTTCAGTCCCTTCCATCCGCTCGTTCTGGCCTACTATCTGAAACTGGTGGATTCCATCAAAGCCGACAGCGCCAACCGTTCCTTCAAGGATTTGCCGCCAGTCACCCGTAAACGTCTGAATCCGAAAGGGCTGCTGCCGTATATTTTTGATACCGAGCACGAGTTCAGCTACGTCCAGACCGTGGAAGACAACCCCTTCTGGCTGGAAATTGTGCCCCAGGAAAAAACCAGTTACAGCTTCGTCAGCAAGCTGGCCCGTGGCAAGGTAGAAGAATTCGTCAAAACCTTCCGCGAATTGTTCCGTCAGGTGGATGATGCCCCGCTGATTATCAATTCTGTGAACAACAGCGATAACCACGAGATTTTTACCGGGCTGCTGGAGTATTACAAAGCACACCTGACCGAGAGCCATCACATCCACGTCAACCTGTATGACGATGGGCTCTGTGAAACCGAGTTCGACCGGTTTGCAGAAATGGGCGCTTACGATCAGATCAAGCTCGCCTACAACCTGGATAAAGGCACGAAAAACCGCGAAAACGCGGATACCGTGATCGACCTGCTACGCACCCGGCTCTCCTTCAGCAAATTCCGACACCAGGATGTCGACAGCCAAGCCTATGCACACCTGAGCTTCTTCAAGAATAACCAGAAGATCCAGCGCGTCAGTAGTGACATTGATGAACATATCTCCGGTGTCGCCTGCGATGGACTGCTGAACGGCGAAGCGTCTTCCAGTGAAAATGCCAGTTACCTCACGGCATTTGGTCTGCGCCATATCGAGACAACGGATGAACCGCACCTACAACTGGCTCGCCTGTATGGCCGGTTAACACAGCCCTGCCAGGTGGTTAACGAGCAGTACCACAAGCGTTCGTCCATTGGTCTGGCGGTCAGTGATCAGTTCCGGGCATTGCTGGAGCGCTCCTACGCCAGCTCCCTCTGGACCACCATCATCGACCCCAAAGTCACTTTGGACTTCTTCCGCCAGGAACAGAACCTGATTCTGATCCACTACTCCGACCAGTACACCAACTCGGCCGGGTACGATGCCATCACGGTCACCCGGCAGACAGACCTTTACCGGAAAATGCTCAGCCAGACCGGTGACGATCTGATCAGTGAATTCAACGCGTTCAACGGTGAATGGCTGCTGAAGATGGTCACAGAACGGGAAACCGAACGGAAAGGCAAACAGGGCATTATCGGCGCCTGGAAACTGGTCAGCTGCCTGCTGGCCGGTTCGGACATTACCTGGGTGCCACTATCCGTCGGCGAGATGGTGCGGGTTGCCGGCAATATCGGCCTGAATATGAAGGACAGCGATTTTGCCCGCTACCATAAAAACCCCAACAACCGCGGCAAGATGTCGGACGATATTCTGTTTGTCGGTTTCCGAGACAACCATCTCTACCTGCTGCCCGTGGAAGTAAAAACCGGACAACATGGCAGCAGCTCTCTGGAAAACGCCCGCGAACAGGCTCGCGCCCTGGGAGAGTACCTGACCGTTGGTCTGTTCGGCCCGGAGACGTTGGCTGGCCGGCTTTACCGCAGCCTGCTGATGCGCCAGGTGTTGCTGCAGATAGAAAAGTACCAGCTCTACAACGTCTTTGAAGCGGACTATTTCCGCCCGATTCTGGACCACCGTGAAACCTGGCTCAACGGCGATTACCGTTTGGGCAGCCTGAACGATTACCCGGCAGGTCTGGTCGTCGCCCACCTGGACGGCGAAGGGGTTTACCAAACTCAGGCAGAAGAAATTGAGGGCATCCTGCAGCTGGAAATTCCCATCAGTTACCTGGATATGCTCGTCAGCCAACCGCTCAAAATCCTGAAACCGAAACTGGTTGATGACAATAAGCTGCAGATCGACCAGCGCTGGATTATGGGGGACGCCCTGGCATCCAGCACCTATCAGCCACCGGTAGAGGAAAGCGACGAAGAAACACCGGAAATCATTGATGCCACGCCAGTTACAATCACGTCACCCGAACCGGCGGTGGAGACAGACAGCACGTCAGGCGAAGGCTCAACAGAAAGCGCCCCCCGTCAGAATGCGGCCATGAAACTGCAATTTGGCACGGAAATAATGAGCGGCCGACCCGCCTACTGGGAAGTGACCAATACAGAGAAAATCCTCAACCCCAATACCGCCATCATCGGCACCATGGGTACGGGGAAAACCCAGTTTACCAAGAGCCTGATTACCCAGCTGGTGCGGGAGCAGGACAAGAATGTGGACGGGCTGCCACTGGGCATCCTGATTCTGGACTACAAGGCGGACTACATTAAGGACGATTTCGTTAGGGCGACCAACGCCAAGGTGTTCGACCTCTACAACCTGCCGTTTAACCCCCTGGCCCTGTTCGGCAATAAACCGATGCTGCCGGTGCATACGGCTAACCTGTTCCGGTCCACCCTGTGTACGGCCTTCAACCTGGGGCCAAAACAGCAGAACAAGGTGCGCAACCTGGTGATGGATGCCTATGACAAAGCAGGCATTACACCCCAGGACCCGACCACCTGGAGCCGCCCGGCACCGACAATTCAACAGGTGTGGGATATTTTTGAGGCGGAAGAAAAGATTGAGCGGGATACCCTCTATGCCGCGCTGGATGACCTGATCAGCTTCCAGATTTTTGAAAGCCAGCCGGAAAACACCCAGTCACTCTACGACATGGTGAGTGGCGTTACGGTGATCAACCTTTCCGGGTATGACCCGAAAATCCAGAACCTGGTGGTGGCGATCACCCTGGATATTTTCTACAACCAGATGCACCAGCAGGGCAGCTCGAAGATTGACGGCAAGTTCCGCCAGCTCACCAAGTTTGTGTTGGTGGATGAAGCGGACAACTTTATGCGCCAGGACTTTACCAGCCTGCGTATGCTGCTGAAGGAAGGCCGGGAATTCGGGGTGGGCACCATTCTTTCTACCCAGGAGCTGGACCATTTCCGTACCGATGACAATGACTTCTCCAGCTATATCAATACCTGGGTAATTCATAAGGTTTCCAAGCTGAAACGGCAGGATATTCAGGCGATCTTCAATACCTCTGGGAAAGCAGAGGGAGAACGGATTATGGGGCAGATTTTGGAACTAGAGAAACATCGCTCAATTTATGTCGGTGGAAAAGATAAGCCGAAGAAGATTCAAGACTTGGCCTTTTGGGAGCTGATTAAAAAATAATAGAGCTGGGCTTAAGCACATTTAAGCGTGACAGTGAGCGGTTTTTAAACCGCTCCTTATTCAACTTTATAGAATCAGCATTAATTTAAAACATCAAAAATCCTAGAAAAAACAACAGCATAAAACATGATACCAAACAAAGACTACATTATAGGAAAATTAAAATCGCTTATGCATTTTCTCTCACACTTTAAAAACTGGAAAAAACTAATCGAATTAATCTTTAAAATATTTTTTTCCATACTAATAAACCCCAATTACATTATTTTTTCAATACTAGCCATTGGCTTAAGTACTATGGGTATATGGATTGAATATTTTCCTGGCGGATCAAACACACCTACAGATGTACAAAAACTATCAATTTTTACATTTTGCATTGCATCTCTAGGAGGCATGGGCGTTGACTATTTTTTTGATGAAAAAGAAGAAAACCTGCCTCAAAAAGCAGATTATCACGAAGCAAAACTTACTGTTCACATGGCGTTATTCTTTTGGGCTATATGTGTTGTATTATCATTTTATTCATTTAAGAGCACTGACAGCGACTACTACGGATTAGTAGCAACTTTATTACTTTGGCTATTTGTCAACATACATCGACCATTATTTCAAAAAATAAATGAGCGAGCTATAAATGAAAACTTAGGAGTCGACTATGCGAGTGAAAATAGCAAGAGCAATGAGTCTGAGCTGGAAGGAGCAGGTCTATGAGAATACCATGCATTAAAGTTCTCCAACCTATCGGCGAGTTTTACATCGCATCATTGAGCACTGACTTCTTAAAAAAAGTAACTTTCTCCAGAGAGGCTCGATTTGAAAATGAAAGCCTAACCGGAAATCAAAGAGCAACTCAAAAGAATAGAATAAAAGAAATAAGAGACTACATATCGACACATAACTGCACTATACCAAACTCGATAATCTTGAGTGCAAACTATCATCTAGATGATAAATTAGAAGTTGATCCAGACAAACGTTGGGAAGTAGAAGTATTCAAAAATCCAAACCACCCAGAAGGGAAGGAATATTTCATAAATGTGCCTGATGATAGCTTAAAAATATGCTCAATCATTGACGGTCAACATAGAATAAATGGCTTCTATGACTCAAATATATCAATGAATCTTCCTTGTTCTATATTCATTGATTTACCTCCTCCAACACAAGCACTTGTATTTTCCACAATCAACTTCAATCAAAAACCTGTCGATAAAAGTCTTGCTTATCAATTATTTGGCTATCAGCTGGATGAAACTGATAGAATGACTTGGTCACCTGATATCCTAGCAGTTAAGATATCAAGAGAACTAAATCAAAAAGGAGCATTAAAAGGTCGAATACAATTAATAAAGGGATTTGATAAAAACGAAGAAAAATGGACAATATCATCAGCAGCTTTTATTGAAGGCGTGACATCACTGTTAACTGGAAACTCTAAAAAAGACAAATATATAGTAAACAAAAAGAAGATAGTTGGATACGGCTCTAGAAATGACTTAGATGATAACGAAAAATATCCACTAAGAAAATACTATATAACAGGAAATGACCAAGCAATTTTAACAGTAATCCAGAGATACTTTGACTCTCTAGAAAAAAACCTTTGGATTAACAGAAATGACGATGACATCTTATTCAGAACAGTTGGAATTTCTGCACAATTCGTGCTACTTAAAGAAATATTAACAAGAAAAATGGTAACACTTGACAAAGATTTAAACTTTGACAGCATACTAAAAAACCTAAAAGATATTGATTTCAGCGGAGAATATTTTAGCCCTAAATCAGCAACAAAAAAGCGACTAGTTGACACATTCAAATACTGCATTGACTTAATTAAAGACTCTTCAAAATTACCTATAGAAATCACCCAAGCTGTCCAAAAATGAAACTAATAAAATCTATCCATTGAACAGGCAGCATAATGCAGAGGATTAGTTGTAGTAGTTAATAATTGATCGATCACTGCGTTTCAAAAAATAAATGGGGCTTTCGCCCCATTTATTTTTGTTAAAACTATATGCGTTATACTATAAATGCTCAGCCAGCCTATACATGTTAGCAACTAGCTCGTATGCACCTTTTTCCTTTCCTACCTTACCAGGGTCATACTCCTGCCCTTTAATAATTGCTTGGTAACCACTTTTCATGATGATTTCAAGCTTACTACTTATCAGTTGATCAGGATTTCTTTTCCAGCGCACCGATGTCCCAGTAACCTCCATCAATTCAGACAAGCTAACAACAAGCGGATAGATAAAACCATCAGGATACTGAGTATTAACAGGTTCTTGATAAAACTTCGTTTTAGCCGAAACCTTCATATACGACTTACTATTACTTTTCCATTTCTCAGGATCAAGGATTCTCACACTATTAATTCGCCCAAAACCTGGACTAGCAGAGTTGTAAGCACTAGGAAATATTTGGTATATCAAATCATATAAGCGGGGAATATCTTTAATCAATGAAAGTGCTGACTTAACTATAGGATCAACAACCTCTACAGTTCTCTCACCAACAATCTGGCGCGTTACCCCTTCTTGCTTCATAAACTCATTATAGAGTTTTACACACTGTCCTTTTGAGGAAAATATAACATTTGGATTTGATTTTAAAGTTTTAACTACAGGATAATTCTCAACTGGCAATGATGACAAAGCAATTAAAGAAAGAGAAACAATATCCGCTGCCTTTATTCTACCGCCATCGTTTTCCTTCCACTCAACATCACCTCTAAGAAGTGGATCCATATTTTCTTTGAGTTCTGCATAAAGTCCAGCTTGATTTGCCTTTGCAGTCTCTTTTAACTGAGCATTATTATTTCGAGCAGCACTTATTTGAAGTATCGAATCTTCAAAATCTTGTATTCCTGATGGACCATCAGCAGGGAACAATATTTCAATAGGAATCAAAATATCAGGAAGCTGATCACGCTTGCTCGTTAAATCATCAAGATGAATATCCCAATGATATTTCAAATCCGCCCATGATTTTACAGCATCAAAATCAAGATAGTCGGTTTTCTCAAGAATAAACCGACCAATAGTGAAAGTATTATGCCCACCATCTAGCACGCCTTCTTTTGTAGGATCCGCTATATGTAGAGAAAAACGCGAACGATCTCTAGGTTCTACAGACCGAGCCGCAAACAGTATTCCCTTGGACATATACTGAAAAAGTTCTGGTGAATCGTGCAACGTTGTTGCAATTTCCTCCGTGACACGACTTTTTTTAGCGGTACGGGGATTAGCGTTTAAATCAGAATTAGTTATCAAATCAACAAATGATTTCAGCGTTGCGTTTCCTAAAATCTTGTTGACTTTCCCGACTTGGGACTGAGCATCTAGTACTCTTATTGTGAAATTATTCATTTTGAACCTCACTAAAAATAAAATATATTAATGAGGCAGGTACCAGAAATATATCATCATAATCCTATGATTTTATTCCTTTTCCTGCCAACCTTTCGTCCGGTTAGCCGCCATTTGGCAACCCCTATTCTCATCCGAGAATAGGTATAACTATAACTGGCCAACCGGCCAGTAAAGTCCAAAAAAATTGGACTAAAGAACCATATCAATCAATAAAATAATTTTCAAACAATAAATCTGATTAAATAGTTCTTAACCTTTAGACCTTCACTATTCAAGATATATCCCCAAAGCAAAAAAGAACGTTACAACCAATTAAACTAATAAAATCAACAGGTTGCAACATTCATATCATTCAAACCAAATATTCTTCACAATATTGCGCCGAGTATAATATCAGAAGAGTTTCAGCTTATTCTTATATAGAAGATCACTCAAATTGTTAATCCCTGAAAACAAACCAACTCCATCATCCACAAGTTGAGCGACAGCTTTTGCCAAGTCTACGGTTTGATCTTGCTGCCGAATAAGCATTGCATAGGTAGCAGCATACTCACCTAGCAATGTATTCGTATTGAATTCCTGCCCATCCTGCGTTGAATCAACTCGCTTTTTCAAGGAGCCAGACTTCAGAGCGTGGGCTATAGCAATTCTGGCAAGCACGTTCGGAGTAAGCCCTGTACGCCCCTTCATCATTGCCAGCAAGTCTGTTGCTTTCTTGGATATACGGATTCTGTTAGGCAACATCACACACTACCTCCTGCTCTTCTTCAAGCTGACTGCCAAAGTAGCGCTTCTCCAGAAACTCTGAATTGCCCTCTTCCGGGAAATACTGCACTTCATAGATATGAGAAATATGGGGGGTGAGGATCTTGTAATAATCCTTATCGATCTCAGTATCTGTCGACAGAATGATGACCTGATGGCTGGCTGACGGGAAATAATTTTCCACCAGCTTGGCCCGGTGTTTACTATCTAGTCGGCCCAGCGGCGTATCAATAATCACCGGTAGTTTTCTGCCGGATGTTTTGGCCAGGGCTTCCAGAATCGCGATAGCAAAAATCTGCTTTTCACCGGCTGACAACTGCTGCTTATTGATTTCTTTACCTGATTTATCAAACAGTTTGACATTAAAGGTCTTCGGGTCAATCTCTGCCCGCAGGCTGATATCATCCTTCCGCGCGAGACGGCTGAACGTCTTAACAAACGCCTGCTCCAACTGCTTCACCTTATTCTGCGTGGTTTGCTGGGCAAAATTATTCAGCAGGTCACGGGACCGGGTTGCCAACAGGTAGGCCTGGCTACCAGAAAAGTTGGAGCTGAACTCGCCTTCTTTCTTCTGGATTTTACGCATCAGGTCCATCGCCACACGAAGGTGTTTTTTAGCCTCTTCCTGTGCGATGGCTGCCTTTTTCTCGTAGTCACTTTTCTCTGCATTGAGTTGACGAAGTTCATCCAACTCCTGCTGAAGAAACTCTTTGTCAGGGGCTCGCTCCAGGTTTTTGCTGGCCATATCCAGTTCAGACTGAACATCTGAGAGTTCTTCACCTAAACGAGCCATTTGTTCCTGGGCTTGTGGTAACACCTCTTTCACTAGGTGCGCCATGCGCGAGAATTCACGCTCAGAACAATCGTGAATGACTTCAATGGCTTCCACTTTGCTGAAAATACTGGCAAAGGCATCGTTAACCGCACTATCTACCTGTTGCGGATTGTCGAGCGTTTTGGAAAGTGCTTTTTTCAATGCATTCAGCTTTTTATTCATTGCTACTTTCAAAAGCTGCTGCTTTTTATACTCGCTCTCGTTCTCGAGTTGCGTCAGCAACCTGCAGAGCTGACCCGCTGCCAGTGAGAGGGGATAAGCACCCGCCATGCAATCTCTAACCTGGTTTTCCAACTGTTTTTTCTTGTCGACCAAACTCTCTATCCGTTGCTGTTCGTCAGCCCGGGAACGGGCCCAGGCGCCTCCTTTGCTACTGATAAAGACTTCTGATTGCCGGATATCCGCATCAATTCGTTTAGCGGCATCAATCGCCTGCTCCATCTTTTCGCGTGCCTGCTGATAGGTCGCGTAGGCTTCCTTGTAATCCTCTTCCAGACCCGCAATGGCCACCTGGTAGGTTTCCGGCAACGCAGCCTTGTTCTTTTCTCGCAGGTAAATGCTCAAGTCATCCCGCATGCGGTTGATGACATCAAGGCCTAACAGTTTTCGAATAGCAGCACCTAGCGCGTGCCCAGAGTTATCTTCTGCCAGTTCAGCAATTTTTTCCCCGTCAAAGAAGAACAGGTCAGAAACACCTATGGGAATCAGTTCATTCAGAAAACCCTGACACTGTTCATAACTGAGTTCCTTGAGCGGTTCACCGTCCCGCTCAATTTTCAGGGTTTCAGTGAGTTTGCCCTCAACTTCCCATTCCCGCTTAACCGTATAACGGCTGACTTCACCACGACTGGCATAGCTGAACGTCAAATGGATTTTGGCGGCTTTGGCCTGTACCAGAGAATCGCGGCTAATATGGATGTTCTCTTGAAGGTACTGATGGTATTCCTTAATCGAGACAGAACGCCCCAGACTGTGCCGCCCATAAAGTGCCAGCCGAACAGCGGTTAACGTCGTGGTCTTACCCGCACCGTTCAGGCCGCCAAACAAAATGATGGGGCGCTTGCGCCCTTTCCGTACACGGGGCGCCAACTGAATGGTTTCTTCCCCTTTAAAGACCCTGAAGTCACAGACGTACAGTTTCTCCAGAATCATGCCAGGGCCTCGTACTCGTCTCTCAACTTCTTCATTTCAATTTCGTAACTGTCCAGCTTTTTCACGCTGTCTATCCGACGCTGATGACTGTTATCAGCATCCCAGTCCTGTTCCAGCAAGGTGCCAATTTTATTCATTAAGCCTTTGCGAACACTGAGGCCTTCCATGGAAAGTTCCAGCTCAATCAGTTTCATGATCAGTTCTGCCGGCACTTCATATTCAGCTTCCAGCTCTTTCAGCAAATCAGCATCCGGCTTGGTAAAAGCACCTGCATCATTTTCTACCCAGTCCAGGTCTTCGTTATAGATTTCCCGATAAATGGCGGGAAGCCGATCAGTCCAATCCGGATCCAGCGGATCGTGAAGCCATTCTTTGCGGATATTGTGCAATTCTTCGCGGGTGATCAGCTCAATACTCTGACCTTCGTCCCTCAATTGCTTTTCAATGCGTAATAGCTCTTTCAGCCATTCCTGGCGCACCGACATTTTGTAAGGGCCAAAGGCGCGCTTGATATCCCTTGTGCCATCATCATTGACACTGCGACTACGGACATAACTGATTCGTCCATCCCGACGCCGGGTACTCCGCAGAGCTTCCTTGTTTTCAGGCTTGGTGCTTTCCCACAGTATTTGACGGAATGCCAACAAGGGTTTCATCCATGTAGCGCCATCTTCAATCAGGCCTTCAATGGCCTTGTCTTTGGTTACTACGGTACAGGTCCAGCAACCAAAGCGAGAGTTACCACAGGACGGTGTGCTTTTATCGATTACCAACGGGCACTCACCCGCATTGGAACCTTTGTAGAGTTCAAACAGTGTGCGGTTGGTCCCTCCCCAAGGGGCATAGGTACCCAACAGGTACATCCAGACTTCATCCTGATGCCAATCTTCAATTGGCATATAAGTAAAGGCTCCAGGCAGCGAGCTGTGCCTGGCCAAAATAGAACCGTCAATTTTGTGCTTGGCAATGACCTGGGCTCGGGAAGAGCTTTCCTGGCTTCTGGAACCCAGCACCACGATGACTTCACCAAAGCGAGCCACTTTATCCAAAATAAAGGCGCTAACAGGATCTATCTTCATTCGCTCGGTACACCAGCGAAATGATGTTGTAGGTGCCGGGTAACCTTTACCTAACAGGTTCACCCAGAAAGTGTCATCCAACTCCGGGAACACCTGGTGAGCACTGATGGGTAGCTCATGGTTTTTCGCGCCCTTATTAATGCGGTCAATCGTCTCCTTGATCTGATCAACCACTACGGGTGTTTCTACCAATGTATCTGACGAAACAACGTAGACATGCTTGTGACGCTGTTCTGGCGCCAATTTCAATAAAGCGGTATATATCAGGGACAAAATTGTCGTCGAGTCCTTACCACCCGAAAAGCCGATCACCCATGGCTTAGTATCGGAGAGATATAACTCCTGAATCTCAAATACCAGATCCTTTAACGGGCGCCCCGCATAAGGCGTATCAATATCAGCCAGCATCGCATCGACGCTGTCATATAAAAAAGTGTCATTGGTCATGATGTAAATGTCTCTTCCAGAGACTGGTCTTCCGGGTTCAATCGAACACCCAGTGCATTACGGATAACATTGGCGGTCAGCGCCACATTGGTTCTTGCCTTGCTCAAACGACCGTGCAATAACGCACGCCCCTCCCAAAGTCCTGCGTTAGCACGCGACCAATCAATCGTATTCAGTTGGTTTAACTTGTCGTGCCAATCCTTAGGGTGCTGGCACAACAAATCAGCACCGGCACAGCCCAATGCATGGAGTGTGACGCCATGTGCATGGACAAAATTTTGCCTTAGCTCGGAGGAGGATACGGAACGGCTTTCTGCTGCCTTCCAGTCAGGCATATGCTGACACACTGTATCCCAGTAGCGAGTGGCCAGTTCCATTTCTTCCTGGCTGATAATATCCCGTGGGCGTTTTCTCAAAAGGCTACGGCTGGCCAGCTTGATACTACTCAGTGCAAATAATTTGATACTTCTGTTCGAAATGCTGGAACGTTCCAGCTCGGTCAGTTTTTTGAAACAACTGACATTGTCTACGACGTAACGTGCCAGTGTTGAACCAGGATCCCGATGATCATACAGCGTACTCAGTGAGTCATTGGGTCTAACGGCATGCTTGTTGAGGTCAGCAAACATTTGCTGGCTGCGTTTTAACCCTTCATCAAGGAAAAACAGTACAGAAATATTATCATGGCCCAGCTCGCTGTTTTCCTTCAGTGCCTCTTCAATCGCTGCACGACGATGCTGACCATCATTAATCAGGATCTGGGCATCCATAGGAATGGACAGCAAACCAAGGTTGACGGCCACACCTGTGTCAGCCAATGGCTCAAAATGAACTTGGTCGTTGATTGAGGCGGTAATGGAAGACAGTGTGTAGTCATCTCGGTTATCGAGAAGATAGTTAGCCAGCTCCGGCACACGAGCACGGTTGAGTATTCGTTGTGCACGCAGCTGTGGTGGTACCTCTTCCTCATCGAAAATGAAGATCTTCGGTATCAGCCGCAAAGGGCACATCGCGATGTAACAAGGCCTACCCGACTGGATCCCTCGCACAGCAGGAAAGGTATGACAAAACTCACTTGACCGTCTGGTACTCATTAGCAGGCCTGTACGTAAAAAAACATTTGCAAGGGAAGTGAAAATACTACCAGAATTGCGAACATACAAAATAGCTAAATATCGAGCCTGATGCCATGACGACCGATAGCCTAACCTACGAAATACAGCACAATCTCGATGCAACAGGCCTTACATGCCCTGAACCTGTCATGTTGCTCCATAATCAAGTGAGAAAAATGGTTTCAGGTGAAGTGTTACAAGTCATTGCTACAGATCCATCAACACAAAGAGACATTCCAAAATTCTGCACTTTTCTTGATCATGAACTGCTCTTGAATAAGGTGGATGGTCAACAGTTCATTTACCATATACAGAAAGGGTAAAGAGCAACATTATTAATGCATGAAAAGTGACGTCTTCGCGCCATACATATGGTATAAAGCCGTCTATTAACGCAGATTTGTTCGCCACGTTTTTGGCTAACATGCAGTCTCTGTATGGATAACGATGGATCTTCACAACACTACCCATGAGACGGCAGTCACTCCCCAAGCGGTTGCCTCTAAACAAACAAAACGTGTTACCAGAAAACAGCACCCTACTCGTCCCTTATTCAACATGGGCATTGAATCTTTAGAGGTGCTGTTTTCAGACAACCGACAGAATCCCACACAGTTAGCCGTTTTACAGAACGAACTGCAACAACGCTCGACTGCCAGGGCTCGTCGTCTTTTGACTCAAGTTCAGAGCCAGTTAAGCACCGCTCAATCGACGACGATTATCGATACGCCATCAAATAAACGTAAGTTGAAGCCAACCGTATCAGCTCAAGCTTTAAAGCCACCAGCCAGCAGTCATGAACAGAGAACTACCCCTGCAGAAAAGCCCATAGCGCATGAAAATAATGCTGATGTTTGTCACACCATAGAGACCAGCTTATTCAGCCGACTGGCTAACAAAGCAAAAAGCTACCTGCGTCGATGGTTGCACAAAGAGTCACAACCAGAGATAACGCAGAGTTCTGTACCTGTCCATGATTCACGCACTGCCATGCCACACAGGGCGGCTTTCAGTAATGTTCAGGCTGCGAACAATAACAGCCTTTCCGACACAACTCAGAACCCACTGGATAATGCGCCATCGCCTGTATATGACAACAGCGCCTATGCCAGTCTGGCTGCTGAATTGCATAAACACCTGACACCTCAAGATCACCGTATCCTGCTCGCCAGAGCGATTCAGCAACAAAAGTTTGATGAAATCGGTAAAGCCGTAAACCTGTCGCGGCAGGCCGTTCGTAAGCGGGATACCCAGCTGGTCAACCAGTTAGCTGAACAGCACAAACAACCACTGATGCAATTTACAAGCGCCCTGGATCAGATGCTGGATGATAATGATAATGAAGCCGACCTTTCGATGGTTATCGAGCGACTACAACTCAGTGAATCACGGCTGAAAGTATTGCTGCATATTGCTCAGCCTCATCTGAAAACACCTTGTCGATATGATGGGTCTCGGGTATATCGCCTGATAGAACTTCTCTCATAACTAGCGGCAACGTGGATAAGCACTTGCGAAAAACAGATAGAAGATGATCATCCCTGCTCTTCATCTATAGAGCAGGTCTATGGCATCAGAACCGTTCGTTGATGATGAGATCCCACAACATACGGTTCTTATCCTGTGTTGTGAGTTATACGGCTTTTTCTATATTTAGACTGACATTACACTGCGTCGCCTGCTTTATTCCTCCATTGTTATTCCTTGAGTGATTTCCATGAAAAAATCCGTTGCCCTTCTGCCACTGTTGGCAGTGTTTCTCAGTGGCTGCGAGTTTATGCCCAAACGTCAGGTGTATACGACTGACCATTCGTATATCTCTACCCGTAAGCCGGCTGTGCAGTTTCAGATATCTCCTGAGTTCAAAAAACTTGGTAGTCATACCTATGACAAGTACAGCCGCTATTCCAAAGGCATAGGTGGAAGCACTAATACATACACTCAAAACATCTGGATTAAGTCAGACGATAAAAAGACTCCCCAGGCAGTTTTGTCAGTGAATGATGCTGAAATTGCTGAAACAAACTCCTATTGGCATGCCTTGAAAAAATGGCGCCCCAGTGATTGCTCTGGTGAAAAAGTACAAATTAATGGTGTGTATTTTGAGGTTTGTGCCATGCCAACCTCTGACAAACTGAGCACTGCAGGGTGGGAGGCTATCAACAACTCGCCCTACAACGTACCAAAATGCAGTAATAGTGCCTTTATCCAGTACATACCGACCACATCCAATCATATGAAGCTTGAAGTGATTTACAGCGAACCGGTTTCCTGCAAAGCTGATTTTACTAAGAATGATGCCGACCAGATCATCCAGAGAGCCATCACTGCGTTAGGCGGCCACTGATCTGAACTAACGAGCCATGCTCTTCAGCATGGCTCGTTATTAGCAAAAAACGACAGAACATCTCTATGCTGGCGCATTCCCTCCACAGACCTATACTCCCTGCTCGCAATAACCAATCCAGTAAACAGGACTTTAAAAAATGACTGACACTTGCGAGTTAATGGAAGAGTTAAAAACGCATCCTTGCCGTCTAAAGCGGCTGGAAGATTTCCATCAGGCAGAGGCAGAACCTTTGAATACGCTGCTACAGGCGCAGCGGCGCATAATCAACGAGATATGTACCAAACAAAAAGCCCATGACGTCCGTTTTGATGCCATTGATAAACGTTTTGATACCATTGATAAATGTTTTGATATTGTTGACCAAAAGATGCACACCATCGAGTCAGAGACTACAGCGATCAAAAACGATATCGTTGACATCAGATCAGATATTATTTTTCTGAAAGACAATCAAAAGGACATGCGAAATGACATTACTAAGCTTCAAGCTGATGTTACCGTCTTGAAGACTGATGTTTATGAATTAAACCAGGATGTTGCTGAGCTGAAGTCTGATGTTTCTGATCTGAAAACTGATGTTTCTGATCTGAAAACTGATGTCGCAGAACTCAAGGACGATGTATCAGTCATTAAGTCTGATATCTCAGAAGTGAAAGACAAACTTGACCGCGTGCTGGCTAAATTGGACTGACAAACATGCCAGTATTATGATTCCATGCTTTATGCATCATTAACCGGTCAGGAACGCCGGTCACTTTGATAAAACCGGTACCCACGAACCTCAAGACCATGCTTTGCTACCAGTAATCCCGATAGTGTTTCCAGAGCTGGTCCATGAATATCCGTCAATTCGGGTAACGCCAGTTTTCTCAACCGCCGGTCAAACGAAAGCTGCTTTTTATAATCCTGAAATCGGTCATCAATATATCGGGATTTCCAGTACAACGGCTGTGGATCATATTCTCCATAACCATAATCAAAGAAATCAATATGCTGAGTTCGCAGATTTATTTTGATTCTTTCCCGTAACAGGGGGATGGGTTGCTCACTGAATCCGTCATATTTCATCAAACTCAATTTGCCAGAGCGTATGTGAATTTTGACGAGGTCCATATCATCCGTTTCGCCAAAGAGCTGCGTCGCACAACCAATATAGAGCCGTAACGCCGCCGGCAATAACGCAATAAATGCGGTATGTAACACCAGAGAATGCCCAGTATTCATCACGCTCACGGGTAAACACACGTGAGCCTCCTCGCAGGCATTGGCAATTGTTTCAGGTTCTGCCAAGGAAAATAGTAGCGAACGAGACTCTGCAATCGCCGTTTTGTAATCACCAAAGAATGCCTTGATATCCCGCTTCAGTGGTTCTGCCAGGTGTTTATAGGGTTTACGTTTGCAGAACTGCTCCAGGGCAAAATAGATTTTCAGATCTTCCCGTCTATCCTGGGCGGCTTGTTCAAAGTCGCTGTCATCAAATTGTTCACGCAAGAGGTTCAGCGCTTTTTTCGGGGAACCGATGACACGTTGCAATACGTCTGGCCGTTCACATTCATCCAGTGCCGGCAATCGGCCAAGAATAAGACAGCGCAACCAGAAAGCATCAAACAACGCTCGGTTTTCAGCCAGCAGCTTTTCAGCCTTGGGAATATGTACAGATTTTCGGGTCAGTTGCTTCCAGTGCTGTCGCCGCCGGTTCTTGTTAGCGAGGTATAGTTGCTCTTCATCCTTGTCGCGGAATACATAAAACACGCCAGGCCCAACGGCTATAGGCTCTTCATCCAGCACCTGCTCGATAAATACCTGGAGTTCGCCCTGTGAAAAGTATTTCTGAAATGTTTTACGGGAGGTGATCACACCATCCTTATAGGGCTTAAACCGTCGAATCATGCTTTCACTGGCTAACATGGCGGATACCACCAGCAAGCGCTTAGAAAGTCGCCACGCGCCAAGTAAGGCATCAACTCGCTCGTCGAGATCCTCAATCACATTGATGACATAGCCCAGGTTCACCAGATCCGCATCAGTTTTAATGCCATCGGGTCGCCAGTTCGGGTCCCAACCGGTTGCCGCCACGCCATGGGCTTCTAACTCTCGCAAGTCATCACCTCTGCCGCAGCCATAATCAAAAATACTGTAATCCCCATTAAGATAACCATTCCTTGCCAGGCTCTTCATGGGGACTGACAATCGATCACGACTCAATGCGGTTTTGTGGCGCTCTATTACACAAGCACTGTTGACTGGCCCCACCGCCGCTAGCCTGAACAATCGACCATCAACGAGACTATACCCACGCTCAGTAATCAGCGTTTCCCAGGTTTTACGAAACCCTATGATGCTGGCATTGTCATACAACCCGGCCTGTTCCCCTTCTTCCGTGATCATCCTGAACTCTTCATACGCTGGATGTTCCGGTAAAACCATGGCCTCTTTACGGTGCAGAATGGGAGGGTTATCACTGGTGTCATAACGGGTGATCCGACAGCGTTTGTCACCAAGATCAATACTGACGCTGTGTTGTAATTCAGGGTACGAATCTTCAAAAAAGCGGGGATAGTGCAAGAGTGTGATACGAAACCGGTCACGGTGCAGCTTGATAACATTCCAGCCATTCGGCTCGCCATTGTTGAACGAAATCTCCGCTACAGAGTCTTCAATCATTGAGTGCAGGGGTTTTGATGTCTGCTCCAGCGCACTTTTATGTAAATAAATGGCTTTGGGTAATCGTTTACCGACAGGCAGTTCCGCGACCAGTGTCTGAAAGGCTTCAGCGTTGATAGCAGATGTCACAACAAGTCTCCCCGCTTAGGATGGCAGGACACAATACTTCCGCCATCAGGCGGACATCAAGGTAGACTGAAGATGGCACACAAATGGGTAAGACGCATTAACCAGCGTGTCAGTGATTCAAACGTATCCAGAGAAGCGTTTCGCCTATGTATGATCCCGACGCCTATTGCAGTCGATACTTCCGCTACCGAGACCTGATTAATTGCGGTGAGACCTTGCGGGTATCCCAAGTCGACAATCCCGTGGAATCCCCCCAAACCTGGGAGGCTATTCGTCAGTTGGCAACAACGATTCTGGACCCTGTCGTGGATGAATTCGGTGATATCACGCTAACCTTTGGCGTCTGTACATCTACCTTGGCTGGCGCTATCCGCAAACGGGCCAGACAGGAAGACCTCACGCCTCGAATAGCGCCAGAGCTAGATCAGCATGCTGGATTTGAAGTTAATCGAAAAGGAAAACGTATCTGCAATCAGGATGGACTGGCCTGTGATTTTTATTGTTCGAATACACCGTCTGATCAAGTCGCCGCATGGATTGTCAGCCACTGTCCGTTTGATAAGTTGTTTTACTATGGTCTGGAGCGACCATTACATGTGAGTGTGGGTCCGGAGGGTAGACAACGCATTGTGCTGGTCAAACGAGAAGGCCGCTTGTCGATTCCGACAGTTATCACCAAAACAAACTTTATCCAGCAATTGCAAACGACAGTTATCTAGCACCTATCCCTCGTCTAAGAGGCTTCATGCGCCCTTCGCTTGGCGGCTTGTTCCAGTAATCCAGCGTTTCCAGCGCATTACACAGGTCTTCATGCCGATGCTCTATCACTTCACGCTTCTTCACTTCCACGGCTGGTGCATTGGTTTTGGCTTCCATCTCCCTGGCGAATCCCTCAAGTTCTTCAGCCGTTGCGGTGTCATGCGGCCGGTTTTTCACGGCGAACAGGTAGGCATTCGCCACGCCACCCCGGTCAATGTCATCCTTGCAGGTATGGTTGTACGTGGTTGCATCCACGGCCTGAATGAGTGATTCCACCAGCGTTTTGTTGAGGAAATGGAAGATAAAAGCCCGTCGTTGTTTTCTGTTGAGCACAGCATCCTGACGGATGCCCAGCTCCTGCGCTGAGGTCTTCAGGCTACGTGACAGGAATACACTCAAATCTTCCCCTGTGTCCGATAGCCGTTGTCGTAACGCCGTGGGAAAGAAAAAGCCTTGCTGATTATCCACCATGAGGTTGACCATCTGCGCCTGTAATGCCTCCAGCGTACAATCCTTAGAAAAAGCCTGTCGCTGATTATAGAAATCACCGTCCGCCGGCAAGGTGACTACCGTGATTTTGCCTTGCAGGCCCATATGATCCTGAAGTTTCTCCAGAGCATGGCTTCTGTCGCCTTCAATACCGGTACGTCGCTGACGGTTGAGATAAAGGTGATGCTCGCTGCTTCCCCGGCTCTCCAGAAAGCAACGGAATTCCGGGGTTACACTGGCACCAAAAGGCGTTTCCTGCCGGGTCGGTGTACCCATGCGGATGCAGTCAACGGTTTTTCCGTGTATGCGAGGACTGAACAAAATATCCGGTATATTGCCCTGCCGATAGGGGTCATAATGGATTCCCGCTTCACCCGCCGCCAGGCTACCTGCCACATTGCCCAGGTGCTCACCTTTACCTGCAGGATTTTCTAACGCCGAGCGCTGACTGCGGATCAACTGCTGGGTATGCGCCAGGCGTGCCGCCAGGTCACGCCCCTGATTACTGGCGAGCTGTGACGGCAAGTCCTCCCCTGAACCAGACGCTGCCTTCTGCCTGATAGCCTGAACCAGATCTGAATGGAAAGGACTTTGCATCCCGCTGTTAAACAGGGCACGGGAGACACCATGGAGGAAAACCCTGGCATTATGCTGGAAAAGGTTAGAGCGCGAACTCTTGAGCAGCATCGCGTCTGCTCGGCGAAAAGCGGTAATAGCCTGTTTATAACGCTCTCTGGGTGAAGCGCCCGGCAATATTCCCGCAACATTTTCGCCACTCAGCTCAACAACCACCCGTCGCAGACACTGTTCAAGACGCGGATCCCGACCTTCCTGCCCGTCCTCAATCATGTCTCGCCATTGTTCAAATGTCGGCTGTGCCTGAAGCGTCTGCCAGACCGTGGCCAGTTTCAGCTCATAATGACGTTGTTTCCAGGAATCGTCGCCTATTGAAAACCCCGGTTGTCCAGACGGACTGGCGGGTTCTACAGCCTGTACCCTTCGGTTCTGTACCGGCGTGAGATGTGAAAAACGCGTTCTCACCGTTGACCACAAGGAATGGAATGGTCGGGCAAACCTGACTCTCCACCGCTTTAGTCGTGACGTGGCGGCAGGGCTTGAGCTTATATCAGAGGAAGTCCCTGACTCGTCGGTTCCGGCACCCTGACTTTGCCCGACATTTCGGTCACCAGAGATAGGGCCTTTGTTCATCCTGAGCATCCTTGCTGATAAGCGCTATGCATTACTCCTTACATCGGCAGTGATCCATTTTCTGCGACAGATAGACGAGAGCCCCATGCTCATTAACCTGAAACTCAAGCGCGGACAGCAAAAAAAGCGGGTGAAAGCCCCCAACAGCAGGATTAATCGGCACTCAATTCGACACTGGCAAAAACATCAGCCAAATGTTTCTTCACCCAGTCCCGCCGATACATCCCCCAATCCTGAAGGACGTAGTAACCGGCATTATGCTGCTGGCCTTTGAACCCGGAATCACTGGCGTGGTAATCCTGCACATACTCGACCGTGATTCCCCAGGCAGGCAGGCGCTTGATCGCATCCTGCAGCGTACGGCGGGGCCAGCCTGTGCGAGCCTGCAAATTGGGGACGTTGGGGTGTTCCATCGTGTCGATCAGCCAGGCCAGGGCCAGGTGACGGCACAGTGTCGGGTTCAGCGCCATGGGTTCCTCCGGGATAACGAACGGCAACTGTAACACGAATCCACCGCCAGACGGTCAGCAACTGCCGCCCTCATTGTCATTTCCGCACCGCCTCTTCACGAAACTATCGTTCCGTTTTACTATTGGCCGTGCTGCTCATCACAATAAGAACAAGAGGCGCACCACTATGTCAGCTCAGGACACTCCCCTGCTGGATGTCGCAATTGTCGGCAGCGGCTTCTCCGGTCTGTGCATGGCCATCAAGCTGAAAGAGGCCGGCATCCATAATATCCGCATACTGGAAAAAGCGGCTGAAGTGGGCGGAACCTGGCGAGAGAACACTTACCCGGGTGCTGCCTGTGATGTCCAGAGCCACCTCTATTCCTACTCATTCGCCGGCAAGGCAGACTGGAGCCATGTGTTCTCCGGCTGGAACGAGATTCAGAACTATATCCTCGACTGCGCTGCACGTTACGGGCTACAGAAACATATTCAATTCAATACAACCGTGACCGGCGCACAGTTCAGTGAACAGGACGGCAGCTGGGTGATTTCAACGGCTGAGGGCGAACCCGTACGTGCCCGCTGCCTCGTCCTCGGGACAGGCCCTCTCCATGTACCAGCCATTCCATCTATCTCCGGCCTGGAGAGTTTTACCGGGGAAGTCTTCCATTCATCGCAGTGGAACCACAACTATGACCTGACCGGCAAGACGGTTGCCTCCATCGGCACCGGCGGCAGCGCCATCCAGTATGTGCCGGAAGTGGCGAAAAAAGCCGAAAAACTGCATGTGTTCCAGCGAACCCCGGCCTGGGTGATGCCCCGAAATGAACGGGCTTACACTCGCCTGGAAAAAGTGCTATTCCACAAGGTGCCGCTACTGCGCAAGGCTTACCGGTCGATGCTGTACTGGATCAACGAATCACGCGTCACCCTGATGCTGAATCCGCGGATCGCCAAACTGATGGAAGGGTTGGCCCGCCTGCATCTGCGTTTCAAGGTTAAGGATCCGGTCACCCGCCAGAAACTGACGCCAGACTACACCATTGGCTGTAAACGGATTCTGATCTCTAACCAGTACTACCCAGCCTTCAACAGGGATAATGTGGAACTGGTGACTGACGGTATCCGGGCTATTCGTGAAAACAGCATTGTCACAGCTGATGGCGAAGAGCGGCCAGTGGATGCCATCATCCTGGGCACCGGGTTTGTGGCCGATCCCTGCCAGTACATGAAGCACTTTCCCATCACCGGCCTGAACGGCCAGCGTCTTCTGGATACCTGGAATAACGGCGCGGAAGCCTACCTGGGCATGAGCGTGTCAGGATTCCCCAACCTGTTCCAGATGGTCGGCCCCAACACCGGGCTGGGCCATAACTCCATGATTTTCATGATTGAGTCCCAGAGCCGCTACATTGTTGATGCTATTCGACACCTGAAGACCAAAGGGGCGGGATATATGGATGTCTGCGCCGATATTCAGCGGGACTTTAATGCTGGACTGCAAAAGAAGCTGGTTGGCACCGTTTGGCAAACCGGTTGCCAGAGTTGGTACAAGCGGGCGGATGGTAAGAACTTTACTTTATGGCCGGGAACGACGTTCCGGTATCGGTGGGAAACCCGAAAAATCAATACAGCGGACTATGCGTGGAAGGAAAAGGCTGATAGCAATATCAACACAAAAACACCAGCCAGAGCGGCGGTGACAGAGTACTGAACGGTGTTTGCCAGCATCCGGAGCCTCTCGGCTATCGGATGACTGGCAGGCATTTCCGGGATTATGTTGAAAAGGCGTATTCTGTTTGCGAAGTGTCTTTCAGCTATACGTCTGAATACGATAGGTGCCATCTTCAGGATTATATTTCCAGACGGCAATCACTTCGCCCCTGGCATTTCGGATGATTTTGTCATTACCCATATTATCGATGATGGTCTGGGCTGCCCGGTGAAGCTCTTTCTGAATGGCGGATTCTACGAGCAAGGATGTCGTTTGCCCTTGCATTGCAACACTTGCTGACAAGGTATCAGCAATGGAAGCCGACTCCCCAAAATGGAATGCCCGCATGGCATCATCCTGAACCTGATGCCAGATCCAGCCTGACCATTCACTTTCCTGCTTGTCAGTGTGGGTCGTCTGTTGCAATCCCGTGGTTGCATAAACCGGAACGCTCTCTGCGCCTGACAATGCCCGGGTAGCTGGCTTTCCAACCCGATCGGTTATTAACAGGCTGCTTGCAGAGGCCGAAGCAGAAAGGTTGCGGGAGCCATACACGCCTGTCTGACTGGCCAGAGGCTTGCTCGCGTCAGGCTTGCTCGCACCTGGCATCGGATGAGGTTGATTGATAACCTGCCGCGCCATCGCCCACAACGGGTTTAGCGGAGACATTCTTCTGCTGATAGGACCCATGCTGAACTTCTCTCTTAACAATGATTACTGCCTGTTAAGACTCCCTGGCAGGAACAAAGTTCCGTGATGGCATGGGCAGGTGACTGAAACTGTCAGTCCCCCTGCTCGAGCCCGACTGCTTTTGCAAGGCATCAGAGGGATAACACGCACATTATTCATGCATATTGCGAGGTTATCTGCACGAGGGGAATAAACGGTGCAGCCTGCTAATCCTTGTCTAGCAATACGGCCCGACCATCACTTCTCCGCAGAAATACCACGAAAAACCCTCTGTTCCGCTCGCCCCAGCAATCTGAAATTCCAGTTTTCCACGGTCTGGGTCTCAAGGCGCAGTGCAACCTTACTCATCCAGCTATCCGATAACCGGGTTTGCTGCCTCAACCTGTGCAGCCCTTCTTCATTGAGAGGATCACCAAAGAACCATTCGCACACTTGCAGAATCGACAGGGCGTTAACGTCCCGTTCTTCCAGCACCAGCGCATCGAGCACACTCACCCTGCCCGGCTGGATGACACGGTACAACCATCCGCAGCGGTTGAGCGCCTGCATTTCCACAGAAAAACGATCGATTCCCCAGCGCTGACTGAGTTTGTAGCACGGCGACCGGGGCTGACTGACCTCAATAATGGCCTCTCCCCAACGATAACGGTCACCCAGACAAACATTATCTTCCCGCATACCTTCCGTGCTCAGGTTTTCCCCCATACCCGGCGCTATCCACTGATGATCAGCACCGTATTTCTGTTGCCAGTAGACATAGTGTTCGAGTGGGTACTGGTGCAGCGCCCGCTCTCTTCCACCATGATGGCGGCGATCGGCACAGGCATCGCCTTCCAGACCTTCCCATGAAAGGTACAGGTTCCCTTCAACCGACACTTTATCAATGGCCGTTTCAAATCCGTAGCGTTGCGCTACCCTGCCACGATAAACACCTTTCAGAATGATTGAATCTTTCACACAGCGTCCTGTCACAACCAATAGGCTGAGCCACAGAGAGCTCAACGCGTTATTTCATGATTTGATCCAGCAATGCCCGGGCGCGTTCCTTGTATTCCGCTTCGGTAATCAAGCCATCATCCAGGGCTGCTTTCAGTTTGAAGAGTTTTTCATCGGCGGCCTGACGCTCTTTTTCCGTTTTGTTTTTCCAGGCATTCCAGGCCCTGGAAATAGCCTCTATCGAAAATGTGCCCCCCGTTACGGCGTACACGATGATCCATCCCGTCGCGCCCACCGCTCCAACCGGGGCAAAAGCCGGAACGGACAGCAAGATCCCGATCGCCGTGGCGCCGGCCAGGAGGGACTTGATGAAAATATTCTCTTGAATCGATTGCGGAACGAAGTTGAAGACGATATCGCGGATCTGGCTGGCGGATAATTTCGGCATTATTGTCCTGTCACTTTCAGGCTGGCGGAAAAAACGTCCATCGCCGCCATGATACAACAGACCTGGTGGAAAATGATTCACTCACATCATGAAAGACAGGCCCCACTCCCTGCCCCATGTTAAGTCCTGCAGCAAATGGTTTGAAACCTGCTCCCCAAGACAGCCAATGCCTACCCCTTTATGCATGCTGGATGAGCGGTTCAAACTCCCCCATCATAAACGTCATGATATCGTCGAGCTTTTTCTCGGAAATCAGATCCAGACTCCGGTGGGCATCAAGATAGGCCAGCATGAAATTGATGTCATAATTGTTCACATCTCCGGGAGACAGCTGGAAATCCCGCGCCCTGCACTGTGCCGCGTAACGGCTCATCGCGACCCTGTCCTCCCTGGATTGCACGGCCCGGTTTTTTGCGGCAAACATGGCGGCATACTTGAACAGATTTTCCTTTGCACCAGCACTCAAAACGCCAGACTCCGCCTCGGCCAGCCTGATGGATTCAGTGATAGCATCAGAGATTTCTTTCATCCAATGTTTGTTCTTTCTGGGTAAATTCGTCATAACTCGATGGAATAGCCTGATCTTGATAAAGGGTGGAAACCAATCGTAAAAAGCATTTGTTCGTATTGCCAGGGTAGAGGCCGCTTCACCACCCGCAGACAGGTGATGTGGCGACATTGTAATACCCATCGCTTGTTCTAACGACGCTCTAACTGCCTGCGACCTGGCAGACGGGCGATAAAGGCGATTCGGTTTGCCGTGAACAGGAAGCCTGTGGCTTTATTAACGCAGGTCGGATCGCTTGCGAGCCGACGTTCTACCGGCAGACGACGTCGGCTTCCTTCGGAAACCGACCCACCAGGGAAACCTGCGTATTTTGGCAAATTTCAGGCCAGAACTATCAGAACAACCAGCACGAATGGTTATTGAGCGTTTCTATATTTATTCCCATTAACATACGCTAAAAGACCAAACAGGGTCACTATGGAAAGGGCAACAAGACCCAGAACACCGAGTACCTTATTGAGCAACGAATCCCCTAACCACTGCAGGTAATGAATTTTATAGAGGGTCCGTATAACACGTGTGTCGGTTCCCGTTTGCTGAAGCGCTAACCGCGGCCAATCCACCGATATCTCAATACCGGTGTCTGTGAATACCCTGTCACCATCCACCGTAACCATGCTTCCATAACGTTCTGGATTGGCAGAGATAGCATCATTCACCAATCTCTCCAGCGCCTTCCTTGAGGGAAGAGGTCTTTCCTCCAGGGTGTCCAGGTCAAGTTGCCGCCAGCGCCCATCCTGTAGAACCATCAGATGATATCCCAGAATACTGCGCTTTATGGATATTTCCTGCCAGTGGGGCTCAGGGGTTATCGTCATCGGCTTATCCATTGCGTAGTGCCTGACAGGCAGCTTTTCAAAGGCTGCTTCGTAACCGGGCTTAATCAGGAAGACCACACCGGTCAGCGCCCATAGCAACAAGGGGATCAGCATAATCATGCCTGCAAGCCGATGTACTTTCTTTGAATTCATCATGATATGTAACACTAAACGCATACTTCCAGGTAATTCATATAAATAAAAAACATCATCATTTATATGTCATCTCAACTATAAAAAAAGCCTAATCAGCCCATGCCCTGCACCGATGCGAAATAACAAATACGCTACCGCCCTCTGTCGTGTAACGGGTGTCTCGCACCTGTGAATGATGCCGGCATGTTACCCGATAACAACACCACATCGAACAGGTATTACCACAACAACCATGCTTCATACGCCACGTGAAATCCTTTTCCTTGCCTATGCGGGAAAACAACCAGGCATGCGCCGTAAATGACACGTTATGTGTCACCTCAACATCACCGCGAGGGTTGCAATCGCGGTCATCCTTCCACGGATGGATTCGTAACATTCGCCTGGTAACGTCTATTTTACTGATGGTCAGAGCATCGCATTGATAACGATTTCAGCGATTCTGTTTTCATTCGCTTTAGCGTGATCACCTGTCGAGCCTTCGTACGGTGATTCATCCTTCTGTTTAACAACATTCTGGAGCACACTGGATGCTTTTCTGCCAAACTGATTTGCCTTTAAAAATAAGGAGGCGGTTTCCATGTCCCGGCAGTAGGGCATGAAGGTATTATAAATCGCCAGTCGCTGCTGAATTCTTTGTGGCGTTCCCATTCTTTCCGGGTACAAATAGGCATGGTAATCATCAACGTTAAAACAGACACGCTCGGAATACTGAAAGTCGCCGAGCTGACAACTTTCCATCAAGCGCTGATGCAGATCATGGTCAGGCAAGAGTGGTTTATCGACATCTTGTTCATCAATGCCCTGATCCCAGGATACCCCTCTCAACCCTCGGGCTTCAGAAATCAGGACTAATGAATTCATATCGTCTTCCGTGACCCAGACATCGTTACTGCCCAGCCGAACCATCGCTTGTGCACCCGCCGCAAAGAGTTCATGGAACGCCATGGCTGAACCACTCGCGCCCATGGGCGCATAGGCAAAGAAGAAATCTTCATCCACGCCGTTGCGTGTCACTTTGCCCGTTAAAACACCAATCCCCCAGGATTGTATTTCAACACAAGGATTGTCCAAAAAATGAGAGGCTAAACGAAGGGTACGTTCGGGATTCGAACTGACGATACCTTTTTCAGGGACAGGTGTTTTAACAATAATATTTTGTTCAATCGTGAATAAACACTGCGTCATCATTAAACCCTGATTACCAAAGCCAAAACACGGTTTGAATTGACCAACGATGGAATGAATAACTTGTTTTACAGTTCAATACTGAAAGCAGGATATTATATTTCCCTCCCAGGGCAAGAAGCATTCCAAGCAAGAATTCCTTTACTTGCGCAAGACAGGTCGACAAAGGTGTTACCCGTGGCCGGTTGTGATAACCGGCCATTGTTTACAAGAAAAGTAGCGTTAATCCACCCATTCCCAACGCTGGGAGCCATCCCCCTGCGAACTCCAGAGATGGGCGTCATGGCCATTGATGCCGGGACCGTAAAGCGGATTCTTGATATCCAGTGCCCTGCCGGTGTTCTTCTTTAACAGGAAGCGCTGCTGATCATCGTAAATCCACTGTTGGTTAGTACCCAGGTGGCAGTTCCAAAGGATGATTTTGGTCCCTTTGCCAGTCTTACCACCACTGGCGTCCAGACACATGTTCGGATCCAGTGCCGAATGAATCCGGCCCAGTTCATCCTGGTACCAGTACTGGGAATCCGCACCATGGCAGCTCCAGGCATGGGCCTGGGTACCCGGTGAGGTACTGCGGCCTTCCAGGTCCAGACAGGCGCCGTACTGGCTGAACTTCAGCTTGCGGTACTGGGGTTTGGGATCCATCAGCGGGTTGGAGAATTTCCAGCGCTGAGTGCCATCCTGCTGTGCGTCCCAGAGGTGGGCATTTTTACCCTGGATCGCTACCTGGGGATCCTTGATGTCCAGCGCCTTGCGGGTATCCATCTTCGCCAACAGACGACCAAAGTTATCGCGAACCCACTTCTGGTTATCCTGGCCATTACAGTTCCACAGTACTACCGGCGTACCATTGCTGGTGCCTGCTCCGGCAGCATCCACACATAATTCAGGATTCAGGGCAGAGCGGATCTCCTGTTCCCCGGTATAGATCCAGAACTGGGAAGCGGCAGCATGACACTGCCAGGCATGCACCGGCACACCCGGCTCGGCACGGCGATCCTCAATATCCAGGCAGACACCGTAGCTGGAGAAAATCAACTGGCTGGCCGCCGTATCCTGCGCTGGCAGTTCCGGCATACTGCGGCCATCCGGCAGCCACTGACCTTCGTTAGCGCGATCATTGAAATTGATCCAGACGGCCTGACCATTGGCTGCATCCTGCAGGCGACGGTTGTGGTAACCGCTTTTCGGCACACCAAAAGCGAAGTAATTGCCGAATTCGGTCTGACAGCTCAGCTGACCCGCATCAAACGTGCCGGTGGCACTGGTAATACGCCAGTCGCCACTGCGCTCATCCAGGCAGGCGAAACGATATGGTTTCACACAGCTGTCGTCATTCCAGCGCCCGTCCGGACGTTGTACGGCACAATCTTCGCCACTGCCGTAATCATTGGGCTCACCGCTACCCCAACTCCAGACATTGCTGTAGAGACGGGCATCATTGGTGGTCATTTTGTCGTAACCAAAAAGGCCAAAGCCACAATCAGTCAGGGCTTTTGCCTGGTCCGCATTCAGCTTACGCCCCAGCCCTACGCCGGTGGCCAGGTTGGTCTGGTCTTCGTAAAGACGGGTCAGACGCTGATCCATCTGCCCGGCACTGGTGCCTCCGAAATCACAGGTCGGATAACCGGTGAAACGGCCATCAAACACCGACTGATTGGAACTGATAAACCCATGGTTCAGCTGCCTGAGTGGATGACCGGCCGGTGCGCCGTCAACCCCGATCAGCACAATTTGCCTGCCCTGTGACAGGATGTCCATCGGTGTCAGTTGATCCGGGAATGCCGCCCCCTCGTAGGGCACCGGCAGCATCAGATCCACCAGCTGGCCAAAGTCCGTGTACATCTGGTCATAACGACCGTCCGCGTGATCCTCGACATACAGGACCAGGACTTCATTCCGGTTTTCAGGCCGACGAAGCCACTGGTTGATTTCATTGGCGGCTTCACTCAGGTACTGGTCTTCCACATGACAGAGGGTATGGCACAACTTGATATTGCCACTCGGCCCGTACCACCAGGCATCAATCTCCAGCATCCGGGCGCCGGCCTCGAGCTGGGCTGTCATTGTCAGGTAATGGTTGGGATCAGCGAGGTGGAGTGGGTCACTCCCCTTGTAATCGGTGGCGTTGTAGCTGTTATGGGTACCGGGCGATTTGAACTGGCCCAAAGGTTCCCAGAGGCTAAGGGTGCGCTGGTCTTTAAGCCCTTGCTTCAGCCAGGAATCCTGGCTTTCTGCCAGGGCGGTTGACGTCACAGCGGTCAGCGCCAGCAGCGACGCCCAGTGGCGAATCGTTTTTCTCATACGTCGGACCTTTTTTTCGTTATTAATGGTCTCTGTGATGGAATGCCTGCCCCTGTTCAATCCGAACAACAAGCAACACAAGTGTTTATACAACAGCGTATTGGTTGCATGAAAATAACGGATTGATGAAAGGTAAACGGCATTTTAAAGAGTCCCTGTTATTGTTTTTATGACAGACTCGTTCAGTAACACGAAATAGCGGCTCCAGTCATAACAGGCAATGCCCGTCACAACCAAAGTAGTACCATAGTCTATATACAGTCTCGACAGTTGGAAATACTTTTATACATTATCGCCACGTGTCATGAGGACTCATGCATTGGCAATAGTCACTGCACATGAGAAACCAGCTCACAACACTCAATATCACACTAAACAACTGTAATTCATTGAGGGCCTCAATCTTTACCTAACGCTATCAAGGGATGACAACAAAATACCTATTACTAACCTGGCTGCAAAAATAGTCGGATTTTACTTCCAGACACATACCATGAAAGGGCTCTCTTATTGTTGCAGACTGTTCATCTATTTTATCCAAAACTACAACATGAAGTTCTAAACCGCCATCAAACTGAACAATTAAAGCGCTAGAGAAAGCTTTCAACGCTTCTGCAAACTCTTTCACTGAAGCTGATGCTGATATCGCACTAGATTTACAATGCAATCCGCACTCATCCAAATATTTCGGTATCTTCAAAAGGTCAGTGGTATAGTTTTTCTCCGTAAAGATATCTATGGGGAGATGTTTTCCATAATCACGTGCGACCATTTCACAGCAGGCAACTACACATGCATGCCTTCCAGGCTGTTGCAAAAAACAACGGTTTTGGGGGGTAAGGCCACATCTAATCTCGGCCGAACCATTCAAGACAACAATCAAATCTTTACAGTCATCGTAATTTTTAATTAAACGATTAATTTCTTTATCTGGTATGCAAATCGGCAAATAATCATGCCTTTGCGTTGGAACATAATCTGTTTTAGCAATAGGAGGAAACCATCGCTTTATTCTCCCTGGAACGTCCAAGAACCGAATATGAAACAGTTTTAAACTTTGTCGCTCCATCAAACCAATTTGTTCCTCACTAGGTGCCAAACCGGCTTTTGATTCAAACTTATACAATGAAAATTCAGACAACTTTTTCCGTAATTTCTTTTTACTCTCTTCATATTCAGAGCCAGAGCGCAAGGCATATTCCTGCTCCAAATTAATAACAATATATTTATCAACCACTTCTGGAATCACCTTGGCGAAATACCCCACCTTAACTGATGGCTTTTCTAAAGGCATAACTCCCATACTCGTTGATGGACCAACTGATTCCATAAGCACCCTCCCATTTAACTTAATAGATATCAACCCCTAAGAGATTCATATAGTTAAAAAATAACAATCAACAATATTTACTCCATCATCTATCTCAGAAAACCCTAACTAAATTAAAGGCAATATAACTGCAAACAGAAGAGCCTAATAAGTCACATCTTTACTGAAATAATTATAATTGTGTCTTCACCATCACAAGAATGTTCACACTTTGTCAGGCTTGCAAACCGATTTGATAACCAATCTGTTTGCAGATACGGATTTAGCTGATAAAAATCCGGGCCATAGTCATATGGCCCGGATTTTACTACGCATTGAAAGAAAAATCAGGAAACTGCCACTTCGGTATCAGCCGCCTGCTTTGCCCGGAACAGCTCATTGAATACAATCCGCGCCTGCTGGGCGGCTTCTGACGCAGCCAGTTTACGTTCCTTGGCCTGCATGGCTTCATCGGTCAGGCGACGCAGCTCTATGACCATCTCTTCCGGCGCATCCCCCAGTTCCAGTCCGGAGTTACCGCGGGACAGGGCTTCCTGGCGAATCTTGCGCTTCATCTTCCAGATGGCATTCAGTGCCAGGCGTTCGGCTTCGGCCGCTTCAACCGCTTCATCTTTCAGCTGTTCAAAGGTTGCCAGCGCCATGCCTTCTTTTGACCAGGGGTCCACATCCGGCAGTTCTTCAATGTTAATGACCGGATCTTCGTAACCTTCCTGGTGCACCAGGTCCAGCGTGGCCGCTTTCACTGCGGAAACCATCAGCATCACCGCAATCACCAGCAGCGGCAGACCGCCCACAATCGCTGCTGTCTGCAGTGTCGACAAACCGCCCATAAACAACAACACGGTTGGCAGGAATGACAGTGCAAACGCCCAGAACAACCGGTTCCAGCGCATGGGTTCTTCAGTGACGTTGTTCTGAACCACGGACGCCAGAATGTAAGAAATGGAGTCAAACGTAGTCGCCGTGAAAATCAAACACAGCAGGGTAAACGCTGCAATCACCAGGTAACTGAGCGGCAGCTGTTCCAATACGGAGAAAATCGCCCTGGTGGCGCCTTCACTGTTCAGGATGGCGACAACGTCCACAGCGCCGGACAGCTGCAGCGACAGGCCATAGTTACCCAGTACCATAAAGAACAGGAAACAGCCCAGGGAACCAAAGAAAATGGACCCTGTCACCATCTGCTTGATGGTACGACCACGGGAAATCCGCGCAACAAACAGACCCATGCTCGGGGCAAACACCAGCCACCAGGCCCAGTAGAAAATGGTCCAGTCCTGGGGGAAGTGGGTGTTTTCAAAGGAGCCGTAACCACCGAAAGGTTCTGCCCAGGTCGCCATGGCAAAGAAGTTGGTCAGCATGCGACCGAGCGAATCCAGACCGGTTTCCAGCATGAAAATGGTGGGACCAGTAACAAGGATATACAGCAGCAGGCCAATGGCGCCCCAGAAATTGATATTACTGAGCAGCTTGATGCCTTTTTCCAGACCGGCGTAAGCGGAATAAGCGAATAACGCCGTACAGACCATCAGTACCGCGATCTGGGTTTCCGTTGTCTTGGGAACACCAAACAGGTGGTTCACACCTTCGTTAATCAACGGGGCAGCCAGGCCCAGCGTTGTGGCGCCGCCTCCCAACAGGCCAAAGATGAACAGAATATCAACGACCTTGCCCAACCAACCCTGGCTGCGCACTTCACCGATAACCGGCATCAATGCACTGGAAACTTTCAGTACCGGCTGTTTACGGACGTAGTAAAAATACGCAATCGGCAATGCCGGAATCAGGTAAATCGCCCAGGCAATCGGCCCCCAGTGGAAAATACCGTAAGTAGCAGCCCATCGGATGGCTTCTTCACTGCCCGGCTCCAGCTGGAACGGCGGATTCTGGTAATAATAAGCCCATTCAATGGTGCCCCAGTAAAGGATACTGGCGCCGATACCGCCACAGAACAGCATCGCAGCCCAGGAGGCCGTGCCGAACTCCGGCTTCTCATCGGCATCACCGAGCTTGATCTGGCCAATATCACTGAACACGATGTACACCATGAAGAACATGGCAGCCATGCCCAGGCCAAGATAAAGGAAACCGAACTTGTCGGTCATAATGGTCTTGGCGCCGGCAATCCACTGCGCCCCCTGTTCAGGCCATAGCGCCAGTGGGATCACCACCGACAACAACAGGCCTAACGCCCCCAGGAACGTTGTTTTGTCAATCAGTTTTAATGCGTTGGCCGGTAACATACCGCCTCCATGCCGATATAATCATAAGGAAAACCGACTAATTCTGTACGTATGTACACCAACCATCAAACCAACCTTTTTGTGATAACCATAAAAATAATCAATGCCATCATTCATCAGAATGAGCAGGTTTATTCAGCAGGCATTATTGGATGGCCAGACTCAAACAATAAAAATGCGCCCTGGTAATTTTATTGTTTAAATATTCCCTGTGCTGTAACACATTAGTTAGTCATGGGTATTGAAATTGAATCGGCAGGGTATTCTGCCCTGAGCGGTTATGGTTCTTAATTATCCGAATGGATCAACATTCACTGTAACTGGCCATCATTTTGCTGAGCTGGATCTAGCCGCCATTGCCGAGACCCGTAGCAGGTGGGGACTATTCAGAGATCGCCACCCAGACCTGTATCATCCGCTGACATCGCTCACTGGCACATAAAACAGTGGAGGGATTGTCAGAAGTCGCTATCCCTCGTTAAAACACGGCCTTCCATGGCCGGACAATTACGCTGTCGTCGTCGGTTTCTTCTTGATGCGGAAGGGTTCGAACCCGGTATCCTTGCCCTGCCCTGCTGACACTTTGTCACCGGACTTCCGCTTACCGATGCTCTTCTTGTCCCGATGGCGCTGTTTGCCTTTTTCCGCCGCCTTTCTGTCTGCCGGCTTTTTCTTCTTCCGGCCGGCAGCCTTCCCAGAAGCTTTCACCTTCTTCGGACCTTTATAGCTCGCTTCCATACCGGGGATGGTGCGCCGCTCAAAACGGATATTGAGGTAACGCTCAATACTGGCCATCAGGTTCCATTCCAGCGCACTGACGAAGGTGACAGCCAGCCCCTGCTGCCCGGCACGACCGGTACGGCCAATCCGATGCACATGGTCATCACCCCGACGAGCGACATCAAAGTTCACCACCAGGTTGATTCCGGGCACATCCAGACCACGGGCGGCGAGATCGGTAGCGACCAGCACATTGATACGGCCGTTATGCAGCCATTCCATCATCTGCTTGCGCTCTTCCTGGGTCATTTCGCCATGAAGGACGCCGGTTCTCAGCTTGTGGTAACGCAGGAAGTTTTGCAGCTTGGTCGCCTGTGCACGTGTTTTGGTGAAGACCAGGGCCTTGTCGAAAGGCTCAACCTCCAGCAGCCGGACGACCAGCTTTTCCTTGAACGCCAGGTCATCCACCAGGATCATTTGCTGGCGGATATTCTCGTGCTGTTCTTTGACCGTGTTCAGCAGGATCTCTTCCGGTTCCTTTAACACCTTCATCGCCATGCGCTTGACGCCAGGCTGTTGCAGGGTGGCGGAAAAGAGCAGCGTCTGACGCTGGGCGGACGTGCACTGGTCAGTGATTTTGAGCACATCCTCACTGAGGCCCATGTCGAGCATACGATCCGCTTCGTCCAGCACCAGGACTTCCAGGTCACGAAAATCCGGCGTGCCGCGATCCACGTGCTCGGCCAGCCGACCGGGTGTGGCAATGATTATTTCCGGATTCTTGCGGAACAGGCTGGCCTGAAACTTAAACTCATCCCCACCGGTAATCAAACCGGCCTTAAGCCCTGTACCAGTCGCCAGCAGCTGACACTCCTTGAACACCTGGCGGGCCAGTTCACGGGTCGGCAACAATACCAGTGCCCGCGTCCCGGTATTGGGCGCCGGGGTCAGCAGGCGATTGAGCAGGGGCAGAAGAAATGCGCCGGTCTTGCCGCTGCCCGTCTCAGCGCTGACCATCAGGTCCTTGCCTGACAGGGCGACAGGGATAGCACGGGTCTGGACATCGGTAGGCTGTTCCCAGCCGGCAGCTTCCAGCGCTTTCAGCAAACGCGGGTCAAGTGAGAAGTCGGAAAACAAGAGACTATGCCTCGGCAATAAAAATCGACGCGCACTCTACCAGAGCGGCTGAAAAACAACCATGAATAATCACATTTGGCCAATGTACCTTTCTCAAACGCCAGCGATGCCAATGAAACGTGCTCAGGCGGGAAAAAAGCACCTGTTACGACCATAGCATCAGTGATGCGACTTCAGCGCCATAGCCTAACGGTAGAAAATATGGTTATATCGACCGCCATAAACGACAACGTAACCATATAGCTACCGAGAACCACGCTGTGGCTGCCAGCAGGCTGCCAACATCTCCGGGCGGTAGCGTGAGTGCGACCAGCGAATCCTGCTAACTGATTGATTTATAAAGGTATACTTGAGGTGCTGACACCTCGGTGATTCAGTCATCTGTACATCAAGGTGCTCCTACCCTGACATGCTGCGAAGTAATCCAAGGTGATTAGCTTCGGGGTAACGCCTTACAATGGGTTCTCTCAATCCGTCGCAGCCTGAACCGGACAAGTGATTCCTATTCATAAACGAGCCAGAGGGCTTTTGACTGCAAATCCTCCCCGGTTAAGTACATGGGTATAGATCTGAGTCGTTTTGAGGTCTTTATGGCCGAGTAACTCCTGCACCGTACGGATATCATACCCGTCATCCAGCAAATGGGTGGCAAAGGAATGACGAAAGGTGTGACAGCTTGCTTTTTTAGCGATGCCGGCCCGTTTTATCGCACACTTCACAGCCCGTTGAAGGGTGCTGTCATCCATATGGTGGCGGTGCTCCCTGCCACTACGGGGGTCAATAGAACGCTTATGGGAACAAAAGAAATACTGCCAGTGGAAACTTGCCGCTTCATCGGGATACTTATGGGCCAGTGCATCAGGCATCCAAACTGTGCCAAAACCTGCTTCCTGGTCAGCACAGTGATAATGCCTGACCTCTCTGATGCGTAATTCGATGACAGGTATCAGAGGCTCAGGCAGAACCGTCACACGATCTTTAGCCCCCTTGCCATTGCGAACAATGATCGCCTTACGGTAAAAATCTATGTCCTTGATACGCAAACGCAGGCATTCCATCAACCGAAGACCTGACCCATACATCAGTTGCACAGGGAGCCTGTAATCGGGTTTGATGACCTCCAGCAATTTCCTGATTTCATCACGCTCAAAAACAACCGGTATCTTCTGTGACGGTTTGGCCCGGGCAAAACGACTGACATCCCCCAGTTTCCTGTTCAGTACATGAGTATAGAGAAAATTGAGTGCATTCAGCGCCTGGTTCTGAGTTGCAGAAGCAACCTGCCTTTGTACAGCGAGATAGGTTAAAAACTGCACCACATGATCTTCTTCCAGCTCACCCGGGTGTTTCAGGTTGTGAAACCGTATGTAGTTTTTAATCCAGTAGCAATAGGCTTGCTCAGTACAATAACTATAACGCTTGACTCTGAGCGAATTACGAACAACATCCATAAAACGAATTGACATCTGTGCAACCTGAAACTGATTGTTTGTACAGTAGTATTGGCAACTTTCTGGAAAAAACAAAAAAATTTAAAAACTTTAGAATGTTATTTTTTGTAACATTTTTTTATTTTATTCAAAAATTTAGAGTTCATAGTTGTAAAGTAATATGACTCAGTTGAGTTCATAAAAAAGGCGTTTTATTAATATTTCTCAAATGAGTTTAAAATTTAATATTACTCATGCGAGCTCATAATTTAATATGACTTGCTTGAGGCATAATAGCTGTTAGCCGCAACAAAAATCAGACTTAGTATGCAGGGAATTTATGTTTACGCTCTAGAGGTATAATTTGTGTCGTCTAAGTAAAGCGATGTTAGATTGATGTTAATTTACAATTAAAGAGGCCGGGCTTAACCCGGCTTTGAATGTTTAATCTTGAATCTTTCAGACTGACTCGTGTTAATTTTTAGAAGATATACTGAACGCCGACTGTGAAGTTTTGCTCATTGATATCAAATTCAGCACCACCATCAACAAATTTAAAATCGCTATATTGAATATATCGATAGTCCATACGTAAGTTAATGTTCCTATTTAACTGAAAACGCGATCCCAATCCTAATACATAACCAGTTTCGCTTGTGTCATAGTTTAGAGTTGTGGAACCATCAGTTTCCATAGATTCAAAATCAGTATTAACAAATCCGAATCTGGCGTAAATAGCAGACTGATCACCAAAAGGTATTCCACCCAAAACTGATATACCGTAGGAATTTTTTCTTGTACCTCTGAGCATTGCAGCGCCGGATGATTGTGTTACTTCAGTATCAGCAATATTGAAATCAGCTTCCAAGGCAACAAACGAACTGTTGTAATCAATTTCATAACCTAAGTATCCACCGAAACTGGTGTCCTTTTTCCCAAGTTCGACATCAGCGCCATATATTCTTGACTCAGCAGTCATGCTGCTCATACCTGCATAACCACCGGTATAAAAACCGTCTAGCCCATCTGATAGGGCTGGAGTGGAAAGAGCCAAAGCAAAGACTGTCAGTATTTTTTTCATTTTATATATCCCTATGTGCTTTTTTGTGTTGTGCTGACCTAAAATTGGCCAGTTAAAACTTAAGCATATCTTTAAAAAATCCGCAATATTTATTGGAGAAAATACGGATGATGAAAATTATGATGCTTAACTCTCCAACCCTCTAGCAGTAGCGGCTAACAAAAAATTCCAGCGGACACTCGCTCTGCTCGTGCCGCTGAATTTGGCGTTATGCGCTCAAATAGGCACTTTCACCTATTGCGCGATCAAAAAAACACTAGAGACTTATGGGCATCGGTATATGTCCGAACAAGATATAAAATTCTCTCGGCTTAGACAATCTAGGAGTAGTCATGTCGATATCAAAAGAAAACCTTAAAGAGTCAGCTGAAAATAACATTTCAAAATTTAAGGCGTTCACAGAAGATGGAATAAAGTCTGCGACAGCAGACTTTGAAGAAGGCGGTATATCGAAACTTTCAAAAAATAAGTTCGCAATTAAGCTCGCTGGTTCTGTGATTGCTATTATTGCCATTTTATTTTTGATCTCTGGAGGTGGTTCAGGACCTTCACCACTTAAAGTTGAAGTAAATAAATATGCTGCAGAAAATTTATTTGGCGCACCTGTACACCATGTTAGGTTAATACCCATAATCGACTTAGTTGAAATAGAAAGCGTTTCTATAAACAATAGTAAGGAGTGTACCTCTACAGAAGGAATGTTTGGCAAAGAACGTACAACATTCAAAATGGGACAAGTCAAACAGATACCTACAACATGTGAACCGGTACAAGTAAATGTCACTACAAGTGAAGGGGCATGGACATATACTTTTAATTAAAAGTGTATGAAATTAAACCACAGGGCATCTTTAGTGCCCTGTGTCTGATGTTACCACAATTTTTCATCCATCATAGACATCGCTTTAGAATCAACAGGTGTAAAAATGATTAAAATAACAGTCGCAAAAGTTGGAAATGGAACATCGTTTAGAATCAGTAGTCAAATCGCCTTAACAGAGGAAGATAGTTGTAGCATAGGAGCCAAACCCTACGTAGCAACATTGAATGATAAATCCAAAGATGCAGAAGCATTAGTTTTTTCTGAGCGCAATGTTGATATAACCATTCAAAACATAATCAATGTCTGCAATAAAAACAATTTAGAACATGAATTTAAAACAATCTCCACATCAAAAATAACCAAGAAAAATGACAAGTACTTCCTACAAACCCCATTTAATGAAAAGGAAATCAATCAACTTTTGATAAGCTTAAATTCGTATACATAAAAAGTATTAGCTTCTTCGTATCTTGTATAACTAGAAGAAAATTTCAGAGTTATAAAATTTGTAAAGCGGCGTACCCTGTAACCGCGCATAACAAGCGCTTGGTGTTCGTCGCTTCGCTCCTGGGACGCCTTCGGCGCCCCACAAGCA
>NZ_BAAJPA010000010.1:0-224363 GCF_057552235.1 Kistimonas ophiarachnellae | reverse complement strand
CTCGTTTCATCCAGAGGATAATTCGGCGTTTGACGACCGGGTCGCTATGAAGCTGACCGCAACAGGAGGCGCATTCTATCGATAAGCCTGAAGACATCAAGTGCCCTGGCAATATTTAGGTATAATCCCCACCCCAAACTTTCAAAAACACCATGACGATGGAGCAGTAACACCATGAAATATCTGGAGGCAGGCAGCCAAGCCCCCGCGTTCTCCTTATCGGATCAAGATGGCAATACCGTATCGCTCAGCGATTTTGCCGGTAAGAATAAGGTACTGGTGTATTTTTATCCCAAAGCAATGACGCCAGGATGTACAACCCAGGCCTGCGGTCTGCGCGACAGCAAAGATGCACTCGACCAGCATCGCGTTGTTGTTCTTGGAATCAGCCCTGACCCTGTCGCACGATTGGGGAAATTCATTGCCAAGCATGACCTGAATTTTACGCTGCTCTCCGATGAGGACCATGCTGTTGCTGATCAGTTTGGCGTTTGGGGACTCAAGAAATTCATGGGCAAGGAATATGACGGCATTCACCGTATCAGCTTCCTTATTAATGAAGACGGTGTCATTGAGAAGGTCTTTGATAAATTCAAAACCAAGGATCACCACGATACAGTGATCAATTACCTGGAAAGCAAATAAAGAAAAAGGCCGGATCATTCCGGCCTTTTTTATGACTTCAAAATGCTAGCTTATTGCACTTCAAACAGGTGGTGCTTTTTCTTGCCCAGCTTAACGAGGAAGAAGCGTCCATAGAGGGCATTATCCCGGGCAAAGCATTCTGGCAGCTTCATATTGTCATCCATAGACTTGGCAACACCATTAAATGTCACCGCATTGCGACCCAGTGCATCCTTTACCTGCTTGCCGGATGGCGCAACGCCATGATCTGCAAACAGCTGCGTCATAGGCACACCGTCCAACTCGTCGAGCGCAACTGTTGATGAAGGCAGACCATCCAGACGCAGTTGTTCCAGATCATGCTCGGACAATCCGGAAAGCTCACCTGAGAACAGAGCTTCAGTGATACGCTCTGCAGAACGAAGACCTTCTTCACCATGCACCAGACGGGTCACTTCACGGGCCAGAATCCCCTGACCGGTCTTACGCCCTTGAATCTGCGCATCTTCTTCTTCAATACCACGGATTTCTTCCATGCTGAGGAAAGTGAAGTACCGCAGGAATTTATAAACATCAGCATCCGCAGTATTCATCCAGAACTGGTAGAACGCGTACTGGGATGTCTTGCTGGAATCCAGCCAAACCGCACCGGATTCTGTTTTACCAAACTTGGTGCCATCCGCTTTAGTAACCAGGGGAACGGTCAGACCATACGTCTGCGCCTTGTTCATGCGACGAGCCAGATCGATACCACCAACGATGTTACCCCACTGGTCACTGCCGCCAATCTGCAAAGTACAGCTATGCAAACGATTCAGTTCAGCAAAGTCCAGAGACTGCAACAGCATGTAGGAAAATTCGGTAAAGGAGATACCGGAACCTTCACGCTCAATGCGCTGCTTCACAGATTCCTTGTTGATCATATTGTTGACAGAGAAGTGCTTACCCACATCGCGCAGGAAAGCGAGGACGTTCATGTCACCGGTCCAGTCCAGGTTATTGGCGACAATTGCCGCATTCTCACCACAATCGAAATCAATAAACTGGCTAACCTGACCACGAATTTTGTCAGCCCAGTCGGCGACAACATCGCCCGTATTCAGCTGTCGCTCCGCAGCTTTGAAACTGGGATCACCGATCAGACCAGTGGCACCACCCACCAGCGCGATAGGCTTATGACCCGCCTCCTGAAAACGGCGCAGTACGAGCAGCGGCACCAGGTGGCCCAGGTGCAGGCTGTCAGCAGTCGGATCGAAACCGCAATACAGCGTACGGGAGCCGCTGGCCAGATGCTCCGCCAACTCCTCGACTGCGGTCACCTGGTTAATCAGCCCACGGGCCTGCAGATCCTGCAATAATGCGTTTTGATCGTCTGACATCACTCACTACCTGTCATTGTCCGGCGTGCCGGATAGAAACTCAGCCATCTAAATCGCGCGGTGCGCGCTGTAGCAGAAAATTGCAAACGCCAAAACATACCGTAAAACATTAAAAAGACAACCGCTTTCCCTGCCCGAAGAGTAAATAAATGAACACTCTGGTTTGTGATCAGGATGTAGTGCAGCTTATGATCGTGTAAAGCCGACGCTTACTGACTATTACCGTAAAAAATATGCGTTTATAATCTATTTTTATTAATATCCAGCGAACTAAAGTTATTTTGGCCCCGGGAGTATGACCAATCACCGCCGCGCTACGCAACAATCACTGAAAGCCTTTCCGAAACGTCATCTCGCTCTGGCGGCGGGATTAATGGCTGTTGTTTCCCTGTTGTTGATCATTGTTCCCTCTGAGCCTGTTTCTGCCAAGCGCACAGAAATCCCCTTGGCCATTGAGACATCCGACAGTTTAGCCGAGATTATCGACAAAAATCTGACGCAGCCACCAGCTGCCGGTAATAACGAAACACAAAAAGCAGCAGCGCCCGTTGTTCCTTCCATTGACTGGAAACACGTCACGATTAAATCAGGCGATACCCTGTCAGTGATTTTCTCCAAACAGGGATTAAGTGCCAACACTCTGCATAAGCTGGTCAGCAGCAGCAAAGAAGGTAAATCGCTGGCCTCTATCAGACCAGGGCAAACACTCGAATTTGGCTTCACTGATGGCGAGCTCCAGCAATTGCGTTATGTCCGCACCCAACTGGAAAGCCTGCATTTTACCCGCAGTGATGACAGCTTCGCCGCTGAAGAAGTGATACGAAAGCCTGAGATTCGCCAAAATCACGTTGCCGGTGTTATTACAGATTCCCTGTTCTTATCCGCCAACCGGGCAGGACTACCAGACAAACTGACCATGGAACTGGCCAATATTTTTGGCTGGGATATCGATTTTGTTCTGGATATCCGCAGCAATGACAGCTTCAGCCTGATCTATGAAGAGAAATTCCTGGATGGCAAGTCGATCGGCTACGGCAACATTCTTGCGGCAGAATTCCAGAATCGCGGAGAAATCTATCGGGCCATCCGTTATACCGACAGCAAAGGTAAGACGGATTATTACTCTCCCCAAGGAGAAAGCCTGCGTAAATCCTTTATCCGCACACCGGTTGACTTCACCCGGATCAGTTCCGGTTATAACCCGAACCGTAAACACCCGATCTTCAAAACCAACCGGCCACACCGTGCTGTCGATTACGCAGCGCCTTCCGGCACGCCCATCAAGGCTTCCGGTGACGGCACCATCCACTTTGCTGGCAAGCAGCGTGGTTACGGTAACGTGGTGTACATTAATCACCCCAACAGCATCACCACCGTCTATGCCCATATGCGCAATATCCGGAAAGGCATGCGTAAGGGGGTACGCGTTAAACAGGGCCAGATTATCGGCTACGTCGGTATGACAGGTTACGCAACAGGTCCTCATTTGCACTATGAATTCCGGGTCAATGGTGTGCACCGCAACCCGCTCAAGGTCAAATTACCTGATGCCAAACCGCTGCCCAAATCAGAGATGGCACATTTCGGCCGGGTCACCCGCGTGATGCTGGCCGAACTGGAAACCCGTCAAAGCGGCACCCTGTTAGCGGCTAAAAGTACCAACAGTGACGATGCAACCCGCTGAACCCGATTCAGAACTGTATATTGGCCTCATGTCAGGCACCAGCATGGATGCAATGGATGCCGTGCTGGTTGACCTGGGGTCATCATTTCCTTTGCAGAAGCATCAGGTTTCGATTCCCCTGCCAGAAACACTGCGCAAATCACTCTTTGCGCTCTGCCAGGATGGCCCCAGTGAAATAACACGTTTAGCAAAAGCCGATATTCAGGTCGCAGAAATCAGCGCCCAGGCCGTGAGCATTCTGCTGAAAGAGGCCTCGATACCTGCTTCAGATATACAGGCTATTGGCAGCCATGGCCAGACCATCCGCCACCTGCCGGAAGTGGGTAATACACTGCAGATTGGCAGCCCAAGCCATATTGCCGAGTTGACCGGTATTCTCACTGTTGCCGACTTCCGGCGACGTGATATGGCTGCCGGTGGGCAGGGTGCGCCTCTGGTGCCGGCTTTTCATGAAGCCGTCTTTCGCCACCCGGAAAAAAGCCGCGTTATCCTGAATATTGGCGGTATTGCCAACATCAGCATTCTGCCTACGGCTAAGCACATTCCAGTCAGTGGTTTCGATACAGGCCCTGGCAATGCGCTCATGGATTACTGGAACCAGAAACACCAGAGAACCCGCTATGATCTCAATGGCAGCTGGGCATCCAGTGGGACTGTCGATCAAGCCCTGCTGCATGACTGCTTATCCGATGTCTATTTCAGCAGACAGCCGCCCAAAAGTACGGGGAGAGAACATTTCAATACCGAATGGTTGAATAGTTTCCTTAACAAACATAGCGCCCTGGCTCCCGCCGACGTTCAGGCAACCCTGATGGAACTGACGGCGAAAAGTATTGCCGCCGATATCCAACGCTATGCCGTCGACTGCCAGGAGTTGTTTGTCTGTGGCGGCGGTGCATACAACAGCGCGCTACTTGAACGAATCGCTTTTCATCTGCCCGATATCACCGTCAGTAGCACACGTTCACTCGGACTCGCAGCCGAATGGGTTGAAGCCGTCGCTTTTGCGTGGCTTGCCCGACAGACCATCCACGGCTTGCCCGGCAACCTTCCCAGCGTCACCAACGCCAAAGGACAACGAATCCTTGGCGGAATCTATCCGGCCTGAGTGATTTGAGTCGCCTGAAAAGCAATAGAAGAAAGGCATCAGCCAGCTGAAGGCTTCAGCTGGCGACAAACATCAGATCGTGAACGAGGAACCACAGCCGCAGGTATTGGTGGCATTAGGGTTATTCACGATAAAGCGCGAACCTTCCAACCCTTCCACATAATCCACTTCCGAACCGACCAGGTACTGGAAGCTCATCGGGTCTACCACCATTTTCACGCCGAGCTTTTCAACAACGGTATCATCGTCATTCAGCTCTTCATCAAAGGTGAACCCATACTGAAAACCGGAGCAGCCGCCACCGGTTACAAACACCCTGAGCATCAGGCGATCATTGCCCTCATCCTCCACCAGGTCGCGCACTTTGGTGGCGGCGTTTTCGGTGAAGGTAATTGGCTCAGGTATAAAGGTCTCAGCGGCGGACATTCGTGCTCCCGAAGTACTGCATTATCAACGTCAACAATTATTCAATTAACCGAGTATTCCAGTCAACATTCTCAGGTTACAGGAACTGACAATCCTCAGTTCCCCTCAACCTCAACCTGCATGGCCTGCTTTTCAATACGTTCCTTGTCGGCGGATTTCTTTCCGTCTTTATTCTTTAACGGAATTTCAGAAACCTTGGTTTCAGCCAGTTTGGGCATATGTTCGAGACTGCCATTCACCTGTGCGCCCATGACCATCTCGATCAGGCTGTAATGGACATTACCGCTGATCTCGGCCTTGGCCGCCAGTTCCAGACGCTCCGTGGCGTAGACATTGCCCTTGACCTTGCCGTTCGCAACCACGTTGGGGGCTCGGATATCCCCTTCAATGCTGCCGGCTTCAGCCAACCGCAACACGCCGTCATCCGACACCACATCGCCGACAATCCGGCCTTCCACATGCATGCTGCCATGGAAGCGTACATCGCCATGGATTTCAGTACCATGCGAAATCAACGTGGTTGCATCACTGTTACGCGCGACTGCCTTGGCCGTATTCACGGGTTTGTCCGCGGATTTGGATTTTCCCCACATATTGCTACGCCTCTTTGATAACCCAGTTAAACTTGCGGTCGATGTCCCGTTTCTTCGGGCTGGTAATGCGGCCGGTCACCTGCAGGTATTCAGGCGTAAACCCTTCCGGCAACGCGATCTCGCCCCGGGAACCATCACCGGGAATACTCTGAAAATAGCGGAAACCCAGCCGGATGTTCTTGTCATCCAGCTGTGGCGACAACTCGTGCAGTGCAAAGCTGACGGATTGGCCTCCCTGTTTGCCTACCACTGTCGCCTGTAATTCGCCCTTGAGGAACTGGTGTTGTTTTGCCGATTGCATCACTACCAGCTTCCACTGGAAGTGACGAGGCTGATCCGTCGGCAACAATTCAAATTTTTGAATGGATACCGCCCCTTCCTCTTCTTCCGGCGCGATAATGCTCCGATAGAACGCCAGGTCCTGATTCAGTCTCGCGTTGTCGTCCTTTAATCGACGTACATCTTTGCGCACCAGTTCTGCCGCATCGCGATTGATCTGACCGGCACGTTCAGCAATAGCGATCTGCTGCTTCAATTGGGCAACCTGCTGACTTTGCTCCTGAATCAGCGCCTGGTTATGAGCCAGCTCTTCACGCATGACCTTAATCTCATGCCAGGCCCAGGAACCGCCCAGGTAATAACCGCTCAGTCCTACACCCAGCATAATCACGGCGGTCAGCAGCCATTGCCGACGGCGTCGGGCCGGATCGTTATGCACAACACGGTAAGTCGGTTCAGTTTCTCCCGCACGCTTCAAGCGAAGGTTCTCCAGTCACACAAATTGTATTAAAAACAGGCAACCTTAAGGTGATAAGGCCACCTGTGTCAGGCCTGCCGACTCTTCCTGCCCGAACATGATATTCATATTCTGGACAGCCTGACCGGCAGCGCCTTTTACAAGGTTATCAATAACAGACAGTACCACCACGGTATTCCCGCCCATTGGTCGGCAAACCGCCATTCGACACATGTTAGAACCACGCACACTGCGAGTCTCGGGCGCCCAGCCCGCAGGCATCACATCCACAAAGGGCTCACTCGCATAATGTGCTTCGTAGAGTGCCTGCAAATCCGCATTATCATCGGTCAGCTGTGCATACAATGTGGCATGTATGCCTCGTATCATCGGGGTCAAATGGGGAACGAACGTCAACCCACAGGCATCGCCACTGACCGCATTTAAGCCCTGCCTGATTTCAGGCAGGTGACGATGACCATCCACACCGTAAGCTTTGAAACTCTCACTGGTCTCACACAACAGTGTACCCACATTGGCCTGTCGTCCTGCTCCACTGACACCGGACTTACAGTCGGCAATCATCGTCCCGGCATCGATCAAGCCCGCTTCCAGCAAGGGCAGAAAACCGAGTTGCACTGCTGTTGGGTAACAGCCCGGGTTGGCCACCAGCCGTGCTGACGCGATCTCGGCACGATTCACTTCGGGCAATCCGTAGACGGCATCCTCAAGCAACGCCGGGCAGGCATGCGCCATGCCATACCATTCAGACCAGGTATCCGCGTCTTTCAACCGGAAATCCGCGGCCAGATCAATCACCCGTACGCCACGTGCCAGCAGTTCCGGCACCTGGGTCATGGCAACACCGTTGGGTGTGGCATAAAAGACCACATCACACTCGGCCAGGGCATCGACATCCGGCTCAGTGAAACAGAGGTCAGTATGGCCTCGCAGGCTCGGAAACATGTGATCCAGGCGTCGACCGGCTTCAGAACGTGATGTAATCACCCGCAATTCAACAGCCGGATGCTGCACCAGCAAGCGCAACAATTCGACTCCGGTATAGCCTGTTCCACCAACAATCCCAACCTTGATCACTGATTTCTCCTCGACGCCCCGCGAAAACAGCCGGCTATAATAAATGGCTTTAGTTAAAATCTACAGCCATTAACGCGCGTAATCTGTCGTCCTTATCACATTCAGATAATGAAAGATCTTACTATCAACCTGCCCTGAGTCATGGAGATTCACACCAGCTTCTGCATAATGGCAGGCAAAAAAATGATGACAACTCTTGGATGACAGGGAAATTCATGACTCCAGCAACACCACAGTCCGGCGGAACCTACTGATGCGATTGACGCCCCGCCGCCCCTCCTTCTATCGTTTTCGCCAACAGCTTGCAGATACGGATGCGATCCCCCAATTAGTCCTGCTGGGGCTGCTGACCGGCTTGTTTACAGCACTCGTTACCACAGGTTTTCGGGAATTAATCACTTTTTTTACGAGTCTGTATTTACCCGCTCCCGATTATGATGACTTTGCAGCCCTAGAGTGGCCCCTTCGTCTGTTATTGCCACTTATTGGTGTCGCTGTCATTGTGACACTCTTTCGCCTGTTACATGAATCCAAGCATCGCCTGGGCATTGCCCACGTAATTGAGCGATTAAGTCTGCACCAGGGACGACTCCCGCTTAAACCTTTTTTACTTCAGTTTTTTGCAGGCGTTGCTGCGATAGCTTCCGGTCATTCCATCGGACGTGAAGGGCCTGCTGTGCATTTGGGCGCCGCCAGCGGCAGTCTTCTTGGCCAGTGGTTACACCTTCCCAATAACAGCCTGCGCGTACTAGTCGCCTGCGGCAGTGCGGCAGCGATCTCCTCCCTGTTTAACACCCCGATTGCCGGTATTGTGTTTGCCATGGAAGTGGTTGTCATGGAATACACCGTCGCTGGCTTTATTCCTGTGATGCTGGCATCAGTCATCGCAGCGGTGATCACCCGTAGTCTCTACGGCACAGAGCCCGCTTTTCATGTGCCATCACTCACTGTCACCACTGTCAACGAGCTCCCGCTGATCATCATTACCGGGATTACCATGGGGTTGCTGGCCGTATGCTTTTGCCGCCTGATTGTCCTGTTTGCCCGCACTAATCCTTACCCGCTATGGCTGCGTCTGACCTGCGCTGCCTTGCTGACGGGCCTGACCGCCATCTGGCTGCCACAGGTGATGGGTATTGGGTATGGGACGCTGTCGGACATCATGTTCAACAATCTCGGTTTCACCTTCCTCTGTCTACTCACCATCGGCAAATTGTTTACCAGTGCTGCCAGTATTGGCCTGGGCGTTCCTGGCGGGTTAATTGGCCCATCGCTTTTCATAGGCGCAGCCGCAGGCAGTACGGTGGGTAGTCTGACCAACATGCTTGGAATCAGTGCAACGGTGAGCGGTTTTCCAGCCATGGTTGGCATGAGCGCCATGTTAGGCGCGGTTCTGCAAGCGCCACTGACGGCACTGATCACCGTGCTGGAGTTAACACGAAATCCCAGTATTCTTCTGCCATCCCTGATTGCGATCATCATTGCCTGGCTCATCACCAGCCAGCTATTCCGGCAACAATCGATATTTACTCAAATGCTCTCTGCCGATGGCCTGGATTTTCGCCATGACCCGGTCGCCCAGGCGCTGCGTCGTGCTGGCGTTGCCAGTGTAATGAGTCGGAGCCTGCAACAACTGGAGCGACACTGCCCGTTTGAACAACTGAACAACGCCCTCAAAACCAAGCCTCGCTGGTTACTCATCAGCCACAACGGAAAACCACAAAGCCTGATGCCAGCCGTCGAACTGGCGCGCCAGCTGGAACAGCTGACATTCGATGCCCACTACACACTGGTTGAAACTGCAGACCTGCTGGGCATTCCCGCCAAACGACTGGAAGTGGGCGCCATTGATATCAAATCCACTCTGCATGAAGCCTTGAGAACGATGGATCAGCACAGTCTGAATGCGCTTTACGTGGTCAGCCGCAACAGGAAAAACGGTGACACAATTACTGGTATCATTACCCGTGCCGATATCGAAGCCTGGTACCAGGTCCCCCACTGACACCAATAATACGGGATAACTCTTCAATGCTTTATTTGTGGATTAAAGCGTTTCATATCATCAGCATGGTCTGCTGGTTCGCAGGTCTGTTTTATCTGCCGCGGCTTTATGTCTACCATGCCATGAGCAGTGACAGCATCAGCATTGAGCGTTTCAAGGTCATGGAAAGAAAGCTCTACCGTGGTATTACCACCCCGTCCATGATCCTGACACTGATCTTTGGTCTCTGGCTTTTACATATGCAGCCGCTCCTGCTCAAACAGGGGTGGTTCCATGCCAAGCTGGCGCTGATTATTCTGTTATTGGGCTACCATCATGTCTGCGGTCGGTTTCTGAAAGTATTTGCCAATGACACCAACACGCGCAGTCACAAATTTTACCGTTTTTTTAATGAGTTTCCGGTGCTGTTGTTGCTTGGTATAGTGATATTGGTGGTTGTGAGACCATTCTGACACCCAGACCAATAACCATAATCAGGGCAAGGATTGCACCGTATGGATACCACACTGTACAAGATTGTTTTTGAGGGAGAGACGCACCCCGGCCATCACACCGCACAGGTTAAACAGAATTTCACAGACCTGTTTCGGGCGGAACCGCCACAGATTGAACGCCTGTTTTCCGGACAACCCATCATTGTCCGGAAAAATCTTAGGCAGCAGGAAGCCCGACAGTATGAAGAAGCAATCACCAGGGCTGGTGCTGTCTGTCGCATATTGATCCAGAAGCCAAGATACAGCCCTCCCAATCCCACTATTCTTGATACCCTCCAGGAACTTCCTCCCTGGGAAACTGAGCAAGCGACTTCCACCACGACAATTGATGCGCTTTCATCAAAGGGCCGTCTTGGACGCGCGCATTTCATTACCTATACATCATTGAGCTTTTTATTGGCTGCGGTTCTGTCATCGAGTTCATGGTTGCTAGCAACGGGTACAACACCCGTCATTCCACAGGGCGCAGCCATCATAACGACAATATCAGCCCTTCTGCTTGCGATACTGGCCAGCATTCCCCTGCAAATACGGCGACTCCATGATATTGGTCACAGTGGTTGGCTGAGCCTGATCAGTCTGACGCCTCTGACAAATATTCCCTTTCTCTGCTACATCGCCCTGCGCCCCGGAAATCGAGGCACTAATCAATACGGCCAACACGATGAAGTACCTTCCATGACGATTAATCTGCTGGCAATCATGCTTCCACTATTATTTGTCATAGCATCCGGACTCGCCATTATGGCAAACTTCAGCGAGTTGGAGATTTGGCGGCAGCAGACATTTGGTCAGCTGGCATCGCCAACAAAATAATAAGAACAGCGACCAGTCCCTGCTCGCTGGGCAACAGACTACCCTCCAAGGAGCAGAACCATGAAAGGACGAGTACTGATTACAGGCGCCTCTACCGGAATCGGTGAGGCAATGTGCCATTATCTGGCCAAACAGAAACATGACCTGGTACTGGTCGCACGCAATGGCGAACGTCTCCAGGCACTGGCCAAGACTCTGTCCGAACAGTTTGGCGTGACTGTCACCCCCTGCCCGATGGACCTTGCCGTGAATGGCGCCGCACTGTCCCTGCATGAATGGTGTAAATCCCAGGGGCTGACTATCGACATCCTGATCAATAATGCCGGTGTCGGCACACGTGGCGACTGGATCACGACAGACTTTGAAGATGAATACCGCCTGATCCAACTCAACATCGTCACCCTGGCCGAACTGTGCAAACTGTTTGCCCGGGATATGGCTGAACGCAAACAGGGCTGGATTCTTAACGTCGCCTCTGTTGCCGGTTTCCAACCTGGCCCCTGGATGAGCAACTATTATGCGTCAAAAGCCTATGTGCTGAGCCTGTCAGAAGGACTGGGACATGAATTGAAAGCTCATGGCATTACCGTCACGGCGCTCTGCCCGGGGCCAGTTAAAACACACTTTTTTGAAAATGCCGGCATTCCCGAAGAAAAAATCTTTTCCAATCCAGCGACCATGACAGCAGAAGCCGTAGCCGCAGCAGGCATTGAGGGGTTACGCAATGGCAAGCGCATCGTCATTCCCGGCTTTATCAACAAAATGATTGCTCAAAGCGGCAGGGTATCGCCCAGAAATATGCAAACAGCTGTTAGCGGCTGGCTCAACCAGCACAGCGTTTGATCTTTGGGACATTAACCGACGGTAAACACCCGATGTCACTCTCATTGCATAACTACAATATTGTCCGGGTCAGTGACGGCAAGCAGATCACCAACTGCACCATTGTGCGAATGTGTCATGCGCACGTGGTCGTAAAATACGAAGGGCGCAAATACAAAATCCCCTACAACCTGATAGACAAGGTGGTTGGTCACGAACTGCTGATGCCGGAAGAGTAACGGCGCCCATAATTCACAGGAGTCCTCCATGAGTACAGACTGTCTGTTCTGTCGGATCATTGCAGGAGATGCACCGGCAGAAAAAGTCTATGAAGACGACGACGTCATCGCTTTCAGGGATATTTTTCCGGCAGCGCCGACCCATTGCCTGATCATTCCGCGCAAACATATCAGTACGCTGAACGATGCTGACGAAAGTGATACACAGGTACTGGGGAAATTGATGCTAACGGCAAGCCGGCTGGCGAAAGAGGCAGGTATTGAGGAAAGTGGTTACCGGGTTGCCATGAACTGCAACCGGGGCGCAGGGCAAAGTGTCTTCCATATCCATCTGCATCTGCTGGGCGGCCGTCAGATGAAGTGGCCGCCCGGCTGATCTGTAGAAACTATCGCAATCAGATTTCCTGCACCTCAAAGCTGTGCGTGATCTCCACGCCAGCTTTGCCCAGCATGATGGATGCTGAACAGTATTTTTCAGCTGACAGTGCCACGGCTCGGCTGACGTGATTTTCTTTCAGGTCACGCCCTTTAACGACAAAGTGCAGATGAATTTTGGTAAAGACGGCCGGGACGGCATCAGCACGTTCTGCCTCAATCTCCACATGGCAGCTTATCACATCCTGGCGGGACTTCTGGAGCGTACTGACCACATCAATGGATGAGCATCCGCCAACCCCCTGCAGAATCATCTCCATCGGGCTCGGCCCCAGGTTATTGCCCCCGTGCTGTTGTGACGCATCCATCACCACCGAGTGCCCACTCTGGGTTTCACCGACAAACCGAAAACCATCAACCCACTTTACTTGTGCTTTCATTCGCGTTATTACCTGTACTCACTGTCCGGTGGGTGTGATGCAGGCTGTATATCCTGCATGATCAGGAGGGGTACACACCCGCACCAGGCGCTTTATAATCCAGTATCGCCGACCACCTGCGGATCACTTAGACAGTTTGTGACCTGCCTCGCAGACCTGATAGTCGTGAACCCGTAGAGTGAAGGCACTGGCATGGATGTCGCAAATGGTACTCGAAATCACGGTGCCCTGATACTGATAACAACATCGGCCCGTCGGCCGCCGGGAAGTGGCAAACACTTCCGTCTGCTGGCACATCAGGCCGTTTCGCTGACCATTAACTGATGCCGGAAACCTATGGTAGTACTCGCACAGTCCCGACAGTTGACGGAAAAAGAGCGTTTTCTGACGCACTGCCACCGTCACCGCTACAAGGCTAAAAACAACATTATCTGCGCCGGCGACCCGGCCGACACCCTTTATTACATTGTTGAAGGTTCTGTAACCGTCTTCGTGGAAGACGACGAAGGTCGTGAAATAATCATTGCCTACCTGAATGCCGGTGATTTCTTCGGCGAGTTGGGCTTGTTCCTGAATGATGAAACCAGTGTTCGCAGTGCCTGGGTCAAGGCCCGTAGCGTCTGCGAGATTGCCGAAATCAGTTACACCCGGATACGGGAATTAAGTAAGGAGATGCCCGGCATCCTGTTTGATATCAGCACCCAGATTGCTGCGCGCCTCAAGCAAACCACCCGCAAGGTCAGTGACCTCGCCTTTCTGGATGTGACCGGCCGTGTTGCGCGAACTTTGCTGGATCTCTGCCAGCAACCTGATGCCATGACACACCCTGACGGAATGCAGATTCGCATCACCCGCCAGGAGATCGGTCGTATCGTGGGTTGTTCAAGGGAAATGGTGGGACGGGTACTGAAAAACCTGGAAGACCAGGAACTGGTCTCCGTGAAAGGCAAAACCATGGTTGTCTTTGGCACCCGCTAAACTCTGATCAATCCAGCATAAAAAAGCCGGCAAATTGCCGGCTTTTTTGCATTAACCCAGTTTGTCACTGGCGACATGGTAGTGTGGATCTTCCAACACATTCACTTCAACCAGATCCTGTGCACGGCTCAACAACGAGCGGCATTCCTCGGTCAAATGACGAAGATGCAGTTTTTTACCCGCCTTGGAGTAACGCTCGGCCAGTGTATCGATCGCTTCCAGCCCCGAGTGATCACAAACCCGTGAATAACGGAAATCGACAATGACATCTTCCGGATCACCCTTGGCGTCAAACAGCGCCATGAAATGACTGACTGAGCCGAAGAACAGCGGACCATGCAGTTCATAGACTTTGCTGCCTGCTTCATTGATCCGCAGGTCCACACGGATATGCTTGGCATGCTCCCAGGCAAATACCAGCGCTGACACTATCACTCCGACAATCACGGCAACCGCCAGGTCAGTCCACACCGTCACCGCAGACACCAGAATCAGAACAAACGCATCACTGACGGGAATCTTGTTGAGGATTCGAAGGCTACTCCACTCAAAGGTGCCGATCACTACCATGAACATTACCCCGGTAAGCGCTGCCAGCGGAATCTGCTCAATCAGGGACGAGGCAAACAGGATAAACACCAGCAACATCAGTGCTGCAACAAGTCCGGACAGGCGGCCTCTCCCACCGGAATTCACATTGATCATGCTCTGCCCGATCATGGCGCAACCGCCCATGCCGCCGAAGAAACCTGTCACGGTATTAGCGACGCCCTGGGCGACACATTCCCGGTTATTCTGGCCGGTGGTGTCAGTCAGCTCATCAATCACACTGATCGTCAGCAGTGACTCAATCAGGCCAATGGCAGCCAGAATCACGGCATAGGGGAAGATAATTTCCAGCGTTTCCCAGGTCATGGGCACAGAAGGAATAGAGAAGCTCGGCAATCCACCGGCAATGGACGCCACATCACCGACTGTACGGGTATCCAGATTGAATCCAATCACCAGCACCGAGACACCAACGATTGCCGCCAGGGACGAAGGCACCGCACGGGTCAGGCGGGGCAGAAGCATGATGATAGCCATGGTCAACGCCACCAGCGCCAGCATCAGATAGAGCGGCTCGCCACTGAGCCAGACCTTAACGCCATCGGCCCCCACGATCTTGAACTGCTCCAGCTGGGCGAGAAAGATCACAATCGCCAAACCATTCACAAAGCCAAGCATCACCGGATGGGGCACCAATCGGATGAATTTCCCCAGTTTGAACACGCCCGCCAGCATTTGCAGGAGCCCCATGAGCACAACGGTGGCAAACAAGTATTGTTCACCATGGGTTGTCACCATCGACACCATCACCACCGCCAGCGCGCCGGTCGCACCGGAGATCATGCCGGGACGTCCGCCAAGGGCAGAGGTAATCAGCCCCACCATAAACGCCGCATACAGGCCGGTGAGCGGGCCAACACCCGCAACAAAAGCAAAGGCAACCGCTTCGGGAACCAGCGCGAGAGACACCGTCAGACCTGACAAAACATCGTTCTTGTACCGGGAAAATCGCTCGAGCTTAGTGAAAGTCATAGGCATTCGTTATTGTTTAAAGATTCGAAGGTAGGCATGTAAAAGGCGGCGAATCATACCAGAACCTGCCCTTTTCTCAAAAACCGTTAGACTGATAGGTATCTGGACACGCATGGCGAGGTACCGAGGGTGGCTACCTTCACACGCCTGTGGTTGCTGGTTCTTTTCTCTCAACTACTGACGGGCTGCATACATCCAATGAGTAAAAAAACAGAGTATTGTGTGGTAATGACCACCTGTCCAACCCAGCTGGAGGCTGATACCCACGCAAGGGCGATCATCGAAAAGGGATTGGGCGCCTGTGTCCAGACCAGCCAGATACAGAGCCATTACCAGTGGGAAGGCAAGGTGCAGACTGAAAATGAGATCCTGATGCGGATCAAAACCACCTGCGCGAAATATGCTGATCTGGAAGCCTACCTGGTGGCGGAACACAGTTATGAAGTCCCGCAGATCATCCAGCTGCCGATTACCGCAGGCCTGACCGATTACCTGGACTGGGTCAAAAAAGAAACGAAGTAACAAAAAAAGCCTGGCAGAGGTGCTCTCCGCCAGGCTTTTTTTATCTCTTCAGTAAATATCCCTCTAGTCGAGACAGGATGCGAACAACTCCCTCAGCATCTGCCCAGGGTCAGGCTGACGCATGAACGCTTCCCCTACCAGAAACCCATAGACGTTATGCGCAATCATGGCTGAGACATCGTCAGCGGTATGAATACCGCTTTCAGTCACGACCAACCGGCTGTCCGGAATCTGTGACAGCAGCTCGTAAGTGGTATCCAGCGACACCTCAAATGTATGCAGATTACGGTTATTAATCCCGAGCAGGCGATTATCCAGCGTCAGCGCACGCTGTAACTCCTCGGCATTGTGGACTTCCACCAGCACATCCATGCCCAGAGACAGGGCCAGATCATTGAGCCCGTGCATGGTTGCATCATCCAGAGACGCCGCTATCAGCAGGATGCAGTCCGCCCCGATCGCACGTGCTTCATAGACCTGATAGGGGTCCACGATGAAATCCTTGCGAATCACCGGCAAGGCGCAGGCGGCTCTGGCTTCCCGGAGGTAGGCGTCGCTGCCCTGGAAAAAATCAACATCCGTCAGTACAGACAGGCAGGCAGCGCCAGCCCGCTCATAGCTGACAGCGATTTCCGCCGGATGAAAATCCGCCCGAATCACGCCTTTGCTCGGCGAGGCTTTCTTGATCTCGGCAATCACCGCTGCCTGCCCGGCATCGACCCGCTGCTGCATGGCACGAACGAAGCCGCGCACAGGGCTGGCAGCCTGCGCGGCTTCCTTCAGGGCTCCAATCGAGCGAACCTGTTGGCGCTCCGCGATTTCTTCATGCTTGCGGGCAATGATTGTGCGGAGAATCGTCGGGGTTGTCTCTGTCACCTCAGGCCTCCCGGTATACCTGGCTGAAACTGGCCAGTTCCTGCAATTTCTCAAGCGCTAAACCAGTCAGGATGGCATCCTGGGCCATTTCCACACCCAGCTTGAGTGTTGCCGTGACATTAGCCGCATAGATTGCCGCCCCTGCATTCAGTGCAATCATATTGGCGGCTTTTTCTGCGTATTTCCCTTCGCGCTTACTCAGGGCATCACGAATCAGCGCCAGTGAACTGTCTGAGTCATCAACAGCCAAACCGATCAGGCTTTCACTCTTGATACCCAATTCCTCTGGTTTGATGGCGTACTCTGTCACCTTGCCGTCTTTCAACTCCGCCACATAGGTTTCACTGGCAATACTGATTTCATCCAGCCCATCGCGGGAATGCACCACCAGAACATGATTGCTGCCAAGACGGTTCAACACTTCCGCCATAGGGCGGCAAAGCTCCCGGGTAAAGACACCAATCACCTGGTTGGGCACCCCGGCCGGGTTGGTCATCGGCCCGAGAATGTTCATGAACGTGCGAATGCTCAGCTCTTTGCGCGGCCCGACCGCATATTTCATTGCCGCGTGGTGCATGGGCGCAAACATAAAACCGATACCGACCTCTTCGACACAACGCGCCACCTGTTCAGCATTCAGTTCAATATTCACACCCGCTGCCTGAAGCAGATCCGCACTGCCCGTGCTGCTGGAAACCCCTCGATTACCATGTTTGGCTACCTGCGCACCTGCTGCTGCAGCAACAAAGGCCGACGCGGTGGAAACATTGAATAAATTCGCACCATCACCGCCGGTACCGACGATATCAACCAGATGGTCACCCTGAACCGCAACCTTGCTGGCCAGTTCCCGCATCACCAGGGTCGCGCCGGTAATTTCATCAATACTTTCGCTTTTCATGCGCAATCCCATGAGGAACGCGCCAATCTGGGCCTGGGAGGCCTCGCCAGTCATGATCTGCTTCATGACCGACACCATCTCATCCTGATCAAGATCCAGGTGCTGAACCACCTTGCTGATTGCCTGTTTGATATCCACTACACCCACTCCTGACTCAGATTTGTTGTTTTAGGAAGTTGGCCAGCAATGCATGGCCTTGTTCAGTCATGATGGACTCCGGATGGAACTGTACCCCTTCAATGGCCAGTTCGCGGTGCCTGAGACCCATGATCTCATCCATGCTGCCGTCTTCATTCTCGGTCCAGGCCGTGATTTCCAGACAATCCGGCAGTGTTTCAGCGCTCACCACCAGCGAATGGTAACGGGTTACGGTCAGCGGATCGTCCAGCCCGGCAAAGACGCCTTTCCCCTCATGTCGCACCGGGGACACCTTGCCATGCATCACCTGCTTCGCACGGATCACATCACCGCCAAATACCTGTCCCATGCTCTGGTGCCCAAGGCAGATGCCCAGTAACGGAATCCGGCCGGCAAAATGGCGAATCGCTTCCATGGAAATACCAGCTTCATTGGGTGTGCAGGGTCCGGGGGATATCACGATATGGTCTGGCCACAGTTTTTCCAGCTCGCTGACGGTAATCTCATCATTGCGATACACCTGTACGTCAGCGCCCAGCTCTCCCAGGTACTGGACAACGTTATAGGTGAAAGAATCGTAGTTATCGATCATTACGAGCATAAAGGCCTTCCGTTTAGAGATTTACAGCCATACCGCCGAACCCACCGACCGCACCGTTGCAGCGCAGTCACTGGGAACAGGCCTGAATCCTAACATATTTCTTCGTATTATCTTGCGTGTCACCGGCGGAAAACACGATCAGAGCAGCTAATTCCACATCCATGTCCCGGGCCCGGGACGACGTGATAGCGCCATGCCTTCTGACAACATCTGCCGTTGAACTGGCTAACGTCACGCACCAGCGTTCATAACCGTCAGCGGATACGTCGTCCTCACCGGATAATGTTGATAGACAGCAGCGATAAACACCGGCACCAGCCCGGCTAACGCCAACGCATCAATGACAGACATAAGCGGTTTTATGTTAATCATTTTTGCTTTCTGGTTACTGACGATCGATTCCAAACCCCATCTAATTAAGTGGTCAGGTAAGCGACAACATAAACCGCCGCGTGGCTTGGCCACGACACCGTCAGTAATGTTTTACAGATTTTTTTTAACACATCACAGGAACGACTTATGGAAACCAGAGCAACAGCAGGCAGTCAGATAGCACCAAAGGCTTCACCGGAATCTCCTCCCGCCAGTCTGTCGGCGGCAAGTGAGGCCGCAACACGCTCTACCACTATTCCACAGACTGAAAGTCTGACGCCGCAAACTTCACTTGCCAGAATTCCTGTTGCAAGTCCCGTGGATAAAAAGGAACTTTTCAAACATCTCTTTAATTTCAGCAAATCGTACGAACATAATATTCATAAAATTAGCAACGAAGCGATCATATCGGGAGAAGGATTTGATCTGCAACTCCTTTTTAATAGAGCGAAAAAACTCGGTGTAACAGGACTTCTCAGTGTCGCGGAAATAACAAGGATAGGGTATGAGAGCAAACTGATTGATAGCGAGGAAGAACTCTGCCAGCTCCGCATTTTTTACCTACACCTTTTAATTTTTTTACATAACAGGAATATAACGGATATTCATCAACTTTTTAACCACAGCAAACTATTTAAAACATTCAGCAAAGAATGGGAAAACATTGATCCAAAAAATACCACAATACCTTCTCAGTTTTTTCTAAAAGAGTTTAACAAAATCTCACAGATGGAGGATATTAAGGCAGCCAGAAACTCGTTAAATAACCTACTCAAAGAGATTAATACTCTCCAACAGTCAGGCCGTGAAGAAGCCAGTTCCGCCATAGAGATCAAACAAGAAAAAACTGCGGCTAAATTTGAACGGCAGATTTCGAAAAGCGTCAGCCCCAAAAGCTCAAACTGGTTTGGCAGGTTCGCATCGTTTTTTAAGTCGCCTCCTTCTTCAACAGAGAGCCCCTTTGAGCAACCACAACCAGAGAATCCGTCAGGCATGGTAAGTCAGGAAGCGTTTATTCTTCGCCCACGCTCCAGGTCCTTCATGAACCCTGAAGAATGGGAACGATCAGCTTTGCTGCCCTCACCCTCACCTCACGATCATACTCCAGATCAAATGTCCGCCCAGGACAGAGACTCAGAGATGACTTATGTCTTTCTTGATATCTTGAATATCGTCGAAAGAAAATCAGTAGTGACGCCAACGTCTGTTCTTTCGCTAACAACATTGAAAGCGTTGTCAACAGCCTTTAAAAATAGTGATAAGGGACCGAAGTATAGGATGCTATAACGATCACTGGTAATGGGTACGCTGTGCATTTTAGATTATGCCCGCCATTAAAAAAGTGCCCGGAAAACCCTTGCCATATCACGACTTTTGTTACGCACCTTGTGGTGTCAGGGTGATGCCTGTCACCCTCCGCAGGTGATACCGCCAACAAATTCGCCAGAAGTCTCGCAACGATTTACTGAGAAATTCTGTATAATTCAGCAGAATTCATTTGCAAAGCCTACTGAACACCATGTCGCAGTTTTTTTATAAAGGCAGTCGCGTCAATATGCAGGATCACCGCGGCACTGGCTACACCCCGAAAAAAGTGGATCGTGTCGGCACAGAAGCCAATCCTGCCCACGTCTCGGTGCAAACCGAGGAGCGTGAACAGGCGCTTCTGGCGCTGGCGTGAACCCACAACGTCGAGCCTGCTCACACCATCTCTTTCTGTTCAACCTCCGCCCCACTCAACACATCCGCAATACAGCTCAGTGGTAACGCGCCCTTGAGATTGCCCTCATCGTCCACCACCGGCAGGGAGTATTCTGCTTCCAGCGTATCCGGAATAACGGTTTCAAGTATGGCTTCAGGCGATACTGCAGGCACCTCATGCCATATCGCCCTGGTCAGTCGCTGCGAAGGTTCAATTTTAAAGGCTTTCTCCAGCGCTTCCTGAGTGACGATGCCTTGATAGCCATCATCATTAACGTAATAGCCGTAATCACCTTTGGCGCGCTTCATCTGCTGCAGCGCGCCTTCAATTTTATCTGCAGTGATGCGGCAGGCAGGTGGCTGCATGACCGTTTCCACCGTCAGCGCCCGTGCCCGGTTAACATCCTTCACAAACGCTTCGACGTAGCTGGTCGCCGGGTTCAGCAAGATTTCTTCCGGCTTACCCTGCTGTACCACTTCACCGTCTTTCAGAATGGCAATGCGATCACCAAGACGCAGCGCCTCATCCAGATCATGGGTGATAAAAATAATGGTTTTCTGCAGTTTGGCCTGCAGCTCAATCAGCTGGTCCTGCATTTCACTGCGGATCAGCGGATCCAGTGCTGAGAAAGCTTCATCCATCAACAGCACATCCGCATTGGTACACAGTGCCCTGGCGAGTCCTACTCGCTGTTGCTGACCGCCGGACAATTGCGCGGGGTATTGCTCTTCGTAGCCTTTCAGGCCAACCGTCTCCAGCCATTCCCGCGCCCTTGTCTGCCTCTCAGCCTTGCTGACATTTTGTACCGCCAGTCCATAGCTGACATTTTCCAGCACAGTGCGGTGCGGCAAAAGGCCGAAATGCTGAAAGACCATCGACATCTTGTATCGACGAAATTCCTGCAGCGCCTTTGAACCAAGTTCCGTTACCTCAACATCATCCACCTGAACCTGACCTGCCGTCGGATCAATCAAGCGGTTGAAGTGACGGATCAGGGTCGACTTTCCAGAGCCGGACAGCCCCATGATCACAAATATTTCACCACGATTGATGCTGAGGTTAATGTCCTTCAACCCAACGGTATGACCGGTTTCAGCCAGAATCTCATCCTTGCTTTTGCCTTCATGCACCAGGGGCATGACTGACACGGGGTTTGGTCCGAAAACTTTGTAGAGTCCCTTCACCTGAATCAATGGTTCAGCCATGTTGCAGTCCCTCCAGGTGACGTTGAGTCCGCTTGCCATAGGCCTGCGAGACGCGGTCGAAGATAATTGCCAGCGCAACGATGGCAAGTCCGTTGAACAAGCCAAGCGTAAAGTACTGGTTGGTAATGGACTTCAGCACCGGCTGCCCCAAACCCTTAACACCGATCATGGAGGCAATCACCACCATGGACAGCGCCATCATAATGGTCTGGTTAATACCAGCCATAATCGTCGGCATAGCTAGCGGCAACTGCACGCCAAACAGTCGCTGCATCGGACTGGCGCCGTAGGCCGTTGCCGCTTCCAGCACTTCCTTATCCACCAACCGAATACCCAGGTTCGTTAAGCGAATAACGGGAGGAATGGCATAAATCACAACGGCGATCAGTCCCGGAATCTTGCCAATCCCCAGCAGCATGACGACAGGAATCAGGTACACGAAGGCAGGCATGGTCTGCATGACATCGAGCATTGGCGTGACCGTGGTCTGCACCCGGTCAGAACGCGCCATCAAAATACCAATGGGTATGCCCAGCGCTATCACCAGTAACGTACAGACAAAGATAATACTCATCGTACGCATGGTGTTTTCCCACATGCCGAAATAACCAATCAGCAGGAACGACACCACAACCCCCAGGCACAGTTTCCACGAGCGGCTGGCCACATACACCAGTGCAGTCACCGCCAGGATCACCAGCCACCAGGGCGTTGAAATCAACAGTTTTTCAAACCAGATCAGAAAGTTCAGCAGGGGATCAAAGAAGGATTCGATCAAATCGCCATATTCACGGGAGAAGTCCCGGTAGGCGGAATCCAGCGTCTTGCGGATGTCCCGGAGGTCGGACCGGTCCATCTGGGGAAACGTATTAAACCATGACCGTTCGTCACTCATGGCAGATACCTCACACGACAGGAGAGAGAATAAGAAACTGTGCGCAAAGCCGGCCCTCCAAGGAGCCGGCTATCGGCATTACAGGTTCTTGAGCGCCACTTTGACTTTTTCAGCCACCGCTGGCGTTACCCAGCCAGACCAGGTGCCTTCAAACTCAGTGAGGAAGTGCTCCATGGCCACATCACCATCAGCCTGATTATCTTCCATCCAGGCCAGCAGCGAATTCATATCGGCATTTTTAAATGAACGACGAGTGAGGTAGTCGTAGGCTTCCGGTGCACGACTCGCGAAGCTCTCCGTGGTTACGGTATGCACGAGTGAAGGCGGATACATGGTCACACCAGGCTCTTCACAATCGGCCTGGGTGATACAGCCTTTGAACATCTCCGGATCAACGCCGGAACCAAAGTCGACTTTCACCATTTCATACTTGCCCAGTACGGCAGTCGGCGCCCAGTAATAGCCGAACCAGGGCTCCTGACGTTCATAGGACTTGGCAATAGAACCGGACAGACCTGCGCCAGAACCCGGATCCAGCAGATCAAAGCCTGCGTCTTCCAGCTTCAGTGCCTTGAACAGGTTGCCGGATGAAATCTGGCAGTTCCAGCCCGCAGGGCATCCGTAAAAAGCGGCGCTGTCGGGGTCTTCAGGATGTTCGAACAGGGATGCGTTATCAATAATGCCCTGAATCGTGGCCAGTTCCGGCTGCTTTTCTACCAGGTATTTCGGCACCCAGAAACCTTCTTCACCACCATCAGAAAGCGCCTTTCCGGCATAGCGCAAACGCTGGTCGGCGACCGCTTTATCCAGCGCTGCCTTGATAGAGTTACTCCAGAGTTCCGGTGCAATGTCCGGTTCGCCCTTTTCAGTCATGGAAGTACCGGTGGGCATGGTATCGCCGGGAACCAGCTCGGCGTCGCAGCCATAGCCATGTTCAAGAATGAAACGGTCCACATTGGCTATCAGCGTTGCAGAGTTCCAGTTCATGTCCGCAATGGTGACTTTGCCACAATTGCCATCCGCCATTGCGATGGAACCAGCAAACATCAGGGGTAAGCCAAGCCAGGCAGCACGCATAATGAATCCTCTTTATTATTCTTCCGCCGGCATATTACACATCTAATGTTTAGACTTCAAATTATTACATGCCAAAGCTTCAGGAATGAAAAACACTGGGATATACTCCACTCAACCACGACACGATCAGTAACATCATGAACAACACCCCATACTGGCAAGACGTCCTCATTTCTCTTCGGCGCATCATTCGGGCGACAGACCTGCAATCCAAACGCATCGTGAAAGCCTGCGGACTGACGATTCCACAGGTGATGGTATTGCGCGCCATTGAATCGCTGGGGGATGTGACGGTACGCCGGATTTCGGATGATGTTTCTCTCAGCCAGGCGACCGTGACAACCATCCTGAACCGGCTGGAAGATCGTCAGTTAATCGAACGGATTCGCAGTGTCAGTGACCGCCGGGTTGTTAACGCCCGCCTCACTGATGGTGGCCGTGATGTGCTGACACGGGTTCCTCCCCTGCTGCATGAAGAGTTCATCACCCAGTTTGAAAATCTGAACGATTGGGAAAAAACGCAGATACTGTCATCGCTGCAGCGAATCGCTACGATGATGGATGCTGAGTCGCTGGATGCCGCGCCAATACTGGATATCGCAGCCCCTGCCAAGGATGCACAGGTTGCGTCTAATAAGGCAACGGAAGCAGCTCCCGCTTAAATCAGAATAATGGTTTTCTCATTGCTCTTTAAGAGGAAACGTTTGAGGAAATTTAAAAATACCAACCCTCAGCAAACAGCCTTCCCGGCGACAGCAATACCGTCGCCGGAAATAACTATTAATTATCTAGACCTCGCCGCACCATATCGACAGCCCGGAAAATCGCTCTCCCTTTATTCATGGTTTCCTGCCATTCGAGTTCAGGCTGGGAATCAGCTACAACCCCTGCACCTGCCTGAATATGGAGTTGGTCATCCTTGATAACAGCAGTACGAATCGCGATGGCTGTATCCATATTGCCATTCCAGCCCAGGTAGCCCACAGCACCGCCATAAACACCGCGTTTTATCGGCTCCAGCTCATCAATGATCTCCATGGCCCGAACCTTGGGCGCACCGCTCAGGGTACCTGCAGGCAGCGTTGCCCGGAGAACATCCATGGCGCTCACCCCATCCCTGATCTGCCCTGTCACATTGGAGACAATATGCATGACATGGGAATAACGCTCGACGGTCATCTTGTCAGTCAGCTCAACCGTACCGGTTTTCGCCACCCGCCCCACATCATTGCGCCCCAAATCAATCAGCATCAGGTGTTCAGCGATTTCCTTGGGATCATTCAAAAGATCCTGCTCCAGCAGCAGGTCTTTTTCTTCCGTCGTTCCCCGCTTGCGGGTACCGGCGATAGGACGCACAGTGACTTCACCATCCTCCAGACGCGCCAGAATTTCCGGTGAAGAACCCACCACATAGAAATCGCCCAGATTCAGGTAATACATGTAAGGCGATGGATTCAGACAACGCAGCGCCCGGTACAGATCAAGCGGGTTTTCACTGAAAGGAATCGACATCCGTTGGGAAAGCACCACCTGCATGGTATCCCCCGCCAGGATGTAATCCCGGATTGTCTCCACGCCAGCCTTGAACGGCTGCTCACCAAAAGAAGAAATAAACGCCTGCTCGGATACCGCTTCTCCCTCACCGGAAGCCGGCAGGGATACGGGCGTATTCCTGAACGATTCGAGGAAGCAATCAATCCGTAGATTGGCCTTCTCCAGCGCACCATGTTCAGAAGGATCAATATGGGTAATGAACTGCACCTTGCCACTGAGGTTATCGAAAACCACCAGGTCGTCCGATAGCATCAGCAGAATATCCGGCGTCCCGATAACATCTTCCGGCTGGGTCTTTGCCAGCTTGGGCTCGATATAACGCACAGTGTCGTAGCCGAAATAGCCGACCAGGCCACCATGAAAACGGGGCAGAGATTCCAGTTCCGGCACGCGATAACGGCCAATAAAGTGCTCCACCTCTTCCAATGGATCACGACAGGTACGCTGTTCAACCACCTCCCCATCGGTTTCAATGACCAGTTCATGCCCGGTCACCTTAAATACCGTCTGACACCCCAGGCCGATAATGGAATAACGCCCCCACTTCTCGCCGCCCTGTACGGATTCCAGCAGGTAGGTATAAGGCCGATTCGCCAGTTTCAGGTAGGTGGATAACGGGGTATCGCAGTCTGCCAGCACTTCGCGGGTTACAGGTATGCGGTTATAGCCTTCAGTAGCCAGCTGCTCAAATTCCACGGGCGTCATGGGAAAGTATTCCTTGATAGCAATGAAAAACGGAAAAAGTGACTTAACGGGTGTTCAACGCCAGCGGCACCATCGGCCGGTTGCCGAGGTGACAGAGTGAGACAGGTGGCAGGTAAAGGAGACGTAAGTCACAGCGTACTCCGCTTCATTCTGGTGTTATTGAGCTTAGGTGTGAGCCTATATAAGGCGTGATGCAAGATCAACCTAATTTAGTTGGCTATCCCAAAACAAAATATTGACAGGCGTGCAGACTCTCTCCCAAAACCAATCCCCCAATACAGAGATATATCAGAACCCTGACCCTCTTAAAGTAAGGCTGGATTCAAGCAATACACAAGAAAACAGCATATAACGACTTTTCAATCAAACAAAAAAATCAACCTTCTTCGCGCATTTGACGCCTATTTTAAGCATCATCCAACCCTTGCATAGCAGCTCTCAGAAAACCGTAACCAATCATCAATGGAAACGCGAATAAAGCAATAGTTCGATATTCATCATCTAATCCCAGATATTCTGCATAAACCAATGATAATTGAACAAGAACAGTAAAACCTGAAATCAGAACAGAATACCTTGTCACCTCAGGACACTGTCCACCACCAAGAGCAACACCAGCAAAATAACCCGACCATTGGCAGAGCGCAGTGTAACTAAAAAATGCGGCAAGACGATTATTCAGCAAACCATGAGATAATCCAGATAAACCGGCATGAATCATTACCCCCCTAAATATTGCATCTCGTAAAAACGTGTCTACTACAGTATTAAAGGCCGCTATTCTACGTTCATGCAACATCTGGACTTCTTGCTGATCAATATTAAAACAATCACTTTCAGTTAAACGCTTACGACAACTTTGAACCGTACAGTATCGTTTAAGCTCAACAAAACAGGCACGATCAAACTTGTGACCACAATTGCGGCGGTAAGCTACCTCACTTTTTTGTTTGTGACATGAACCACAACGAAAGGACTCAATACCTGAAAAATAATTCATACATTTCCCTTCTATACAACAAACCCTATAAAAGAAAGCAAATCGAAATAAATCTACTAACCTCTGAACACTATTAAAAATACACAAAAACCAAACAATCGAGATTCAGAAAACAGATCAAACCAGAAAAGCATTAAAAACAGGAATCCCTTAGAAAAACACAAACAATGCGAATGAGAAGACTGTCTTTCCAAATGAAAAAAGTAATAATTACTCAGACCAGACTCTTTCTGGCAAGCCAGATTTTCAGAACTAATGGATTGAAAATCTGGCTTGCCAAATAATAGTGAATTGTTATCAGACCAAAACTGACAGGTCACTAACAACCCAGTCAGGCTCAGCAGTTTCAATCGGCTGACCATGGTTATAGCCATAAGGCAAACCAATCACGCGAATGCCTGCCGCTTTCGCTGCAATCACATCATTTTTGGAATCACCCACCATTAATGCTGCGTCGACACTGACATTGCACTGCTCAACCACATGCAACAACGGTAGCGGATGCGGTTTTTTCTCCGGCAACGTATCGCCACCGATCACCTGGGAGAAGAACTGGGTTAACCCTTTTTCTTCCAGCAACTGGGCCGTGAAATTACCGGATTTATTGGTGACCACAGCCTGCTTCACGCCTTGTTCCTGCATGGCGATCAGGAACTCAACCACGCCGGGATAAACGTCACTGAATTTGCCGCAACTGGCACTGTAGGCTTCACGAAATAACGCGTAACCCTTTTCGAACAATGCCTCATCGACACGACCCGGCTGGTCACCGTCCATATCATCCGCCAGTGCCCGCCTGACCATCACCGGCACGCCGTTACCGACCCACAACCGGACTTTATCCTCGCCCGCTGCAGGCATACCCAGTTGTGTCAGCATCTGATCGATCGACCAGGCCAGATCCGGCACACTGTCGACCAGCGTCCCGTCAAGGTCATACATGATGACAGCAGGCAGACGCCCAAATAGTTCCAGCAGTTTCATGGGTATTCCTTACAGCAAGGGAAAAGAGTCACGAATCATGGAAGCTGGTTACCATGAAGCAACCAGCCATACCTCAATAGTGCAATACAGTGTATCGTGGGAAGCGATTAATTAACCGGCAACCGCAGCCAGCTCATTGCGCATCTGGGTGATAACAGCCTGGTAATCGTCCTTCCCGAAAATGGCAGAACCGGCCACGAAGGTATCCGCGCCCGCTTCGGCAATCTCGCGGATATTCTGCACACCCACACCACCGTCGACTTCCAGGCGGATATCCAGGCCGCTGTCATCAATCAGTTTGCGGACATGGCGCAGTTTATCCAGCGTAGACGGAATGAATTTCTGGCCGCCAAAACCGGGATTCACGGACATCAGCAGAATCATATCCAGCCGATCCATCACATATTCCAGACAATCGGGCGTTGTCGCAGGATTCAATACCAGACCCGCCTTGCAGCCGCCATCACGGATCATCTGCAGACTGCGATCCACATGTTCACTGGCTTCTGGGTGGAACGTGATGTAAGTGGCGCCGGCTTCAATAAAATCACCAATGATACGATCCACCGGTTTGACCATCAGGTGCACATCAATCGGCGCCGTAATACCAAATTTACGCAGAGCCTGGCACACCATCGGCCCGATGGTCAGGTTGGGAACGTAATGGTTGTCCATAACATCGAAATGGACGATATCCGCACCGGCATCCAGAACAGCCTGAACGTCTTCACCCAGGCGGGCAAAGTCAGCAGACAGAATACTGGGGGCAATGGCGAAAGGTTTCATTGAGACTCCGCAGGTGTGTGATTCCGGAAATCCGGCCATTCTACTGTATTAGCCCGCCGGGTTTCTAATGCCAGTACGTCATCATTTTCAATACTGAATAAACAAGCACATCCCTCATTGCTGCCAACCATCTTCAATACCTAACCCATTGTCAGTATTGCTGACAGATTCTGAACCCGACGGTTCTTCATGGAGTCCAATCACTGATACCTGTTTTCCAGTCATCCATAAGACGGACTACCTGTATCCCCTAAAACCTGATAAATGCAACGATTGGAGAAATCTATGACTAAAACCTTTACCTCCCTGATAGCCGGCATTGCATTATGCCTGTCAATACCTGGCATGAGTGTCGCAAATACTGTCCCACACGCATTCCACAACAGCCACCAACACCCCATCATCACCTGCAACCATTTGATAGAACTTCTGTTTCTGGATGACCTCTGGACCCAGATTGTGGCCGAAAGAGACCTGGAATCCATGGGCGATTTCTATGATGAGCATTCCATACTGGCAGAGTTCCCATACGACGAAAGCAAGAATCTCGTTGGTGTCGAAGCCATTGCCGACATGTTGGACAATGGGCCATTCAGCCTGTCCGGCGAGCTGTCTCTGAGCACACGCCCTTTTGCAAGAATTGCCTATCAGGATACCGGCCTGATTATTAAACAGTGGACCATGGTCAATACTGCGGGCACCTTCCAGGGGATTGCCGTTCAACTTCTGAACCATGACGACCACTGGAACCGGCTGATAGATCTGGAAGCCAGTGGCCTGGTGAATCTTTCCGATTTCGTTAACACAGACCAGACCATGGATAACACAGCGTTTGATGATCTCGCTGACCATCTGTTATCCGCCATGGAAGGTGCCAGGGTCATCAACCTCGATAACAAGGATGAAGCCGTCACCTATCCGGATTCAGAAATAACGGTTACTACGCTTGCCGCCATCCCAAATCAAAACCATGGCTTGCTGATTGCCAAAGTTAGCGATGCCGACCATGAATATCTTACTTTCAATGCTGTAGAAAAGACTGAAAACGGCTGGAAGGTTGTTATTCAGGCAAGAACAACACTGTCTACTGACGAATAAACTGATCTATAAAAAAGGCGCAAACCTGAACGGTTCTGCGCCCTTTTTCTATCCAACAATCATTAATTACTTTCTTTTTCGTTCTTCCTGAATCAGGTCGTAGGCTGCCTGAATTTCCTGGGTCTTTTTCTTGGCCATTTCCATCATTTCTTCCGGTAACCCCTTGGCCACCAGTTTGTCGGGATGGTGCTCGCTCATCAGTTTCCGGTAAGCCCGCTTGACATCTTTATCCGATGCATCGGGTGACACACCAAGAGTGGCGTAAGCTTCTTTCAACTTGCTGCGGTTATCGACGGGTTGACGATAACCATGGCTGCCCTGCTGCTGGTAGCCACCACCACCGTTATAACGGCTGTAAAACGCGCGCTGGGCCTGGAAACGCTGATGGAGAATCTCGAACGTGAACCGGTTAATCCCAAGGTATTCGCAGGCTTCGTGCAAAACCTGCATTTCTGCCTGGCTCAACTGCCCGTCGGCATAAGCTGCCTGAAGCTGAAGCTCCAGAAACATCTGAATCAGACTGCCAGAACCGGCTGCACGACGAAATTCCAGCAGCACACCGCGAATATCACAACCGGGGCTTTTGCCCTGGTTAAACAGATCAATGGCCTGCTGACGCTGATCGGGCGAGAGGCGCATCTCATTCATCAGGGTCGTGGCGACCTGAATCTCTTCTTCGTTAACCCGCCCATCGGCCTTGGCCAACTTGCCCATGACCAGGAAGGTGGCCCGGAAAAACGCGGTTTGCGTCTGGCGTCGGCGCTCACTGCTCTGACCCGCCCCATAGACAATCCTGGGCTGCTGACTGGAAATCCACGCCGCAATCAGGGCGCCGATCACCGCGCCAAACGGACCGCCAAACACAAACCCCAGAAATGCAAATAATAAAATCCTGAACCACATGTTTTACTCACTGGCCGGCAGGCGACCGGCATTCAAATCCTGATCCAGCTGCTGCAGGCGCTCAGGCGTCCCGACATCCAGCCAGTAACCGGTAAAGTGTTCTCCCGTCACCCGCCCCTGGGCTGCAGCCTTGCGCAGCAGTGGCGCCAGGGGGAAACGACCCGGTTGGCATCCCCGGAATAACTCGGGGGAGAGAAGACTGATACCACTGTACGTTAATGTTCTGTTTCCGGCCGATTCCGGCACCAGCACCTTGCCGTCACGCAGACAGAAATCACCCTCCGGGCGATGTTCCGGGTTATCCACCAGCACAAGGTGAGCCAGACTATTTATGGGCATCTGCAGCGATTTAAAGGAAAGACGGGAAAACACATCGCCATTCACCAGCAGAAAGGGCTGATCACCCAGCAGCGGTAGTGCCTTAAGCAAACCACCCCCGGTTTCCAGCGGCTCGTCCTCGCGAGACCAGTCGATATGCAGACCCCAGCGTTCACCGCTACCCAGCGCTGCTTCCAACTTGTGTCCCAGCCAGGCATGGTTGATGACAATATCGCTGAATCCTTCACTGGCCAGCCGCTCCAGATGGTGCTCAATCAATGGCTTACCGCCTGCCTCGAGTAAAGGCTTGGGGGTTTCCAGTGTCAGGGGACGCATCCGCTCGCCAAATCCGGCGGCCAGGATCATCGCTTTCATCGGTACTGCTGACGACTCGTTGTCTGACATCCTGTTACTTACTCATCGGTTAACCGGTAATCCTGCCACCACGTTTGCTGCGCCAGCCGTGGCTGAACGTCGTTGCGCAGCCAGTCTGCCTGCCCGGCAAGCACCGGGTAGTGGTCACACACCCACAGCAGGTAGGCGAAGACCCGGGGCACATCCTGCAGGTAATCCGGCTTGCCATCGCGCAGCCAGAGCCGGGCGAAAATCCCCAGCACCTTGATATGCCGCTGGGCGCCGATCCAGTCAAACCAGCGTCTTACCGTGGTGCCATCATGCCCGGACAACACGTCGGAACGCCCCCGGAAATCCTCCAGCCACTGGTAGACCTGCGCCTGCGGCCAGTCAATGTAACAGTCACGCAGCAACGATGCCAGATCATAGGTGGCCGGCCCCAACACCGCCCCCTGGAAATCAATGATACCCAGCCCTTCAGGCAAGACCATCAGGTTGCGGGAGTGATAATCCCGGTGAACCGGTACCTGGGGCTGCTCCAGTGCGGAAGCAGTCAATTGTTCAGACAAGGCATCCAGCAACGCCTGCTCCGCCGGTCCGATTGTCATTCCCAATAACTGTTTGAGGCACCATTCTGGAAAGAGTTCCATTTCCCGCTGCAGCATGGCCGTATCATAGGCCGGCAAGGAGTAATCATCGGGAATCCGGGTCTGTTGCAACAAGCGAAGATCCGCCAGCGCCTTGTCGTAAAAATGACTGACCGTCTTGTCATCCAGCGAGAACTGAAGCACTTCGTTGCCAAAGTCCTCCAGCAACATATAACCACGACCATAATCGACAGAGAGCACCCCCGGCGTGCGCAGGCCCTGGCGCTGCCAGCTGTTGGCAATAGCAACAAAAGGACGGCAATCCTCATGTTCGGGTGGCGCATCGACCGCAATCCAGGTTTTCGCGTCAGACACCCGGGCCGGCTCATCACTGTGCGCACGGAAATACCGGCGATAACTGGCGTCGCCGGAAACGGCTTCCAGGTTTTTCTGAATGGGATGGCCGGCCACCTGGTCCAGTTCATCCGCACACCAGCGGCTCAGTTCCAGAAGACGGTTATCGGTCTGACGGGGCATGATCGCATCCTGTCGGTCAGTCATCAGGCAAGGCCTGGAAAAATCAAAAAGGAGGTAGTCACTCTATACAGCGCCAACCTGAAAAAGCCGTATCGCCCATCGCAATAACGCTGTCAGCGTGCTGTGGCATTTCGGTCCAAATGTGGCTAGCTTATATCACCGCCCGGTGTTTCTTCCATTAATCCTACACCACCTGACGGCTATCCCTTATGAAAGCTGGTCCTCAGCTACCGGAATGCTTTATCATGCAGGCCTTTCAGAGTACAGGCATGTCAACGCCGACAGGATGGCCGGACTGATTACCCAATGGCAAATACACTTTTTACCTTAAAAAACAGGCTACCACTGGTCATCACCACCGGACTTCTGGCTGGCCAACCCATTATTCCCCTGTATGCCGCCCAGACGGACGGCCTGCCGGTCAACACTCAATGGAATTGCCGCACCAGCAGCGACGGTGGCTGGCTGTGTGGTCAGGGCGCCCGTGATATCGGACCGCTGAAACCAGCGCCGCGGATGCCAATCACACCGGCGCGCCAGAATCGCCTGGCTACCTCTGTCACCATCGAAACCGAAACGGTCACCGCCGCTGAGAAACTGCCTCAAGCCGCTACCGCAGCCGGCGTTTCGGCGACTGCCGTATCAACCACGCCTGTTGCCAGTGAGCCGCCTGCGGTTATGAAAACCCTGGACTGGGTCTCCCTGACACAGCTGCCGATTGACCGCCAGTCTGATCGCAATTCATTACTGTGTGAAGGCGGCTACCTGGAGCCTGAACGTCCCGGCATGGATTATGTCGGTGACCCGGCCGATGCGCCGATACTCGCCGCCGCCGATGCCAGCACCTACCAGGAAGAAGGTTTCGGCACCCTGAGTGGTAACGTGGTAATCAACCAGGGCTACCGCCAGATTAAGAGTGATGTTGCCAAACTGAACCGCAACGAGAACATTGCGGACTTTGAAGGCAACGTCGTGATCCGCGAACCCAACCTGCTGATGACCGGCGATGACGCCACCGTCAACATGACCAGTGGCCGCGCGGAAATCACCGATGCGCAGTACGTGTTCCACCAGGAACGCATTCGCGGTCAGGCCAGCAAGATTGTCCGCCGGGAAAACGGTGTCATCGATATGGATGACGCCAGCTATACCACCTGTCCGCCGGAAGGCTGTGTCTGGGAGCTGAAAGGTCAAGAAGTGGAACTGAATCCGCTGACCGGTTTCGGTACCGCCAAACACGCCACCGTCCGTGTACAGGATGTGCCGGTGTTCTACACACCGTACATCTATTTCCCGATTGATGACCGCCGCCAGACCGGTTTGCTCTATCCCACCATCGGCTTTGGCGATACCGATATCGGCTTTGACTACACCCAGCCCTGGTACTGGAACATCGCTCCCAACTACGACGCCACCATCACGCCGCGCTACATGAGCAAGCGGGGGCTGATGCTGGAAAATGAATTCCGTTACCTGACGGAAAACGCCAGTGGTGAACTGGGCGGTGCGTTCCTGTCGAAGGACAAGCACAAGGACGAAAACCGTAACTATGACCAGGATCGCTGGCTGATCAACTGGCAACATGAACAACAGTTAACCACCAACTGGGATTACAGGATTGATTTCGCCAACGCCAGCGACAAGGACTTCCTCAGCGATTTCGGCACCGGCCTGAAGCTCGGCAGCCAGAACCCTCTGAACCAGCAGATCACCTCCACCTACTACGGCGGTGGTGACAGCGCGCACCAGTGGCGGTTTACAGCGAATGTTGAAAAGCTGAAAAACATGTCCATTGATTCCGACGATCCCTATAACAAGGAACCGCAGCTGACGTTGCAGGGTGACTGGGACATGGGCGCCGGTTTCGGACTCAATTACCTGGTGGATTACACCGAGTTTGACCGGGACAAGGACTGGGATTACAAGCGCAAAATCAAAGAGACTGATTTTGACAAGGAACACGATATCGAACGCCCGGTTTACGGTGAAGGCACTGGCATTAACAATGCTGTCGGGCAGCGGCTCTACCTGCAGTCAGGCGTGAAATACCGTATTGATCGTACTTACGGATTCCTGGAGCCAAGTGTTGGCTTTACCTCTGTCGGGTATGACCTGGATCGTCTGGACAAAAACGAATTTGATACCAGCCCAACAACGTCTGCCCCCTACTATGCCATTGACAGCGGTTTGTTCTTTGACCGTCAGGCCTCATTCGGAAACATGAAGTTTACCCAAACGCTGGAACCGCGTGCCAAGTATCTTTATGTTCCCTACCGCAGCCAGCAGGATGCCAATCCGGACTTCGACACCGCTGATATGACGTTCAACTACGACAGTCTCTGGCGTAACAGCCGGTTCAGCGGTTATGACCGGATTGCCGATACCAACCAACTGGCGTTAGGCGTCACAAGCCGTTTCCTCGAAGAGAATGGCTATGAGCGTTTCCGGTTTGGCATAGGCCAGATTTTCTATTTTGAAAAGCGGCAGGTGTTTGTTGATCCAACACTTAATCAGGATGAAAACCCCGATTTCAATCCGGGTAGCGAAAAGCAGCGCCTGATCGACGCCAACGAAGCGTCAACCTCACCGCTGGCAACGCAACTGGTCTGGAATATCCGCGAAGACCTGAACCTGCGCCAGGACTGGATGTACAACACCAACCGCGGCCACATTGATGAGTACGCACTGGCGGTTCACTATCTGCCGGAACAGAATCATGCGCTGAATTTCCGTTACCGCTACCGTGACCAGGTTGACCGGGCGGAGAAAGGCGATGATGGCAACAACACCGGTCGCTACGTCAACGGCAACCTGGAAGAAGTCGACGCCTCCTTCCTGCTGCCACTGACCACCAACTGGAATACCGTGGGACGCTGGACGTACGACATCACCAACTCCCGCAAGATGGAGCGCTCGTTCGGTATTGAACGCGACAGCTGCTGCTACAAGGTTCAGGTTCTGTACCGCAACTGGATCGACCCTGACGATGACATTGATACGGCCGAATCCAAAAAAGGTGTCTTTGTTCAGTTCGTCCTCAAGGGGCTCGGCAGCCTGACCGGCACAAAAGTCGAAACCTTCCTGCAGGATATCGACGGTTACCGTCCAGAGGAATAATTTGAAGATTTTATCAATGAACGTAATCAAGAACCGACTGTTAGGTGTGCTGCTCCCGGCGGTGTTGACTGTCATGACCCTGGCCGGCGCCCCGGCCATGGCCAAGGTTGTTCCGCTGGACCGCATCGTGGCCGTGGTGGACAACGATGTCATCATGGAAAGCGATCTCGACACCCGTTTGAAAGCGGTCAAACGCCAGCTGCAGGAGCGCAATACTGCACTGCCGCCGGAACACGTGCTGAAACAACAGATTCTGGAGCGACTGGTGATTGAAAACCTGCAGCTCCAGATCGCTGCACGAACCGGCATTCGTGTGGATGACTGGGCGCTGAACGATGCCATTCGCTCCATTGCCGAGCGTAACGGCATGACCATTGAGCAGTTCCAGAAAGCGCTGGAGGCCGATGGCCTGAGCTACCGGGAAGCCCGTAACGAAATCCGCCGGGAAATGCTGATCAACCGGGTGCGTCAGCGCCAGGTGCTGGAGCGTATCCAGATAACCGACAGGGATATCGACAACTACCTCAATTCCGAGGAAGGCAAGCAGCAGCTGGCTGTTGACTACCGTCTTGGTCATATCCTGGTGGCATTGCCGGAAGGCGCCAGCCCCGGCGAAATCCAGGCGGCCAACCGCAAGGCTGACGCGATTGTTGAGCAGCTGAAGAAAGGTGCAGACTTTTCCCAGGTGGCTGTCGCCCAGTCCCAGGGACAGAAAGCACTGGAAGGCGGCGACCTTGGCTGGCGTAAGGCTGACCAGCTGCCTTCCCTGTTCACCTCAGCGGTCAAGGATCTGCAAAAAGGTGAGATCTCCCAGCCGATCCGTAGCCCCAGCGGTTTCCATATTGTGAAACTGCTCGACAAGCGGGGAGATGAAAAGCTCCTGCAGGAACAGTTCCATGTTCGCCATATCCTGATTCGTCCCAATGAAGTCCGCAGTGATTTCGAAGCCCAGGAAATGGCCAAGAACCTGTACAAGCGCCTTCAGGGTGGCGCCGACTTCGGTGAACTGGCCCGCGCCTACTCCGATGACACCGGCACGGCACTCAACGGCGGCGACCTGAACTGGGTGAGCCCCAATGACATGGTGCCAGCCTTCCGTGACCAGATGCTGAGTGTGCCCCAGAACACCGTTTCCATTCCGTTCCGCAGCCGCTTTGGCTGGCACGTCCTCGAAGTGCTCGGCAAGCGCAAGGAAGATGTCAGCAACCGCGTACAGCGGGCCCGCATCCAGGAAATGCTGAGAAACCGCAAGTACGAAGAGGAATTGCAGGTCTGGCTCCGTGAGCTGCGTGATCAGGCTTACGTCGAAATCAAGCTGTGACAGAGCAAACCCTACCCCGCTTGACCATTACCGCCGGGGAACCGGCGGGCATTGGCCCCGATCTGTGTATCCTGCAGGCCAGCCAGCCACGGGATGCGCAATTGGTTGTCATCGCTGATCCCGCATTGCTTGAACAGCGATCTCGCCAGCTGAACGTTGATGTAAAGATCACGCCATTTGATCCGGACGCTCCCCGAAGACTATCCCTGCCGGGTGAAATACAGGTCATGCCCGTCACATTGGCGACAGCATGTACCGCCGGACAGCTGGACAGCCGCAACAGCGCTTATGTACTGGAAACCCTGACCCTGGCCGTCAACGGTTGTCAGTCCGGCCTGTTTGACGCCATGGTCACGGCTCCGGTTCATAAAGGCGTGATCAACGAATCCGGCATTCCTTTCAGCGGTCACACCGAGCTGTTGGCTGAATTAACCCATACTCCCCGCGTTGTGATGATGCTGGCAACCGATGGTCTTCGGGTTGCCCTGGCCACCACTCATCTGCCACTGGCAATGGTGCCGGAGGCTATTACCGAAGCATTGCTGGAAGAGGTCATCACGATTCTCCACAATGATCTGCAGACAAAGTTCGGCATTCAATCTCCCCATATTCTGGTCGCAGGCCTTAATCCCCATGCAGGGGAAGATGGTCACCTTGGGCGGGAGGAAATTGAGATCATCGAACCCGTACTGAGCCGCATGCGAGATAAGGGTATGAACCTGAGTGGCCCATTACCCGCTGACACCCTGTTCAACCCGGGCCGCCTTGAAAAAGCTGACGCTGTTCTGGCCATGTACCACGATCAGGGCCTGCCAGTCTTGAAATACAAGGGGTTCAGCGAAGCGGTGAATGTCACCCTCGGGCTGCCGATTATCCGCACCTCCGTTGACCACGGTACGGCACTTGATTTAGCCGGTACCGGGCTGGCGAATTGTGGCAGCCTGAATACGGCAATTCGCTATGCGTTGTCTATGATCCAGAGTGCGTAGTGCGCGATCAGGGCGAGTGCGGTATGATGCGCCGCCTTGCCCTCCAGGATTTGATACAGGCTGTTCATGAACCATTCCACACCACCCGTTCTTCAGCAGAAGCATAAGGCCCGCAAGCGTTTCGGCCAGAACTTCCTGCATGATCACGGGGTTATCAACCGCATCATTGCCTCCGTCCACCCGAGGCAGGGTGACCATATTGTCGAGATCGGCCCCGGCCAGGGCGCACTGACAGGGCAATTGCTGGATGGCGCCGGTGAGCTGGATGTCATTGAGCTGGATCGTGACCTGATCCCCTGGTTGAAACTGCATTTTGGTCTCAACCGCCTGTTCCGGGTTCACGAAGCCGACGCCCTGACCTTTGATTTTGAGTCACTGAAACAGGATGAGCGCCCGCTGCGTATTGTGGGTAACCTGCCCTATAACATCTCTACACCGCTGATTTTCCATCTGCTGTCCTTTTCCGGCACCGTCAGGGACATGCATTTCATGCTGCAGAAGGAAGTGGTTGAGCGGCTCTGTGCAACACACGGTGACAATCACTATGGCCGCCTGAGTGTCATGGTCCAGTATTATTGCCGTGCCGAATACCTGTTCCAGGTAGGCTCCGGCGCTTTCCGCCCGGCACCAAAGGTGGATTCCGCCATTGTCCGGCTGACCCCCTGGGATGAACTGCCTCATCCCTGCAAGGATGTCTCACTGCTGGAAAGTATTGTGAAAGATGCCTTTGCCATGCGCCGGAAAACCCTGCGCAATAGCCTCAAGAAGCGTATCAGTGCTGATGAGCTGGAACAGCTGGATATTGATCCGTCCATCCGGCCAGAGCATCTGCCTCTTGAGTCCTTTGTCAGAATTGCGGATTATCTAGTCCAGTATCGGCCATAACCCAACAAGCAGAAGAACATTGCATGCCCGGAAGCAACACACAGCAGTACCAAATCCGAGTCAGTGTCACCACAGACTACGTCAAGGACCAGTCCGAGCCCGATAACGGGCGCTATGTGTTCGCCTACCATATTACCCTGGAAAACACGGGCACCGTGGCCGCCCGCCTGCTGAGCCGCCACTGGTACATCACGGATGGTAACCAGAAGGTGCAGGAGGTGGCCGGCGAAGGGGTGGTCGGGCAACAGCCGCATCTGGCGCCCGGCCAGAAGTACGCTTACAGCAGTGGCTGCATGCTGGAAACACCGGTTGGCACCATGCACGGCAGCTATCATATGCAGGCGGACGACGGCCATGCGTTCGAGACGCCCATCCCCGTTTTCACACTCTCAGTCCCCGGTTCTCTGCACTGAGCGCCGGTCATCAAGCAGGAGGTCAGGCGGCCGATAGTCCCGCAGAACCTCCCGCTGGTAAAAGAACACCGATATGACAGACTACGTCGTTGGCGATATCCAGGGTTGTTACTCGGATCTCCGCCGCCTGCTGGACAAAGCCGGCTTTGATCCGGATCACGATACACTCTGGGCCGCCGGCGACCTCGTCAACCGGGGTCCGGAGTCCCTGGAAACCCTGCGCTATCTCAAATCCCTGAAAAAGCACTGCATAGCCGTACTGGGCAATCATGATCTGCATTTGCTGGCGGTGGCCCATGGCGTACGGGGCGCCAAGCACTCCGACACCATTGATGACATACTCGCCGCCAAGGACCGGGATAAACTACTCGACTGGGTTAGACACCGTCCACTGGTGCACTACGACAAATCGCTCAAGACCCTGATGGTCCATGCCGGCATCCCGCCCATCTGGGATCTTGACCAGACCCGCGAACGGGCCAGGGAACTGGAAAAAGTCCTGCAAAGCAAAAAGTGCGGCGAGTTTCTGGAAAATATGTACGGCAACAGCCCAAACTGCTGGTCCGGCAAACTCAAGGGCTGGGATCGCCTGCGCATGATAACCAACTATTTCACCCGCATGCGCTTCTGTCAGGCGGACGGCACACTGGACCTGGAAACAAAGTCCGGCCTCAGCACACCTGTAAACGGTTTTGCCCCCTGGTTTGACCAGCCATCCCGCCTGCCAGGCAAGTTAAACATTGTCTTTGGACACTGGGCGGCGCTCGAAGGTGAGACAGGCATGAAGCGCATCCATGCACTGGACACAGGCTGCGTCTGGGGCAATCGTCTGACATTGATGCGACTGACAGATTTCCAGCGTTTCAGTGTCGACTGTGGGTGCCGATAAAGAAATAAGCTGATCAGACGAGCACCCGTTGGCATTCCATGCATACAAAGCTGTTAAACTGGTGTGGTTTGGATACAATCGACTACGACTTCTGGTCAGAATAACCATAATCACTAAACCGGCTACTCGGACATGGCAAAGAAGGGCGCTCCCAAAACACCCAAAACCAGCACATTTGTCTGGGAAGGCAAGGATAAGAACGGTCGCAAGATCAAGGGTGAGGTGAACAGCACCACCGTTGCCCTTGCCAAGGCCGAACTCCGTAAGCAGGGCATCAATCCCACCAAAGTGCGGAAACAGGCCGTTAGTCTCGGTGGAGGCGGCGGTGGCAAGATCAAACCGCTGGACATTGCCTTCTTCACACGACAGATGGCCACCATGGTCAAGGCTGGTGTCCCCCTGCTCAATGCCTTTGATATCACGGCCGAGGGTATCGACAAGCCCGCGATGAAAAACCTGATCATGACGATCAAGAATGACGTTGCCGGCGGCAGTAACATGGCCGATTCTCTGCGCAAACACCCTGAATACTTTGATGACCTTTATTGCAGTTTGATCGCTTCCGGTGAACAGTCCGGCGCCCTGGAAACCCTGCTGGATCGAATCGCAACCTACAAGGAAAAGAGTGAAGCCCTTAAGTCCAAGATCAAGAAAGCGATGAACTATCCCATCGCGGTGGTCGCGGTGGCGTTCCTTGTTACCGGTATCCTGCTGATCAAGGTGGTGCCGCAGTTTGAAGAAGTGTTTGCCGGCTTCGGTGCTGAACTGCCCGCCTTCACCCAGATGGTTATCAACCTGTCGGAGATGCTACAGGAATGGTGGTATATCGTCATTGGTGTGCTTGTGGTGTTTGGCTTTTCCGTGAAACAGATACTGAAAACCTCCGAATCCGCCCGTGATAAGCGCGATCGACTGATCCTGCGGTTGCCGGTTGTCGGCTCTATCCTCGATAAATCCGCCGTTGCCCGATTCTCGCGAACACTGGCTACCACCTTCTCAGCGGGTGTTCCCCTGGTAGAAGCACTGGACTCGGTTGCCGGTGCTGCGGGTAATGTGGTCTACCGGGAAGCAACGGAAACGATCAAGGAAGATGTATCAACCGGTCAGCAGCTTCAGTTCGCCATGCGCAACGCCGGTATCTTCCCCAATATGGCCATCCAGATGGTAGCGATCGGCGAAGAATCCGGTGCTCTGGATGAAATGTTGTCCAAGGTTGCCAACTACTACGAAGAAGAAGTCGATAACATGGTCGACGGCCTGACGAGCCTGATGGAACCGCTGATCATGGCGGTACTGGGTGTACTCGTTGGTGGCTTGATCGTTGCGATGTACCTGCCCATCTTCCAGCTGGGTTCTGTGGTCTAAAAAACTGTTGTTGAGACATATTAAAGTCGCTGACAGAAATACCACTAGACACGCTACAGACCGCGTTCTATGCGGGTTAGTGTCAACGATTTTAATCCATTTTGATCGGAAACTGACTGCCCGACAGCCCCTGAAAATCAAGAGTATGTGTCAACGACTTTATTATTTCTCTACAACTGTTGAGGTGGATTAAAACTATTGACACGTATGTAAAACTATTTACTACTACTGATCATTTCAGTCAGTGAAGCTGTAATGTAAAACTTACGCCACAAATACTTGACCTAGCACGGCTTTCTAGAGGCTTCAAAATGGTAACATGTGGGTCTCTACGTAAGTAAAATCGAATTGCCTTTTTATTATCTGTTAGTAATAGGGTATCTAAGTGTTCCTAAACCGTTTATCCCAAAATGAAAAACAAGCGTTCCTTTCAATAGCTCATCATATTGCCCATGCTGACAGTGAACTGACATTAGATGAAGCTAATCTGTTAGCAAAGTACTGCATGGAAATGCAAATTGATGACATTGAGTACTGCGAAACAGAGTTCGATCTCATGTCCTCCTTAAATACATTTCAATCTGAAAGCCACAGAAAAATTGCGCTGCTGGAAATTATGGCCCTTGTCTACGCCGATGGCGTTATCGCAAAGGAAGAGCAGACTCTTATCAATGAAATGATCAGTCACTTTGAGCTAAATCCAAATCTCGCTATCGTTTATCGTGAGTGGTCAAAGAGTATTCTGTCACTGTTTGTTCAGGGTGAAGCACTAATTCACCTATGAATTTTCCATGTTCACGCTGTGGTGCCTGCTGTCAAAACCTGAAGTATGTCAAAGAGCTGAAATTTCTTCATGCTGGCGATGGTGTTTGCAGACACTTCTCAGCAGAGCAAGGATGTGTGATCTATGACGAAAGACCCCTACTCTGCCGGATTGATGAAGGCTACGAAAAGCTTTTCAAAAACGTCATAGATAAAGATCTCTATTACCAAGCCAATGCCGAACACTGTAACTCCATGCAGGAACAGGCCGGTCTGGATCCGATTTTCAGGATAAAATTAGTATGAGCAATATCAACTTTGAGACCATGCTCAAGTTTATTCCATCGTCTAGAGAGAATCTTGCTCGACTGGAATACCTCCAGAGCAGTACAAAAAATGATGTGCGCATAGCCGTGTTTGGCAAATACAATCATGGCAAAAGTACGTTGCTGAATGCATTGGTCGGTGAAGACGTTTTCAGTGCCGCCGACAAACGGGAAACCATCAAAAACCAGGAATATAAGCATGATGGAGTCGTGTGGGTTGATACTCCCGGCCTCGATGCTGACGTACATGGCAAAGATGACCAGGAAGCGAGAGAAGGCGCATTTAAAGTCGCAGACTTTTTGTTCCTTGTTCATAACGTCAAAACCGGCGAGCTGGATAAGTACGAACAGCGCCTGTACTCGGATCTGATGAAACAGGATAAAAACTATAAGAGTAAAATGTTTTTAATCCTGACTCAGGTAGATCAGCTTGAAGCGGCAGATCTTGAGCGAGTCGTTGCCAATATACACCGCCAGATTGGTGAGCTGACAATCATCCCGGTATCCGCTGTGCGTTACCTGAAAGGTATCCGTGAAAATAAAAACAGGTTTGTGGAACTCAGCGGCATGAGTCAGCTGCTGGAGTACAAGCAAACGCTTAAGGATCAGCTGGCAAGCTTCCGTCAGAGAGAGATCAAGCGTCTGAAGGACAAAGCTCGTCTTGAGTTAAAAGACCTGATTGATAGTACACAAAAAGAACTTGCCACCCTGCAGCACCGTCTCAATAAGAAAACCAGTGATTTTGGCCGGGACGCGCAACAAGCAGTTTCAAATATAAACAGGCAGGTTAGTTAACAAGAGAATAGATTTATGGCGATTCCATTTTTGATTGGTGCAGCAGTAGTAGCTGCCACTGTCGCTATTGCGCATTCCTCTAAAGATGATGACGATGATTCCTACGAGCGCGAGCGAGCCCGTGAGCGGGCTCGTGAGATTGAACGTCAGGCTGAGAGTGATCGTCAAGAGCGCCTGCGTGTTGAGCAACAACGCCTAGAACAACAAAATCAGCAGCGCATTCAAGAGTATGCAGAAAGTGAAATCTCCCTGCTGCTTCTTAAGCATGACCTAGAAGAAATTCTTGATAAGGCTAAATTGGCTAAAGACGCTGTCAACCGGCCAGATCATTGCCAAACCCAATTAACAGAGGCCTATGGCAAGTCTGCGACAGTACAGAAACTGAAATATGATATTGCAAAGTGCAAAATCAAAATATCAGCACTGGAAGAGCTGTACGCACAGTTTAAGGTATAACAGATGTATAACAATCCATTCATTGACAGTCTGAATGTTTTTCAGGCTGATTTTGAAACGCTTCAGGACAAAGAAACCGCGCTGCTTACCCACATGGAAGAGCTGAAGTCCTCCCTGCAGCGTTTATCCAGCAAGGACTCGAATCCCCTGAACCCTGAGAGCTCTCTTTTTCAGCAGAGTGCCGCAGTCAAGGCCAAGATTGAAGGCAGCATCAGTTGCTGGGCAGAGAATTGGGAGCAGGCTTCCGCCATGCGAAAGCTTTCCGAGACTTTTGCCGATCGCCTGATTTTTCTCGTGTTTGGCAAGGTGAACGCCGGTAAAAGTTCTTTCTGTAACTTTGTTGCCGAGCAGTTTGCAGCGGATGATGTGCAGAACTTTCGTTTTGAAAACGGGGAAAAAAAACCGTTCAATGATAAATTACCTGAAGGAGTGGTAGAAACAACGGCCTGTATCCAGGGCATGGAACTTGGGCCCAGGCTGGTTCTTTTGGATTCTCCCGGCCTTCATTCTGTCACGGATGAAAATGGGGAGCTGACCCGAAAATATACCGATAGCGCAGATGCGATCATCTGGCTGACACCATCGACATCACCAGGGCAGGTTCAGGAGCTTGATGATCTGAAAGTCGAGTTGGAAAGCGCTAAACCTTTACAACCGGTGCTAACGCGCAGTGATTTTTTTGAAGAAGACATTGATGACAATGATGAAATCATCAAGCTGCTTAAAAATAAACCGGAAGCTACCCGTACGACACAGGAGAACGATGTTAAGGAAAGGGCTATCCAGAAATTACAGGGTAATTTCCCCCTTAAACAACCAGTTTCGATTTCAGTCCATGCCTATCGCAAAAGCGATTTGCCTCCTGAACAGGCTTTGCAGGATGCGGGTTTGGCCCGACTATTCGAGCAACTGGTATCTTTAATCAATGAAGCCCGAACCTACAAAGTCGAGAAAGCCAAAAGGCAGGTGATTAATTACCTCGACAGCAAAGTGCTCAAGCAGCTTCAGAATGAAGTGATTCCACAAGTCATGGAGCTGCAGAGACAGGGTAATGAGGCAAGGGAACAACTAAAACGCAAGGAACTGATTATCTGTGGTTCCGTAGTTAATGAAGTAACCTCTGCAATCCCCGTCATCATTGAAAAATATAAAACATCACAAGATAAAGAAAACATTGCCAATGAGCTAAACAAGCTCATTGAGTCATGCATCAACGACACCCTGAAATGTGAATTGAGCGAGTTTTCAAAGAGTATTCAGGCGGTTGGTAGCACACTTTCTGCCGGTAAGCTGGGGAGCTTTGAAGATATCACAGTAGATATCGAGCAGGTCTCAGGTTATGGAGCCAAAAGTGTCGCCGCAAGCGGTGGAGCAGTTGCAGGCTCAATTCTTGGTAGCTTTCTGGCACCAGTTCTTGGCACGGCTATTGGAGGTATGATCGGTGGTGCGCTCGGTTCAAAGGCTGGTGAATATTTCGTGAAAACAACGACGGTCACTGAGACTGTTGGCGTTAGTACCCATCAGATCATTGAGCAGACGACCATGACGGTCAAAGCAGACCTTCCAAAACTGGTTTCCCACGTTATTAGTGACGTTCAGCAGATGGTCGAAACTATTGAAAAATACTCTTCCGGTGTCGTAAACGTCATCCAGCGCTTTGAAAACGATGTCCAGCATCTTAAGGAAAGCGTATGACGGATGAAACATTCAACTTCCAGACATTGATCGACAAATCAACCGAGACCGTCAGAAAGTACCATCCTGGAAATGTCGATGAGGTGAGGAATGAGTTGGCACGCTTCTTTGGAGATCGTGTGCTCAACATCATGCTCTATGGTGCCTACAATGCTGGCAAGAGTACGCTCATCAATACCATCCTTGGCTCTGAATCAGCGGTTGTTAACGATATACCAACAACATTCAAAGTTGATCGATTTTACTGGAACAGTATCTATCTGCTGGATACCCCTGGGGTTAATGCGCCCATTGAGCATGAGGAAGCAACTCGGGATCAGGTCAAACGCAGTGGTCTGATGTTGTTTGTTATCAGGGAAGGCGATCAGGATTCCAAAGACTTGTACATACGCCTTTTTGATATGCTGAAGCGCGACAAGAAAGTCTTTATCTTGCTGAACCACCAGGCCGCTTCAGATGATGATATACAGACGGCTTACAATAAAATTCTCAGTATTCTGACCGAGCTTGGGCCCAAGTATGATGTTTCCGATGACAGGATTGGAGCCATACCAGTCTACCCTGTCAATTTGAATACAGCATTACGGGCCCGGCTTAAGGGGGCTGATAAGCTGCTTGAGCATTCCGGATATTCCGAGTTTCTGGCGGGACTGATGCAATGGATCAACCAGTTTAACCATGACAATCATATTACCGAAACACTTAACAATATTGTCTGCGAACTCTGGTTCAAACCAGCTTATGACAATATTTCAGCCCGACAGGACGTATGTCAGCAATCGAAATTAAATGACCTGCAGAATGACCGGTCACTGATTGAACAACAAAAGCGTTTTATTGCAAATTCTGCTTTCAGTTTTATCCAGCAGGAAATCAGCCTGGTGAAACGCCAGGTCAGAGGCGTGCTGGAAAGCTCAAGTGACCAGTTTGACTGTGAGTCCCGACTGCAGGCTGTGTTTTCCTCTGTCACCGAAAACGTAGAGAGATGGCTTAAGGCCGAGGTTGAAGGCGCCTATGGTCGTATTTCGACACTGATACAACATGTTCCCGGTGCAGAATTGGAAATTTCAAAATCTAATCCTGTTAAAGACGTTGTGTTAGAGGGGGTCAAAAAGACAATCACGGATAAAGATAAGCTTTTCAACGCTCTCAAACTAGCCAGAAAATTCAAAATTCCTGGCATTAAGGGGCGCTGGGAAAAAACCCTCGGCCAGTGGGCGGGTAAAGCCGCTGTAGTGCTACAGGTTGTTACGTCTGTATATGATGCCTATAAAGCGGGACAGGAGCAGGACAAGGAAAACCAGTTGAAACGGGAGCAGGCCATAAGTCTGAACCAGTCGGTTGAACAAATCTGCTCTGATGTACTGCAACAAATCCATATCAGCATCGTTGATATAATCAACTCTTTGTTTGATGAGCGTATTAATGATATTCAACAGAAGATTGGCACAATTATGGATCACCTGGGAGAAGTTGAGCGTGACAAGGAGCTGATATTGAAAGAAATGGGCAAGTTGCAAAACGTCTGAGTGTATTCAGGCACTTATTAAAACAACCAAAGCTACCCGAGCAGGCTAAAAACCCTGCTCAGGCTGTTCAAAGAATGTACAGTCCATGAGTAAAGCTGATATTCGCTGAGAAAATGGACCACTACTGACATATCAACACTTTTAATCCACGCAGTTTTCCTGCACACCTTATTTGTCAACAGTTTTAATACATTTCAGTGTTGTTTTAGGCACTCTACAGCCCGCTAAATTAGGGGTATATGTCAACAGTTTTAATCCCCCTTAACACCCGTGCGTTGAGGTGGATTAAAACTGTTGACACCTATCACTGCTGTCCGGTTTAAAAATTCATAGGTGTCAGGAAGTGTCTGTCCTAACTGGCTTTCGGTAAAATAACAGTTGCCGAAAGAGCTATTTCACCAAGAGCAAGGGACAGGCATGAAGCATAGTAACAGTGCTTTTCATCAACGGATCAAACACCTTACACGTCACCATTTCCAGAAGGCTGTTGACCATCACAAAGGTGATCACCGGGTTCGCACTCAGCTTATCAGCCTGATGTTTGCCCAAATGACTGGCCGAACTTCTCTCCGTGACCGGTGTAAAATTTCAATACCAGGCGTAATCACCACTATCACCTTGGTGCAGGAAAGATAAAGCGTTCATCCTTGTCTGATGCCAATAACAGTCGGCCTTCCGCCATCGTTATGGGAACGTTCTTCTATCTCACCACCTGGACCAGGGTAGCCTTGGCCAGGAAAGCTGTGAAAAAGATGGTTCGCCTGGTTGATTCCACATCCATTGACCTGAATCTCAACCCGTTCGAATGGGCGAGCTTCCGAAGCACGAAGCATTCTGGAAGACCAGACTATTCAGCTCTCATCGGTTAAGACTCAAAGGGATTGTTCAATTGACCTGAGAAGAGTAACGATTGTCAGAGAAGACGATGGAAAGGTTTTGTCGTTTATCTCCAATGACCTTGACAGAACGCCCCAGGAGATAGCGTTTTTTTCAAAGGGATCAAGCAAAACCTGAAGATCAAACGGTTCCTTGGGCAAAGCGAAAGTGCAGTCAAAATCCAGATGCTATCTGCCATGATCGCCTACCTTTTACTTAGGCTTCCCCAGATCACAATACACGGTCAATTGTCCCTGCAGCAATCGGACACCCGCGAACTTTGGCCGCCACTTCTACCGTGTCGATGCCATAGCAGATATGGGCTTTGGTTTTGCCTGTCCGGTGCTGTCGGAGGCACCTTATTCCCTGCCTTGTGGCGTGCCCGGTCCATAAGAAAAAAGTACAGGCAACTTTTTTTCAATTTCGTTGTCTAGATTGTTAGATGTTCAAGGTTGCGTATTTCTGGGCTATTTGATTATGTCAGTTTCTCAAGGCTGTAACGGTGACATCTGCTTTGGAGGGCTTTCTGCTTTTTCATGGGTATGGCATGCTGACTCCGAAGTATGTTGTCTGTACCGCCTGTGTAAGGCCGTTTTCTCTATATGCCTTGGAATTATTGCTGCCGTTGATTGTGTGGGGACATTGAGCGGCCAATATAAACGGGCGCGGTTCGCGATAGATTATAACAATTTCAAAAAAACACTGGATCAACGAACAACTCATGTTTCATCTCCTGATCATTCGACGAAGTCACACGCGGCAGGCTCCGGGGATAACGACGTTTCTTTCGGTGACAGTCCACCGTGTTATCAGCCACTGACAAACGCTATTGCATCGACCTTTCCACTACCGAAACTGGAAGGTACGGCGGATTCCGAAAGAGCCCATTTTGCGAGAGACTCCCCGCTCCAACACTATTTATTCAGCTATGAATTCAGTGAGCCCGGCACCCCTGTTCATCCTGACCACCCGCTGGATTACAAGCGCACTCTGGCAGCGCTTGAGGAGAAAACAACGGCACAGGATGGCGCCAGGAAAGCCGCGCTCCTGGTTGGCGACAGTTGTCTCCTGCCGGCTTTGCCAACGCTCGCAAAGCATGCTGATGTGGTACTCATGCTAGACTATGACCCTTTTCTACTGAGATTGCAGTTGAAGAGGCTGGCATTGATCATGGAATGCACCTCGAAAGACAGTGAAAAGTGGTATTTACAGACACTGAATAGCTATGTACAGACATTTGTATCCGATTATCCCTTTCTGAAGGAATATCAACAGTACAAAAGTCGATGTGGCAAGTACCACCCGTTTTCATCGGATGAGCGGTTGAAAGCCGTTCAGGCAGCCATTGGTAAAATGCGCTTTATAACCGTTTATTGCAATTTGTTTGACGGCGGGGACATGGCGAATCTCAAACAGATATTGCAAAGCAACCAGGTGTCCATAGAGTTTATGAACCTGTCCAACGCCATGGAATTTGTTTGGGGCTTTTTTGATAAAAATCCCTTCTCGTTTGATGAGGGCAGGCCGGTGCCTTATCGATACATCCAACCATTGCCGTTTAGTGATACGGCTATGTGCGCCTTTGCTTCACGGCAAACGGATGTTAATCAAACAAGGTTTGATCATCTCCCCCATTGCTGGCAATCGATAGATGGCCTTGGGCGATTACTGGCTATCCAGCGTACCGGGAAAAGCGGCAGCCCGATACAGGCGACGACATGGTTCGATGCGTTATCGAAGAGCTTGGCCAATGCTTGCAGCCATAGTGCGAAGGCAGCCCAGGCAGGCGAATTATCGGTCAAGACATTACTGGCCTTTGCCAATCCAGCTGATATTGAAATGCTCGTATCACGCAAGAGTGAGTTGCTGAAAGCTGAGGATTCCCCCTCAACGCACCGTTCGGAAAGGCTGGAGTCTTTGATGGCGTTCATTGATTTAACGATTGCGAAGGGCAAGTATCACGCAATGAGTGATGCCATAGTTCAAGCACCGAAGAAGATAGAGTGAAGTGGTTATAGTTTTCCGGACACACAAACTCGAACAATATCAAAGCCCCTTAAGGTGTCCAGATGTCAGAAATGAAAGTAAAAACCTATACGGCGGAGTTCAAGGAATCAGCTATAAAATGATCATAACTCATTTTTAACCGCTGAGAATGGGCGACGCGGTCTTGCCTATTCGCAGCATGGTTCAGGGAACAATCACAGATTTTAATGTCATTTGATCAATCCCCTGCGTGATCCTCCCGATTGGTATCAAAATGTCCTTAAGCGCCTCAATTTGAGGCTCCTCCATCCTTTTATACGCGGGCTTATTCTCGTAATGCTTTTTATCGGCAACCACGTCACCGTAAGTCCTTTCTCCAGAGATCATCTGCTCAAATTCGAACAAATTCAGGAAACTGGAATGTTTCCACAACGGCAACGTCAGCACACGAGGCAGCGCCTGCCTACGAAACATCTCATCCTTACCATGTGTGATTAACATGTTGGGGGTTGAAAGCCAGTTCCAAGGCGAGGCGTCCAGATTAATGCCTGATTCAATCGCATCAATATAATCGTCGCATTCAATCAAACGGAATTGAGGCAGATATTCTTTTTGCGCAGGATTGTTCAGTTTATGCTTGAGTTCTCTTTCAGAGTAACAACTCTTTACCCAATCAATTCCGTCCAAAGGCGTTGAACCCATTCTGGGATCAATAACCTTGAGAGATTCAGATATTTTGCACAGCAAAATCAAGTGAAAATCAATCGTTACATTCGGATTGAAATCCTTCGACGCATTCTCTGCGGTTTCAGCTGCCGCTGCCGCTACTTCTGCGGTTCCCGTTCCCACTGCAGCTGCCGCCGCTGCAGCCTCTGCCACTGCCTCGGCCTCTGCCGCTGTCGCCATCTCATCCCCACAAAAAATGACATCTTCATGAGTTACCATGACCACTTTCAGCTTCTTGCAAATCCCATCGGACAATGCACACAGGAGATTTTTCATATGTATTGGCGTCTCTGACCTTCTCCATTCCCGCCACTGCGCCTGACTCTCTTCAATGGTTTTTTCAATAAGATCCTTATCCGCGGCGTCTAGCTCTTCTATGTCCAGGTGTCGCTGGACAGCTTGACTTCGGATTCCACTCCCGTGTTGAGCCGGTAAGGAAAGGTCTGGCAATGAACCAGATTTTGATATGGTTGCGGTTTTCTGCATATGTCACGACTCCATTTCGTCGGGTAAGACTCCTGTCAAAGTAACTGACAGCGCTTTTACAAAAAAGTTGCAAGAGCCCTTAGCATCTAACCGACATATACAAAGGAGCTAACAGGAGCCTTTGCCACATATTGCAGCAAACCTGGGCTGACGCCAGTTTAAAGAAATCAGTTTCAAGTGGAGAGATTGACAAAGTCAGTGGCGTAATGGCTCAGAACACCTCGCCAAGCGCGGCATAACGCGCATAGACGAGGTATTCCATGCCCAGAACTACTCTCAGAAGTTCAAGCGGAGAGCTGCCAAGTTGGCTGTAGAGTCAGGTCAGCCAGAGATCATGTCGTTAACGTTTACACAAATTTAATTACCGGCTCTCTTTATATATGACGCGTTTCAAATCGCTGATTTGGTTGACCAACTTCTGGCGATCTGTACTCCATACATTGAGATGCCCTACCTTCCGGTTTGGACGTGGCGTTTTGTTGTAATCGTGTAGCTGAACATTGCTGTCAACCAGCCAGTTTGTATTGAGCTTTTGTCCAAGCACATTCACCATGCCCGCATGGGTCGCTGGCTCAGTTGCACCTAACGTTATGCCGGCAATACTGCGCAGATGGTTTTCAAACTGGGAACAGATGCCGGCAGCCTGTGTCCAATGACCACTGTTGTGCACCCTGGGCGCCAGTTCGTTGACCAGAAGCCTGTCATTCAGAACAAAGAACTCAATAGACAGAACACCGACATATCCCATTTTTTCAATGATGGTCTGTGCAATTTTCCGGGCTTCTACTGAGAGTGATGGCGAGGGCAGCTCGGCTGGTGCAATGGAGCTGATAAGAATGCCGTTACGGTGTTCGTTTTCTGCCAGTGGGTAGAATGCACATTCTCCCTTGCTTGATCGCATGGCAACGATGGAAGCTTCTTTCTCGAAAGCAACAAAGCCTTCGACAATGAAATCGCCGTCCACTGTATTTTCAAGCAATATCGCATCCAGCTCTTGCGTGTTGTCAATCTTCCACTGACCGCGACCGTCATAGCCCTCCTCACAGGATTTGACAATCACAGGCAATCCCAGCGCTTCAACAGCGGCTTTTAGACTTTCTGCGGAATTGATCAGACGGTAAGGGGCTGTCGGCACACTCAGGGCATTAACAAAGTTCTTTTCACGCCCCCGGTGCTGGCATATTTCAATCGCATCCGGGTTAGGGTTGACCTCACAGAATGAGGCGAGATCTTTCAGCATCTTTACATCGACATGCTCGCGCTCAACCGTTACCACGGCAGGCTCACCCAGCGCTTCGAAAAGCTTACGGCCCGTCAACCCTGGTGTTAATTCAACAATGTTTCCCAGGCCCTCGACACAGGACCTGTTTTCACCGGGCTCTGCCAGAAAAGAAAATGTCAGCCCCAAATGCCAGCCTTCCAGCGCCATCATACGGGCCAGCTGACCGCAACCAATCATTGCGATGTGCATTATTCAACCTCTACGGGAACGCTTTCTGTTTGCTCTTTACGCCACTGCTGCAAACGCTGGCTGAGTTCGTCATCTTTTAGCGCCAGCATCTGTGCGGCCAGCAGCCCTGCATTATAGGCGCCAGAATTCCCTACTGCCTGACAGGCGACAGCAACCCCTTTGGGCATTTGCACCATCGACATCAGGCTGTCCATACCGTTGAAATGCTTGCTGGGCACAGGCACGGCAATCACGGGCAGGTGCGTCATGGCCGCGGCCATTCCGGCCAGGTGCGCAGAACCACCGGCGCCGGCAATGATCACATCAATACCGCGCAGGTGAGCTTCAGAGGTAAATTGGTAAAGCCGATCAGGCGTACGGTGGGCAGAAACCACGCGGGTTTCGAAACTGACACCCAGCTCGTTCAATGGAATGGTAGCGGACTGCATAATGGGCCAATCCGATTGTGAGCCCATAATGATGCTGACGGAAATCTTGCTCATACAGTGTATCCGGGTGAATCCAGTTTAAACCATCACTTCGATGATCAGCGCGCTGTATAACGGTATACCCACCAGCACGTTAAACGGAAACGTGATGGCGAGCGATGACGTAATCGACAATCCCTGGTTGGCCTTTGGCAAGGCAACGGCCATCGCCGCGGGTACGGCAATGTAAGAGGCACTGCCCCCCAGAGTGGCCAGCAGAATAGTGCCCCCAGCCGAAAGCTGCAAAAGCTGCGCAAACAGGGCACCTAAAGTAGCACCAATGAGAGGCATAATCACCCCAAAGGTTGCGATGAAAGAACCCTATTGCTTTAAAAGTTGCAGACGTGATGCTGAAACCCTGCCCATTTCCTGCAGAAACAGTGCCAATACGCCATAAAAGAGGTTACCGAAGAATGGCATGGGCTTTGGGTGGCAGCGCCGGACCGGCAGAACTTGATGTCGAGTCCACGCCGATCATAACCAAATGGTACCTTGCCAGCTTACAGACCAAACAGCTGTCCACGGTTGCCCAGACCTTCCTGGATTACGTCTCGAGCCAGGGGCGGAAAAGTATAGAAGCGAAGATGAATTTATAATGCAACGGGACTCGTTAAAGTTCCCGTTTAGCGACTAATAAGAGCCTGACGATATGCTGCCTCACAGCTTTCTGCGGAAAGTCAGCGTGTATGCTTTCAAAACTTATTTCACAGCCTGCCAGTAAGCATCAAGAAGCGTTTGGGTTTTCAGTGATAGTGCTGCCGCCTGACGAGCATTTTCCGACGAGGGGTCAGCAGTCATTGCAGCAAAATGGCGCATCATAATGGCTGCCTGCGGTTCATCAGAATCTGCTGTCACAAACTCAAAGTCCTCAGGCTGAGCCAACCCTGTGCGCTTGATATAACCATTGATATGTTCCTGGTTATCAAAAGCAAAGCCGCTTTTCCAGTCCAATACGAAATCTGACAGGCTGAACATGCCCTCGTGTCCGAGGATATCAAGATCCATCAAACACACACCGACGTTATAGCCAAAATCAAATGTGGATGATTTGCCGTCCTCAAAAACCACCACGCCACACCCGCGAATAACAGCCCCGGCATCATCATCTCGCACAATACCACCCGCAACGGATTGAATTGCAGAGGCAGGCTCCAGGTACTCGGTAATCGCACGCATGGCGTACCAGCCCATATCACCGACAGCGCCTGTTGGCTCTTTTTCCGGATTAAAGCGAATGTTGCTTTTATCCATCAGGGGAAAGAAGAACGAGCTGCGAACTGCCTGGGGTTCACCAATCGATGCGACCATCTGATCCCGGATCTGCCGGGTACGGGGATGGTGTGAGAAGTGTGTGGCATCCATAAAGGCAACACCATTGTCACGTGCGGCTGCGATGATCTTTTGCAGCGATTCAGCGTTGATAAATGGCTTATCCACAAGGAGGTGTTTTTTATGCGCCGCTCCGAAGAGTGAAATTTCTTCCTTGCAGGCGGTCGGGGTCGCGATATAAACCGCCTCAATGAGATCCGAACTGAGCATGTCACGCCAATTATCATAGGTAATACCAATACCCTGCTGTTCCGCAAATGCCTGAGCGGATGCTGGACGACGACTGGTCACGGCCACTAACTTGATGCCTTCAACCTGCTTCACAGCATCGGCAATGACACCAGCAATCAAACCCGAGCCGACAATACCTAAACGTAATTTAGACATGCATCGAATTCCAGTTATCGGCACTATTCGCGCCTGAGAGTTTAATGCGGCCTTCATTCAAACAAGACGGACAAAATGACTGACAACCAGGCAACTATAAGGGACAAGCCTCAGTCTAAAGCTGATAATAGCAATCTTGCAGGGCATATCCGAAAAGCGCCATGATATGCCAGACGGGAGGAGAAATGGCAGGCAGGCAGGCAACAAACATCCCACAAGCGGAAATGAAGTGGTGTAATGACTCAGGACACCTTGTAGGGTTCTTCTTAAATGTTTTTCGGGTAAAGGGAGGCCCACCTTCAGCTGCAACTGAAGGCCTTATGCAGTAGCTCGAACTACTGCAGTCCCGTTATGTTTGAAGAAAAAGCATATGGAAAAAGCGGCTTAACCAGGTGTCCGAAATCGCTTAACTACAATCATTAGTGGCAAGTAGCACCTTATCATGGACGGAACGCCTCCTCCACCCAGCGTCAGACCGGGAACAGGGCTATCGGACACTGTCGCGACAGGCGTCCATGACACCAATGCCCATACCCTTCGCCGTGTCGAAGCTGCCGTCACCCAGCGTCCGGAAACAGGCCGTGCGAAAGAAGCTGCCGCCCTGTCGCCTGAAAGGGTTACCGTTTCTGGCGCCGGGCCCCTGAGCAGTGAAGACAACCTGTCCACCGGGAGGTTAACCCGCTCCCCTGACATCGGTCAATGCACTGACCGCATGAAAGCCGCCCTGTTGTCAAAGGATCTGACAACCCTGCAATCCTTACTGACCGGGCCCGATGTTCTGTCGCGTATCAATGCATTTGACGGCAAAGCGATTGAAGCATTGATCCGCACTTGCATAGAGAAAGATTTACCCGATTTTTTAAAGCTATTTCTTGATAACAATGCTGTCAGCATCGGACTGGCTCATCTTGATGGCACCGTCCTGCATTGGGCTGCCGCTACAGGATCGAAAGCCTGTGTCAATTGGTTAATAAAAAACGTTCCTGAGATCAAGGAGCAAGCAGACAACCAAAATAATCTCCCCCTGCATCTTGCCGTGCAATACCGGCAAATCCTGTGCGTTGGAGTCATCCTGGTAAACTCACCGACAGGGCTGGCCCACTATAATAACAACGGTAGAACCCCGGTTCATGAAGCCGCCGCAGATGGCTATATTACCGGTCTGCGTTACATGATGAGGTTCCAACAGGCCAGGGAAACCCTGGTAAAGTTCAGTGGATATCTGACACCCTTAAGCTGCGCCGCCCTGAATGGACATCTGAATTGTGTGGAGTTTCTGGCGGCACAGAAGCCTGAAAGTCTGTCGGTTCCGAATAGCAATGGGTATCTGGCTATTCACACAGCTGCATTAAACGGAGCCCCCCTTTGCTTCAACTACCTGGCGGAGTGCTATCCCGACGGTTTGACAGTCGAAAACTACAATCGCGACATGCCTGTTCACCTTGCGGTTCAAAAAGGCCATCTGGCCATATTGCAGCAACTGGTTTACTACGCCAAAGGCAGAGAGTCGCTACTCAGTAAGGGAGGCAGAAGCATGGCCCCTGTAAACATCGCAGCTTACCAGGGCCATCTTGATTGTTTTATGTACTTGTCAGAAATGGTCAGGGTTGCTCTTTATGATGGGGATGATGAAGGCAATCTGCCCATTCACAATGCGGTGATTAATGGACACGGTGCGATTGTCAGTACAATAGCTAAACTACTGCCTGACTGCCTGCTGATAAAAAACCATAAAAGAGCGACGTCGGTCCATCTGGCCTTCGTGTATGGGCTTAAGGAAATCGCAACAGTGCTCCTGGGCAATAAGACGGTGAAAAAGCACCTCACCAGGATTGACCACCTGGCAACATTAACAACAAAATCCCCCGAATGCGCTTCCTTATTAACGGAAGCAAGAATGTCACAGGCGCACGATTTCATACCGGTTAACGGTTTTAATAAAGAAGCATTATTTCGCAACGCCTGGAAGCGAAAAGAGGACGCCCAGATGTCGGCCCTGCTTGATCGCAGCAGTCCGCCCAGGAAAACAGTGACTGTCAGCAAAACGGTTGACGCACTGGACCTCAACCCCGAAATGTCGCACTTGTCAGTACTTGAAAAGTGGGCTGAAAACCTGTTGGCCAGCCTGGAATGCATAGGTATTTACTGCCAGCTTGATATAAGCAAAATAGATACGGAAGGTCAGTTTTCAACGCTTGGAGATTTGGCCGCATCAGTACGAATGATTAAACCGCTTGCCGCTATGGGGGCAAGGAAAATCGTTCTTGTGTGCTCACCGCCCGTTGAAGACGCCACGCTGGTCACTAGGGGAGCTTTCCCGGGCCGAACGAAACGGAACTATGATCAGGCTCTCCCTATCGCGAGAGCCAAGCTCGCCAGACTGTTACCGGGTTTTGATGACAAAAAACCTACCCCTCAAGCCATTAAAATCAACGAATGCGAAGTGTATGTTTATTCGAGTGATGACGTCGGCATACCTGAACCTTCCGTTATGTTTTCCTTCAAGACGATAGAACAACAACATGTCTTTGGCGGTCATATTAACGGCAATTTCATAACCATAAAGCCTTTTCGTTTCGCAAGCGGCTGGCAACTTTTTTTTACCGATGTGCATGGCATGGAATGCAACACCTATCCATTGTATTTTCCTGAGAACAGTGTCATTCCCGAGCCTGAAGATAAACCGGTCTTTGGCGGAAACCGGTTTGATATTTGCCCTGGCACTGATCCAACAGACGTCTTATGCCGTAATATCCAAAGCCTTATTGAAAAAAGCCGGGCCGGGGACGTCAACCTGGGTGTTGTCTATGGTTTGCATCATCCGATGATCGACCATACCGAGAAAAAGAACATTTTGACAACATGGCTCATCGCCGTAAAACAATGGGCGGAGCAACCGGGCGAAACGCATAAACCCACCGTAATCACCGTTTCATCAGGCGTGGTGATTGATCTTGAAATGCTGAAGAAGATCGCAAAAGCCGCGTATTTGCCTGTCACCGTAATGGATCTCAGCGGCAGCGACGCGCACCGTCAATTAGCACAATTAAAGCCCGGAGAGACAGGGCTGTGTCTGTTACACACTCTACCCAACCCCATATTTAATGAACTGGTGCTGAGTTCAAATTTACCCGTATTGGCGGAAGGCGCGAACCTGCACGCATTTACATTGCAAAAGGGGCTGTTTTGCCTGTATATCCGGCCAGGGGGCGATACACCGGCTACCCTGGATATGGGGGCGCCACTTGAGGCGCTGCTGGTTGAAGCGACATCCCGGAAACTGGCACTTCGCAGCAGCGAAAAGAAACTATTGAAGTGGATCAATTACAAGCTGCGTAACAAGCAACACAGCGATATTGATATGCAATTACTGGATATGATCGACATGCCGTACCTCGTTTATTTAGGGCGCGAACCTGCCCCGGATCGACCGGTGACGTTCAAGGGCCTGCTGGACAAACTCAAGGCAGGAACGCTGGGCGAAAGAGGCAGGGAAATACTGATATCCGCCACTGACGCACCGGAAAAATCCTGCCTGGAGTATATCCGCGCCTGCAGGGATGCAGATTCACTGATGGCGCATCATCACAGACTGAAAAAAATCCATGTCACCCGACCCATATGCAATAAACTGGTTTTATCGCTGGTTCAGTTTGGTTGGATCAAGAGACTACTGCCACCCCGATGGCCGTAACGGCAGATATTACCCTGGGAAGTCTCTGCAGGGCGGCACTTCTCCTCCACTGACGGCAATCGGTGTTACCGGTTACCTGGCGCTGAATCACGACGGGAAAATCACGGCAATTTGCCATTGGTCGTTTGGCCATTACCCCTTAGACTACGCCGCCTTGAACACCTGAATGGGGTCGTAAGATGTTGCAGTTTCTTACTGCGCTGCCGCCAATGGTCGCATTACCCATCGCCATCGCCTGCGAAGTGGTTGCGACGTCCATGCTGCCGAAAACACAACAGTTCAGTCAGCCGATACCTACGCTCATCACTCTGGCGGGCTATGCGTTTGCGTTCTTTCTGTTATCCATCACCGTGAAAACGGTTCCTATCGGTATTGCCTACGCGATCTGGTGCGGTGCCGGTATCGTACTGGTGGGATTGATCAGTTGGCTGTGGCATGGCCAGCAGCTGGATCTGCCAGCGATTTTTGGTATCTGTCTGATTATGGCGGGCACCATTGTGATTAATGTGTTTTCCCGAACCGTGTCACACTGACAGCTTACGCGCCTGCTGACTGCAGATCATAAGAACAAAAAAAAACGGGCCCGGATTATTATTCCGGGCCCGTTTTTTTATGCTGCAGATAGCAAACGCTATGAAGTTTACTTTGTCTGAGCAGGCAGAATTACTTCCACTTCCTCATGGGGACGCGGGATCACGTGCACAGACACCAGCTCACCGACGCGCTGGGCTGCCGCAGCACCGGCATCTGTCGCAGCTTTAACAGCGCCGACATCACCCCGCACCATCACAGTCACCAGACCACCACCAGCCCGTTCCTTGCCAACCAGCGTAACGTTGGCCGCTTTCACCATGGCGTCAGCCGCTTCAATCGCGCCGACCAGCCCCTTGGTTTCAATCATACCCAGTGCGTTGCTTACCGCCATTTCTTACTCCCGTAAATGTGTTGCAAAACCGTATCCGTAACCTTTCGCTGCAGTAGACCTACAAGTTTGAGAGCATCCTACTGTCTGCATTTGTTTTGTGATTTATTTCAGTCTCACTAAGTCAGTGGCAATTTCTTCCGCCATTTCGATCATCATTTCATCTACGCTAGGTGCAAGTAACCCTCGACCAGCAGAAGATTTAGAATACAATTGTGTCCAAATCATTTGCCCAGTCTCTGCACTAACCAGCTTTAATGACATTGATATTTTAGTTGGAGTGGCTATGGGCACAGAGGGAACACCCTGCTCGAAACGAGTTACACGCCCCTTCAAAAGGGCATCAGCATTGATTAGTTGCTTTTTAGCAATAGCAGTTTCGTCATTCAACAAGTCTTCTGGCAGACGATGTTCTGCTATTACAGCGTTCAATTGTGTTCTATCGACAATGGCTTCAAAAACACCGTGGTTGTCTAACACCATAGATATCATATCTGCAGCGGTGTTGGCATCAGGGACACCATCAAAAGGCAAAATTGCTATTCTCTTTACAGAGGAAACGGGATAGTTAGGGTTAGTAAACCCCTTTTTCGCCGTAGAACCGCAGCCAGAAATATTCAGAATAACCAAAGCCAGAGTGAATGAAACTAGAATTTTTTTCATCGCTATATCAATCATGTTGCTCACATAACAGCTGGCTGATCACCTTGCGTGTTAATACTTCAATATCAATGTCAGTTGTGGATGCCGTAGGCTCTGAACCGGATGCCAGTGACTCCGGCTCAATCAGACCAAAGGCGACATAACGCTTGTTAAACAGGTGTAATGGCGTCACGTTGTCCGACGTCGATGATCCACCAATTCCGCCGCACCCCAGCGTGAAGGCCGGAGGCAGACCGGTAGTTGCCCCAACACCACCATGGGTCGCGGGCGTATTCACCACCAGGCGGGACACCGGCTTCTTGAGCGCAAACTCCTGGATCAACAGGTGATCCTGCGTATGCAGCGCCAGCGTGTGCCCTGCCCCCTCGTAATGGAGCAATTCCATGCACAGCTCACAAGCCTCATGGGCGTCCTGCACCCGGTAGAAGCCCAGCAGCGGGGAAAGTTTTTCCCAAGAGAACGGGAAGTCCTTCCCAACGTTTTCCCGCGCTTGCTCGGCTACCAGCACCTGCGTAAAAGGCGGGACTTCTACACCGGCCATGCGTGCAATTGCTGCTGCAGGTTTACCCACAATTTTTGAATTCAGACCGCCTCGTGGATTTTTGATCAGCGCTTCCAGCTTGCTGATTTCTTCCTGATTCAGGAAATAGCAGCCCTGTTCGATCATCTCCGCACGCACGGTATCGGCAATCACGTGCTCTGTGACCACATGCTGTTCCGATGCACAGATCGTCCCGTAATCAAACGTTTTACCGGTGATCACATGGCGCACGGCTTTCTTGATATCCGCTGTCCGCTCAATGAATGCCGGGACATTACCGGGGCCAACGCCCAGCGCCGGAGTGCCGGAGCTGTAAGCCGCCCGCACCATTGCCGAACCACCGGTAGCCAAGATGATGCCGGTATCCCGATGTTTCATCAGCTCGGCCGTACCTTCCTGTGTGGGATAGGCCATGACACTGACCAGGTCTTCCGGCGCACCCTGACGCTTCAGGGCTGAACGCAGAAGTTCAACCGTACGCGTGATGGCATTCAGTGCGGCAGGATGGGGACTGATCACCACAGCATTACCCGCCTTTACGGAAATCATCGCCTTATAGATGGCCGTTGACGTCGGGTTGGTAGACGGCACCAGACCGGCGACCACACCAAACGGCACCGCCACTTCCATCAACTGCTGTTCCTTGTCCTGGGCAATAATCCCGACGGTTTTCATGTCCTTGATGGAGTTCCAGAGAATCCGGCTGGCCAGCAGGTTCTTGGTCACCTTGTCCCTGACCCGGCCAAAGCCCGTCTCTTTCACTGCCCTATCTGCCAGTTCGTGGGCATGCTGTTCCGCGATGTCCGCCATGGCCTTGACGAGCGTGTTGACCTGGGCCTGACTGTAACCGGCAAGAATCTTCTGTGCCGCCCGGGCTTTCGCCAGCAGGCAACGCACATCCTGCACCGAGAGCAGGTCTTTATCGAAGTCTTCCAACGGATGTCACCATTATTTTCCAAACCCTGTTTTTTTGCAGCGAAACGCAAACAGCTACAGGGGAATTAATGCCTTACAACCCGAATATCAAAATCAAACCGGTTGAAAAACGCGTCCAGCTGGTTCAGCTCTTCATTACTGTAACCACCGACATGCTCGGCCGGATACGCCAGGTCCAGCATCTTGTACTTGGTTTTGCCCATCTGGTGATAAGGCAGGACATCAATACGCTGGATGCCGCCTTTTTTCGCCAGCGCCGTGACGTAATCAATCGCGCCGGTAATCGCGTCATAGGAGTCGTTGTAGCCACGGATCAGCGGCATACGGATGGCAATGTTGGCGTTCAGTTCAACCAGGCGTTCCAGGTTACGCTTCACCGCTTCATTGCCGATACCAAAGATCGCCTTATGCTTCCCGGTATCAATATGCTTGATATCGAAAAGGAAAAGATCGGTGTACGGCGCAAGTTTTTCGTAATTCTCCAGCGCCGTGGAACCGTTGGTTTCGATGGCTGTATTGATCATGTTGCGTTTGCATTCCGCCAGCAATTTAGCGGCAAAATCCGCCTGCAGCGTGCACTCGCCGCCACTGAGGGTAACGCCACCGCCGGAAGCCATGTAGAAGTTGTAATCCTGCAGGATCACATCCATCAGTTCCGCCACGGTGACATCCTGCCCCATGATTTTCAGGGCACCGCCCAGGCAGTTCTCTTCACAGTGCCGGCAGCCCACACAGTTAACGGAACGATCAATGCCATTCGGGGTATGCACCCCTACCGGACAGACTTCCACACAGCGACCGCAATGCACGCATTTATCGGCATTGAACATCACCTGGTAGGCAAAACTGATACTTTCCGGGTTGGAACACCAGGGGCAGCGCAGGTTACAGCCCTTGAAAAACACCAGCGTCCGGATGCCATCGCCATCGTAAATGGAATATTTCTGGATATTGAAGATCCGACCTTTGGGCTCTTCAGCGCCCGAGGTCGCGATCAATGAAGTGCTATGCATGCTCGTCATTCAACCCTGTCTGTGGAAAACGCCGGCAACACGACAGGTGTTGCCGGCATCCAATCAGAAGCCTTCAATCACAGTACGGCTGATGATTTCGTCCTGAACTTCCTTGCACAGTTCAACAAAGTACGCGCTGTAACCAGCGACACGGACGATCAGGTCACGGTATTTTTCCGGTTCCTTCTGCGCCTTGAGCAGCACTTCGTTATCCACATAACTGAACTGCATCTGACCGTTACCCAGGATGGAGGCGGTACGCAGCAGGGTGATCAGGCCATTCTTGCCTTCCGGCGTATCCAGCAGGCCTTTCAGGAACTTGAAGTTATGCACCATGCCGATGTTCATGGATTCCACGTTCATCTGGCTGACGGACTTGATCACCGCGGTAGGACCGCACTTGTCCGCACCTTGTGAAGGGCTGATACCGTCAGACAGCGGCATCCAGGCTTTACGGCCATTAGGCGTCGCAGACGTCAGTTCACCGATCGGCGTGTTGTTGGAAATGGACAGGGTACCGTGGCTCATTGTTGAGTAGAGCATCTGGTACTTGCGGCATTCCTTTTCAGTCCACTCGGTCACTTCACGGGCAAACTCATCCGCATAGGGATCGTCATTGCCGTACTTGGGCGCATTGATGCAGTCACGATGCAGCTGTTCATAACCTTCGAAGTTGGCTTCCAGGGCATCACGCATTTGTTCCAGGGTGTACTTTCTGTCTTCGAAGACCAGCTTCTTGATCGCAGCCATGGAGTCTGCATAGGTCGCCAGACCGGAGAAGATCAGACCCGGGCCATGGTTGACCACGGCGCCACCACCGGCAACATCCTTACCGCTTTCCATGCAGCCTTCCACCAGCAGTGACATCAGCGGCTTGGGCGCCATGTCACGGTGAACCCGCTGGCTGATCACGGTACCGATAGCAGACATTTTCACAATATGGGCAATCTGAACTTTTGCTGCTGCTTCGAAATCCTCAAAGGTTTTGAAACTGTCCAGGCTGCCAGTATCAATACCCTGCACACTGTTATACAGGGTCATACGACCGCGGTTCAGAATGAATTCAAAGACAATCGGCCACTGGGTGTAACCGGTAGACGTCCATTGGTAGATACGGCCTGACTTCTGGGGTTCCACGCAGCCCATCATGCAGTAGTCTCGGGCATCTTCGAAATCGAAGCCCTTGCGCAGCATCATCTTGATATGAGAATCATCAAAGTGGCAGGCCGGGAAGCCCATACCCGCTTTCACCACCTCAACGATCTTCTCCATGTATTCCTGTGGAGACTGGTTGTGGATACGGCAAGCCAGTGATGGCTGGTACACCTTGATGAAACGCACAGCGTCCATCATCAGGTAGGTCAGGTCGTTACAGGCGTCGCCACCGGTACGCTTCTGGCCACCGACGGTCAGGTTGATAAATGGCTGGTAACCGGCAAAGTACTTGGCGCCCAGTTCGCTGGACATCCACATCATCTCGGAACACTTGATGATGAACGCCTGCATCAGTTCCAGCGCCTTGTCACGGGTCAGACGGCCGGATTCAATATCGGCGGCATACATCGGGTAGCAGTACTGGTCCATACGGCCCAGGGAGAGGCCGGTCTGGTTCTCTTCCACCTCGAACAGGGATTCAACAGTCCAGACAGCCTGCAGGGCTTCGTGGAAAGTCCTGGGCGGATTCGCAGGCACATTGTCGTTCACTTCGGCAATGGCCATCAGCTCGGCACGACGGGCCGGGTCGGTTTCACGACCGGCCAGTGTCCGGGCGTGCTCGGCCAGACGACGTGCGTAGGTCACCACACCTTCACAGGTATCAATGGCAGCCTTGTAGAAATAGATCTTGTCGATATCACCCGGGTTTTCCATGCTCAGGGTGGCCAGGCGAGCCTCAGCATCCGCCTTGATACCGTTCATGCCCTTGGTCACCAGCAGGACGTCAAAACCGGGGCAGGTATCGCCACCACCGTTGATCTGGTGATAGGACAGGTCACTGACGTAAGTCTCACCGCTGAATTCCCAGATACCGGCTTCACGGTAGAGCGCTTCACAGACTTCATCGACAGAACGTCCGGTCCAGAAAGGCACAATCTGTTCCCGGATGACCTGCTTGTCCGCTTCGGAGATTTCAAAGGGATCCTGGGGACGGGTGCTCATGGTGTCGAGCTCTTCTTCCACCCAGCGCCAGGCGATATCAGGGGAGAAGGCACCAGCACGTGGCTTGCCGCAAGGATGACCAACAATCAGCTCGTCATTCTGAATCAGCAGCGGTGCAGTTTCGCATGCGGCCCGGAAGGATTTTGCACGCAGCATGATCGGCGGCAAGCCGGGGTTCTTTTTGGCAACTTCAGTAAATGCCAGTGCACGGTAAATAGAGACACTCGGACGGGCTTTCAGGTATTGATCCCGCAGGCGCTGCATACGGGGCGTCAAGCCTTCCATCAGTTTGCCGGAAGCAGGACTTGGCTCCGGCTGCTTGCCGCTGGCGGCTGGCAGGTGCTGGATGATCTCCCGGACCAGCTGGCGAAGTGTTTCTTCGCTGACGCCGTCCAGGGAAGTGTTTGACGGGGACGTGGAACCGAAGCGCTGGTCGTCGAATATGCTGGTGTTTTGCATCGTGGTCATCGCGAACTAAAGCCTTAAGTGGAAAGCCTCAGGGCCTGTTAATCCGTCCTGGGGCTATTACAATGAATCTGATCGTCAGCCCTTATTCACCCAGGAGGTATTGGGCCACAATCCGCTCTACGTCATCGTGGGGGCGGGGAATTACCAGTGCCGTCTGCATTTCTCCAACGTCTTTGGCCGCAGCGACGGCAGCATCGACGGCAGCCCTGACGGCACCCACATCCCCTTTCACCATGGCGGATACAAGGCCTGAACCGACGTTTTCATAGCCAATCAATTCCACGTTGGCAGCCTTGCACATGGCATCCGTGGCATAGACGCAGGTGACAAGGCCTTTGGTCTCAATCAGCCCCAGCGCATTACTCATTTACAGCTCCTGACGACAAGGAGGTTACGGTTTATGCAAAACCATGATCTTTTTGACGGTGTCGTGGGGGCGAGGGATCACGGCCGAGGTGACATACCCTTCTGCCCGCTTGGCGGCTTCCACGCCGGCATCCACGGCGGCCTGTACGGCGCCTACGTCGCCCTGGACCATGGTGGTTACGAAGCCCGAGCCAATATTTTCGTAACCGATCATTTCAACATCAGCTGATTTGGACATGGCGTCGGTCGCTTCCAGGTTGGCCACCACACCCCATGTTTCTATCATCCCTAATGCGTTGCTCATCGGGCTCTCCGATACAATAAAATCGCCGTATCATTCACGAATCAGTGATGACAGGCGTTAACATCAGCCATGAACCCGCTTGAAAGTCGTGCACGTGTGATTTGTCAGTCAGGACAATAAAACGTCTAACAAGAGTGAACGCCACCAAACAAATTCAGAACGAGATAATACGCATTGAACGGTTTTAACCTTTGAGAAGAATCAATAAAGAAACGACAAATTTGATAATTCTCACCGGTAAGCACCCATATTCTGTTGATTCAGGGCACAAGAAGCAGAAAACGCCCAAAACCGGCAGGAAATGCTCAAAAACCAGTAGGCATAGACAATATTATTTTCTATTTTGATTACGCCTATTTTTTAATAAATCAACAAATTACAAACAATAAATCACAAGAAATGATTTATATCAGTTTATCCCACCAGGAAATCTGCAAGTATGCGCCCCGCATAACAATGATTTAATCAACCGTTATCGGTCAATTAAATCAAAGGTAATACCGGAAAAGGAATAATGCTCGGAACTGACACATGTCAGCGATTCAAAGATGACCATGTGCTTTCACATTCAAAGAACTCAATCCAGTCTATACATTTAATCGGGAGCCTGACTTTTTTACTCTCGAGAGGTTCCTGCGCGTTTAAATCCAGTTGAGTTGTTTGACCAGAGCATGACACCGGCTTGAACAGTAACCAAGATAGGAAACCCAATCGATGAGCGGGGCAGTCGCCACTGGTAATATGATGGCCCACCAGGCCAAGGCCAAACTGGATTTTGATTTCAAACGACGGGGCATCATCATCGCCCTGCTGTCCGGCATGTTCTACGGCTGTTATACAGCCTTCATGACCCTGGGAATGTCCACCGGCAGCTGGGTCGACTGGTACGGCGTCAACACCGCCGGCCTGTCAGCCTTTGCCATCACCTACCTGCTTGGCGCGCTGGGCGCCGCCACCACCGATACCTTCAGCGCCGTCTGGTCACTGGGCTTCGCCACCGCCCGGGGACGGGTGGGCGACTTTTTTCGCTGCATGAAAACACGGCCCGGGATGATCATGGCGGTCGCGGCCATTATCGGCGGCCCGCTGGCCAGCACCGCCTACGTGATCGGCCTGCAGAAAGCCGGTTCCATCATCGTGCCGATCAGCGCACTCTGCCCGGCCATCGGCGCCATCCTGGGTCGCTTCCTGTTCAAACAGGAACTCAATTCCCGCATGATGCTCGGCATCCTGATCTGCTTTATCGCCAGCTGCATGATTGCCAGCACCAGCCTCGGCGGTGAAGCGCCGGAAGGCTTGATGGTCGGCCTGTTCTTCGGCTTTATCGCCGCGCTGGGCTGGGGTATTGAAGGCTGTGTCTGCGGCTACGGCACGTCCATGATCGATTCTGAAATCGGCATCACTATCCGCCAGGTGACGTCCGGCATGACCAACCTGATCATCCTGGTGCCCCTGTTCGGCATGATGTCCAACCACGACATCGCCACGCTCAGCCTTGTGCAGCAGTCGTTTATCAACAGCGATTCCACCCTCTGGTTCATCATTGCCGGCCTGTGCGCCTACCTGACGTTCATGTTCTGGTACAAGGGAACCAGCATGTGCGGCGCGGCGCTGGGCATGTCCTGTAACGGCACCTTCTCCTTCTGGGGTCCGTTCTGCTGCTGGCTGCTGCTCGGCGTGATCTTCGGACTGGACGGCTGGACCATTCCGCCGATCGCCTGGGCCGCCGCCGTACTGATGGTCGTGGGTATTTTCGTGATCGCCATGAACCCGATGGATCTGCTGAAAAAGAAAGAGGTAGGCCTGTATGAAGCCGCTTAATTACGCACTGCTGAAATATTTCACCACGGTTGAGGAAGCCTGCGTGGCAGACGTCATGGAAGCGCTGAAAGCCGATTACAGCCACTTCAAGGCCTTCAGGAAAGACGCCATCACCTCCGCGCTGATGACCGCTGAAACCAACGGCCTGCTGGAAGAAACCCGTTTCGATCTGGATGACAACAACGCGTTACGGGTTTACTACCGCGCCCATGAATCCGGTGCGGCAACGATCAACCAGTATATCCTGTAACCGGCTATAACCCTGCCTGACCGGCGACGTTGACGGCTAACGGACGACGCCGGATCAGGCCTGATTCCAGGGAGATTCAGCATAAGGGTTATTTGCCCGGTACTCCCATCCTGCATTACCGCCACTCAGCGGTGGCCGCAAGCTTTGTACTCCCCATGGGAATGACATTGACCAGGGATTTATCCTCTGAATTCACAAAACCCTTCGAGTCATCCGCCCTTTTGTCCTCTGCGACGTAAGCCGTGATATGCGGCGTTTTTGACTGTATTTCAACATCCACATCCATACCGTCTGTCATTGTTGTGACGCCTGAAACCCTGAATGCCGATGAACCTGACGCTATTTCAATGACGAGCGCATCGACACTGATCTGGCAGGGGGTACCGTGCGCCAGGATCTTTTCTTCATCCATTCCGATGATGCCCCGGGAAGTATCCCACGGTTTCATCAGGGAAGATCGAACCTGCTTACTGATAAAGAGCTGCGTTAAATGTTCACAATGCATTTGTCCTTTCGCCTCTGGCGATACATGACCATCGGCGATATCCAGCAGCTGCCGCCTGTCCATTTCATGGAGTTTTAACGCGACATAAGATATGCCCCCCAGGCATGACGTGATCACATGTTCAGGGCCGGGATTATTGATATGTTTGCAGATGTCGTGTGCAATCTCGCGTATGGGACGCTTTAAATCCATTAACGCATCCTGCCTTTCCTGAAAAAATTGTTTTTTCTGGTCAACTGTTTTTTTCTTGTGCAGCGCCCCTTTCGCCAGGATTGCCAGCGCTTCATCATGTTTAATCGTATCTACCATTGCGGCTTTTTTTGAACCATAGGAAAAGGATGAGAATTCACTCCAGACATCGCTAGCCCTTTTAACGACATCTTCGAATGGTTTGGTAAATTTTCCGAGCACTAACGAATCCATACACTCTGACCGTCTGATGATACCGGCTATGCCCACCATCAGGCCAAGCCACGTTTTAGCCTGGTTGGAAGCCACAAACATAAACCTGCAGCGCAGATTCTGCACTAACGCGATATATTTCATGTAATGGTTCAGGTTTGCGTTGCATCGACTGACGATAATGGTCTTGAGACCGTTATCTTTCCTGATCATGTGATACAGCGCTCCCTGGGTAGCGTTGGTATCTCCCCAAAACATGTCCTGCTCAATGAAGTCACAGTCAGGTAACATTTCACACAGTGTTTGAGCGATGGCTGTTTTTCCTGATCCCTGGACACCCTGCAGAAACACAATGAATGGTTCCTTCCCGGCAGCCCTTTCCTTATAGGGCGAAAGCAACCCGGATTTGAGAAAGGCTTTCTTATCAAATTCGCCAAGGTCCGAGGATGTGATTTTTATATCCATTAAGTGTTTCTCGGCGAGATATTCCTGCCAGACATCGTTGAAGCCGCTCATATTGAAACAGGCCTCGTATTTCTCGCCAGGAATCTGCATGAGCAGCCTGCAGGGATACTGTTTTTCGATCATCCAGAAACCAAAATCCATCAGCCGATGGATTACCCTTGCCGCAGCGTCCGTTGTCAATTGATGATAATCCGCGGATTCAATAAACCTGTTGATGATTCCAGGCATCTGGTGCGTGCCATTAATGTATTGTTGCCGACCCATTCGCTTGACGACATACGGGATGGTCTTAACTTTCAGCAACTGGGTTTCATTGGTGTTTGTGTTCCTGATATACAGTACGACGCCTTCATTGTCTTTCAATCGATAGTTTTTGACCATTGCTTCAAATTTTTCCTGGTCGTCGCCCGGTTTAAATACCTCTTCATAGTCAACCGTTTTGATACCGTGTTGCCTGAGTGTAGCCAGCGTCTTGATGGTATTGTCCGGCCGTCCGAGTTTAAACAGGCCGAACCAGCTGATGGTATTGTCACCCTTCATGAAATGCTGACCGTCTTCAAGTTCGCCTACCAGGCTATACCCTTCTTCAAAACGATCCATCAGCTTTTGGATGTTTTCCCAGTTAGTGACGATATCGTTAAATATACTCACAAGCGCCTTATAATAAATCTCATTTTTTTCTCTTGATGGCGGGATAAAATCCTTCATGTTTTCAGCCCAGATTGTTTTATGTACGTTTTTTGTACCCGCTGTCAGCAGGACTTTTCCTTGGTGCCTTTTGGCTTTTACAATGGAAAATGTGCCGTTCGCCTTGATACAACTCACAATGGAACAACAACCTTTCTGAATCCATTGTCTGGTTTTTTCCGCATCATATACGCTGCCGATGACATCCCGATCTTCATGATCATCGTCATAACGGGTATCTATTCCCGAGAATTTACAGGGTCCCTGAATGGCATGGATAAACTCGCCAGTTTGAAAATCAAAAACCAGGGTCATTGCCCGGGGCAATAGTGTTACCAGGAGGGGATTGTTCTGGTAAATTTTATCAGCAGTATAAGTGTATTTAGTATTCAGCCTGACAGATATCGATAAAAATTCTATCTTTTGATCTTTATCTTTTGGCAGATCTGTCTTGAAATTCATCAATGCTTCCAGCTTTTTCTTTTTAGATTCTAACAAGCCTTCCATGATTTCCGGGTGCGAGTACTTGATAAAATTCCAAAATATCTCTTTCGCCTTAATATTTTTGATATCGCAGCCGCTAAACGGGGCCTGGGCAGATTGCATCACACGCATTTCGGTTTCGCTTTTTCCAGGATTATGTACCGCTGCCGCTCTTTCATGGACTGACTTGCCTGTTTCGCATCCCCCCGATGCGTCTGAAGGCATTAACCTCCCCGTTCCCGAACTGGCTGAAACCTCTGAACCTGTTGGCTTTTGACCTTCATGACTCCCCCCTGTAGGGGCAGCGGTCAGTTTACTCGCTTCCATAATGACTACCTGCTGTTTTGCTGAAATCTCCTGAATGAGACGGGTTTTAGATGTATGCTCACGGGTTCAGGGAGGATTGCAGCTTCTGGCATAAGCCCTTCCGAAACCACCGAGAAAAAGGGGATTATCAGTTTTTTGCCTGTCCCGTTTAATTTCGCCGTTTAATACCAGCAGAGTGTCAGTCACTACACTGAAACATCTGTAAACAGCGCCATACTCAATAGGACATAGTCTCTCTTGTTTTGATGAATAAATGTTGGGTATGCTTGTGGGCTTGTCAGTGCTTCGGCTTAATTAACGCACCTGGTTACCCACCTGGAAAATCGCCGAATGAAAACGATCAGGGGTTTGGTTCAAGCCTGGAGCCTGAACAACCCCGGACCAGGGCTTCACTGTTTGAGTCATAAGGGCCAGTTTAAACAACGTCCCGGACTGTTTGCTGTAACCTCTCTGCTTTACCCATTGAAATACCGCTACCGTCAGACAACACTGGCTATCTCGCCGGGCTTACGCAACATTTTATCGATATCACCGATATGCGTTTCTTCTTCCGTGATTAAACGTCGGGCGTATTCTTCGATCAGCACAGATTTTCCCTTTTCAGCCAATGCCAGCAGCTCGTAGTAATGGGCCACGCCTTCTTTCTCAAACTGCAGTGATTCTGTCAGGATATCGTGGATATCATGCCGGGAGGTTTCCAGTAATTCGCCAATACTGATCGAGGGGTGTTGACCGAAGTAAGTAATCAATTCCCCGGCTTCATGGGCGTGAGCCAGGGTTTCCTGGGCCGCACTGCGGAACCATCCAACAATCGGTATTCGACTGTATCCAAACACCATAAAGCTGTAATGGGTGTATCGCACAACGCCGGCCAGTTCATGTTCAAGAATATCGTTCAGTTTGACCACGATCTCAGCGGTATGAGTGGACATTTTAGCTGCTCACTTTTCTGTTGGACTCATCAGGCCGCTTGAGTATAGACATAACTGAAGTTACGTATCGGGCTGTTCGAATAGCAGGGACCATTTCACAGTTCTCACTTTTCTGTTACTCATCAGGCCGCTTGAGTATAGGGATAAGACAAACACGCACCCTGAAGGGTTCGCATATTGTCAGTATTCCCAGATTCATTCAGTCTCCGCGGCAAAGGATCTTCATTGGGAATCATTTTCATGATTAGCAGAAATTTCACGTTAAAAGACAAAGAATTTCTTGTCTTTATTCATAACCGATACTGACAGATTGGTTAACCAGACAGGAACTAATAGCGCGAGAAGATACCTAATTTGAAGACGTTACACTTTAAGGCACTTTAGCCTCAGTTATTTCGGGAAAGTCCTTCTACTCAAAAAATCAGGCATCAAACATTATGAATACAGTCACTTTCACATCCATCAGATTCAGGCAATCAACACAAAACTTGCCAGAACAACCCGATGAAAATCGCCAAACGAGCACTGAGACTGAATGTGTCAGATGCACACAATTAATCTCTCAAATAGACTCGCATAAAGGGTTATATGAGAGACATCTTCAAGAGGTGCATCTTCAACCTGCGTATTATCATTACATTGATTTCCTCAATCATACTCCATCTTACAATAACTCTTGCGAGGCATGCATTGAACACATGGGTAAGATAAAGACATTTTCCAGTGATCTCCGGGATCACATCAGAGCAGATAAAAACAATAAGAATCATTACACTTGTGGGCTTGGTGACTTATGTGCAAGAGACGTCTTCCCAGACCCAGACCTTTTAATAGAACACTGGAAATCAGCACATCGCAGATCAGAATCAATCGAAGGCAGTCGCAATCGAAAATATCTATGCCGCCATAAAAATGATCAACAGGAATTTTGCATGGCCACTTTTGAGCATGGTTTAAACCATAAAATTCATGAACTCACTCACTCACACCAGCAACAACGATACGTTCAAGTGTGATTTTCCAGATTGCGAATATATATTTCTTCGCCCCGGACATTTAACCGAACATGTTGCAACATGCCATGAGAGCCACGCAGCCCCGCCTCTAAACACGCGGGTACATCATCAACCGTTTTATCACGCTCAAGTAAGCACGACAGCCAGTTACCAAAATTGCATCACGATGTTTCGTAATACTATAGAACACTTTTTTGGTAACAGAAATCAACCCTGGCCAAATAGATGATTACCCATCAATCATCAGAAACACAGTGCATCAACCCGTTGCTCGCTATCAAGGAATCACCAGCGAACAAAAAATATTCGACATGTGTTTGATCCCGAATGACCCTATCAATGAATGAATCCTGACACTACCCCGACGATGTCATTAATTTATGCGCCAACGCGGTACGATTCTGTACCGAGAGTTTAGAGAAAATATTCTTCATATGGGTTCGCACGGTGGCAAAGCTAATATCAAGCTCGTAAGAAATGGCTTTATCCCCTTTACCCATTAATACTTTCGTGGCTATTTCAGCTTCCCGTGCTGTCAGCGCATAGGTGTCTGTTAACCGTTCCGGATTGATCGTTTGTGCAGATTGATTTGCAGCGGCCTCTACGTCATTTTGCCCGATATGTTTTAATCCCTGGGTGATGTATGGCCTGAGTGTCTGCAGGATTTCCAGGTCATTCTGCGTAAAATTACGCCTGCCGGCATGTCGCCAGATTCTCAGATCCCCAATATTCAGGTCATTATCCAGGGCGTACATATTCACGCCGTAATGCAGGCCATCTTTACCCAGGAAATCATTATAAAACTCGGTTTTGACCAGCTCCGCCTGGCTGATCACTTCGTTTACGCTACTGGCTTTACCCAGGGACTGCAGTTTGAATGTGATGGGATCATTAAACTGGTAATAGTCTTCATAACACTTGAGGTTGTTGTTATCCATATTGATGGACACACGCTCGGTGAAACATTGCTGTTGCTCATTCCATACAAATGACGCATAAAAATCTGCTTCCAGCAGTTCCAGGAGTCGATAACCGAGATGCAGACGCAAAGCACTGCTCGAATCTGACTGATTCAATAAATCAATAATGTCATACAGGTTTCTGAGTTTTGTTCCTGTCAGGTGCATCGCGGTCTCCCTCGCAACAGCAAGAACGTAAAATACCCTATAAAAAGAATGAAAACAAAGTCACCAGTGACAATCTCTTAATGACATGAAAGCTAAGCGTCATCGAATAAGATGGCAGCGTCACGCAAACACAATCATTTCTGCACAATTTCAGTGCATTAATTCTCTCCAATTGTGACTCACTCATCAAAATTGAGGATACAGGCATTTGATTTTTTGCTGGTAACGTTAGTTTACAGGCTGCGGTAAGCCGTTATTCCAACGAATAAAACGCACAATAACAAGGCAAGGGAAAAGCGATGACGTTCTTTGTTACCCGTAAAAGTGGATTACCCCGCGCAGAATCGGACCAACTCCAGAAAAGCTTTATCGATATTCTCTACGACCATCGAAAATTCCTTGATGACCACGGCGGATTCCTCGGCCCGGAATCCCTGGCCAGACTGTGCGGCGATAAAAAAATTGCCATTATTGGCGCAGGACCTGCCGGGCTCGCCTCGGCCTGGTTCCTGATGAAAATGGGGTTAAAACCCGATATCTACGAAGCCGAGGAAGCCCGGGTCGGCGGCAGGATCTGGACACACCACTGCACAGACGAGCCGAACGCCCTGTTTGAAATGGGCGCCATGCGGGTTCCCCCTTCCGAGCAGATTTTCAGGTATTTTGCCGATTTGTTCGCAATGCCTTCGGAGCCATTCCCGGATCCCGGCATTGTCGATACGCGGCTTCAGTACCAGGGCAAAACCTATAACTGGCACGAGGGTGAGGATGTTCCGGCGATATTCCGGGCGGTAAAGGAAGACTGGGAATCACTGGTCGCCAACACCATGGTACCGATCGCCAACAACCTCAAGAACGGTGACTTTGACCAGGCACAGACACAATGGCAGGCATTGCTGACCGGCAAAGACACGGGCTGGAGCAACCTCAGTTTCTATGGCGCACTGAAACAACAGTTTCCCCACTGGACGGCCAGGGAGTTTGACCTGTTCGGCACGCTGGGCATTGGTTCCGGCGGCTTCGGTCCGCTGTATGCGGTTAACTTCGCCGAGATCGCCCGGCTGGTGATTAATGGCCTGGAAGATTCCCAGGAATTCTATCCCGAAGGCATGGACAAGCTGATCGACGGTCTTTATTCCACCCGGACCCCCATCCATGACAGTACGCCGCAGTCCCTGGAAACCTGGAGCCAGATCCGTTTCAACCAGCCGGTGAAATCAGTCACCAGCAAGCCGGATGGCCGGGTTGAACTGATATCCGTTGATCCCTGCGGACATACCTGCACGGACTATTACGATGCCGTCATCGTCGCCACCACGACCCGCTCCATGGAAATTGATCTGCGGCTGACCAACCCGGTCGAGACCTCTCCGCTGAATAACGACGAGATCACTGCCGTTGAGAACCTTCACCTGATGAACTCGTCCAAGCTGTTTCTGCGGACCCGCACCAAGTTCTGGAAAAGTGAGGAATGGAAATCCCGCAACCTGCCGGAAAACATTCAAACGGATGGCCTCTGCCGGGGCGTTTATTGCCTGGATTATCCCGGCACCGACAGCGGCGTCGTACTGCTCAGCTACACCTGGGGCGATGATTCCACCAAACTGATTGCCCTGGATGTCGGCACCCGGGAAAAGATTCTGCTGAATTCGCTGGAGTCCGCCTGCCCTGAATTTGTCGCAAAACTGAGGGAGGAAGTCTGCGACAACAAGAACGTTGACTGGCAGCTGGAACCCAATTATTTCGGCGCCTTCAAACTGAATTACCCCGGGCAGGACCTGGAAACCCGGCATCTGTACAGCCAGTTCCTCTCCGTCAAAAACCCGGAAACCGACAAAGGCGTGTACCTGGCCGGCGACAGCGTTTCCTGGTCCGGCGGCTGGATTGAAGGCGCCCTGCAGACGGCGCTGAATGCTTCGGCAGCGGTGATCGCCCGACTGGCGGGTGAACAGGCACTCCATCCAGACAATCCCCTCAAGCAGACATCAGACCTCTTTGATTACGGTACCTGAAGCGGCTGTGCACTATGCATCACCGGCACGGCCCTGCTTCGGGCTGAGCCGGTGATCAATATGACGCATTTTATTATGCTGAAGAAAGCCATCAGGATCCCAACGGTTGGGTAAAAACCGTCAAGGTTGCAGGCCATAATCCGCGTTTATTCAGACCGAGCCGGACAATGGCTGCTCCATACTTCCTGGGCCTGTTTCTGACATCATTGATCTGGCGCATACGCTTTTAATACCTCACAACAACATCAAACACCTTCCAACATTGATAAACATCAATAATCAGAAACACAAACAATGATTCAATTCGCCACCCTATAGGCTGCTTTTCTGCAATCCCGGTAAACGCTGTTTACCCTCCCGCAGACAGGGTTTCCGTTCTCCGCGGGACTCAGACTACCAGTGAGACAACCACTTGAACGTTGAGATGAAAGGCATTTGCAAGGCTTTCGGCCATGTGAATGTCCTGACCGATATTGCATTGTCGATTGCCGACGGTGAAGTGCATGCCCTGATGGGCGAGAACGGCGCCGGCAAATCCACCCTGATCAAGATCCTGGCGGGTGTCTACACCCGGGACAGCGGCACGGTCACCATTGACGGCGTGGCGGTGGACGCCTGCAGTATTGCCGCCTGCCAGCAACTGGGCATCGCCTATGTGCACCAGGAACTGAACGTCATCAACGACATGTCCATTGCCGACAACCTGTTCCTCGGCCGTGAACTGCGTAACCGGTTCGGTTTCATCGACCGTCCGCGCATGAACCAGACCTGCGTCGAGCTGCTTAACGAACTGCACCTCGAACACCTGTCGCCTGGTACCCTGATGCGACAGCTCAGTGTCGGTTATCAGCAGATGATCGAAATTGCCAAGGCATTGCTGATCAACGCCCGCCTGATCATTCTGGATGAGCCCACCGCGGCGCTGACCGACAAGGAAATCCGCACACTGTTCACTATTGTGCGAAAACTCAAGGCACAGGGTGTCAGCTTCCTGTATGTCTCGCACCGGATGAATGAAATCTTTGAGCTGTCTGACCGCATTACCGTCCTGCGGGATGGCCGTTATATCGGCACCTGCCAGACCGCCGACGTGAATGAAGATGACCTGGTCAAAATGATGACCGGGCGAAGCATCGACAACCTCTACACCGCCAGTGAAGCCATACCTGGTGATATCGCGCTGGAACTCCGCAACCTGGGTTCAGCGGGGCAGTACGAGGATGTCAGTTTTACCCTGCGCGCTGGCGAAGTCCTCGGCTTTGCCGGTTTGATGGGGGCAGGCCGCTCAGAAGTCATGCACGGCATTTTTGGCAGCTATCCTGCCGAAACCGGTGAAATCCATATTCACGGGCGGCCGGTAACCATCAAAACCCCCCGTGACGCCAGCAGACACGGCATTGCCTTTGTCACCGAAAACCGCAAGGAAGAAGGCCTGATACTGGACTTCAACCTCACCGAAAATACGACACTGCCTTCGCTCGACAGCTTTCGCAAAAACGGGCTGGTTAATGACGCCGCACTGGTTTCCACCACGGATCAGCACATTGCCCGGTTGCATATCAAGACCAGCAGCCGCGACCAGAAACTGAAAAACCTCAGCGGCGGCAACCAGCAGAAAGTGGTGCTGGCCAAATGGCTGGAAACCCGGCCTGACATCCTGATTCTGGATGAACCGACCCGCGGCGTAGATATCGGCGCTAAAAAAGAAATCTACGACATCATCAACACACTTAAACAACAGGGTGTCGCCATTATCGTCGTCTCCAGTGAACTCTCTGAAGTGATGGGTATCTCGGACCGGCTGGCCATTATGCATCAACGCCGGCTGGTCAAAATCGCCGACACCGATACCCTCACCCAGGACCAGGTTTTGAAATACGCTTTTACAGGTGCCCAGTAATGTCTACCCTTTCAGCCAGCGCCGTCAGCCCCCGCAGGAAGCCCAGCCTGTCGGAGATTTATGAGAAGTATGGCCTGTTCGTTATTCTGATCGGGCTGTGTGTACTCTTCACCTGCCTGAACCCTAACTTTTTCTCGCTGTATAACCTGCAGAATATTTTTAAGCAGTCGTCTATTAACGGCCTCATTGCCTTTGGTATGACGTTTGTCATTCTGCTGGGCTGTATTGATCTGTCCGTCGGTTCTGTACTGGCGCTCGTCGGTTACCTGACCGGTGTCATGCTGGTGAACTTCCAGCTGCCGATCGCCATTGCCCTGCCTGTGGCGCTGGCGCTGGGCATTATCCTGGGGCTTATCAATGGCCTGCTGGTTGCCCGGGTCAAACTGCAACCCTTCATCGCCACACTGATTACCATGACCGTTTACCGCGGGCTGACCCTGATCATTTCCGATGGCATGCCGGTGCGTAATATCGGTGATGTGTCGTCCATGATCGCGTGGATCAACCGGGGCAGCATCGGCATTCTGCCTGTCTCCATGATCGTATTCCTGGTGGTGCTGGTCATCCTGATGGTGCTGTTGCACAAGACCGTATTCGGCCGTCAGCTCTACGCCACCGGCGGTAACGAGGAAGCGGCCCGGCTCTCCACCGTGCCGACCGACAAGATCAAGATCCTGGGTTACATGCTGTGCGGTTTGCTCTCCGCCATGGCCGCCATCCTTTACATCGCCCGTTACAACTCGATCTATCCCAACGCCGGCGTCGGTATGGAACTCGATGCCATTGCCGCCGTCGTCATCGGTGGCACCAGCATGACCGGCGGCCGTGGTCGAATCACCGGCACCTTTATCGGCGTGCTGATCATCGGCGTCCTGAATAACGGCCTGAACCTGCTGGGCATCTCCTCGTTCTACCAGGAGGTGATCAAGGGGCTGGTCATCCTGTTTGCTGTCGTCATCGACATCAAGAAGAAGTAACACCTTACACACACTGTCATTAGGAAGCGTCGTCGTACCATGAAAAAACTACTGGCCGTATCCTGCCTTACCCTTGCCGCAACCGGTCTCCTGGCAGGCTGCTCTGATCAAAACAGTGCGGACACCACCGCCACTGATCAGAAGACCATTGCCCTGATGATCTCCAACCGTTCCAACGAATTCTTCGGCGTGCTGGAGCGTTCCGCGGTCGAACAGGCAAAAACCCTGGGTTACAACATTGAAGTGTACGACGGCGGTAACGACGCCACCCGTCAGCCCAGCCAGGTGGAAGACGCCATTACCAAGGGCGTCAGCGCCATCATCATCAACCCGCTGAACCAGGACGCCACCCGCAGCGTGCTGAATGACGCCATTGATCGAAACATCCCGATCGTGTCCGTTGACACCACCGTCGCCAATGTGGACATGCTGGCCCGCGTTGCCACCGACAACGTCGATGGCGGCAAGTTCGCGGCCGAATGGCTGGTGAAAAAGTCCGGTATCAACCCGGAAGAGCTAACCGGTGTCATTCACATGCAGGGACTGGACGGCCACAGCGCCCACATCACCCGCGCAAAAGGTTTCACTGACTACCTGACATCCGCAGAAGCTGGTGCTGCCTGGAATGCGCTGACCGCCGATCCCCAGAAGTACATTCGCCTGACGGGCGACTTTGCCCAGGACGTGGCCCAGTCCGTACTGGAAGCCAAACTGAGCGCTCTGGATCCGGCAGGCAAATACGTGATCTACAACGAAAACGATGTCATGGCGATTGGCTCCATCGGCGCCATCAAGAACGACAGCCGTTTCAACCTGGACAATTTCACCATCATTGGCTTTGACGGTTCCTCTGAGGGCAAGCGTCTGGTGGATGCTGGCGATATGCAGGTCACCATCGTTCAGGATTTCCAGTACATCGGTGAACACGCCGTGAATGTGCTGGATGATTTCCTGAAGAACAACATCAAGCCAGCCAGCGCGGATATCCCTGTTGAGGTCATCATGTACCCCGACGCACAGAATCCCCGCGGCTGAGTAGCGGGATATTGCCCGGTCCGCACAGCGCAGCGTCTGTGCGGACACCTTACATTCAGGACAGCAGGCTCCCTGCTGTGACAGTCCTTCACTTCCGGCAACAATTACGCGCATGTTCCTTGGTATTGATCTGGGCACCTCCGGTGTCAAAACCGTTCTGCTGTCTGACACCGATGCCATCATTGGCCAGGCCAGCGCTCCCCTGACCGTTTCCCGTCCGCAGCCACTCTGGTCAGAACAGCATCCGGATGACTGGTGGCAGGCCGTCTGCGCCAGCATTGAGAGTCTCCGGCAGCAACATGATCTGTCCGGTGTGCAAGCAATTGGCCTGTCGGGGCAAATGCATGGCGCCACCGTGCTGGATCATGACTTGCGCCCACTGCGCCCCGCCATTCTCTGGAATGATGGCCGAAGCCAGGCGGAATGCCTGGAGCTGGAAGAGCTTCTACCCGAATTGCGCGCAATTACCGGCAACCAGGCCATGCCGGGATTCACCGCACCGAAACTGCGCTGGCTTCAGAAACATGAGCCCGAGATTTTCTCCCGAATTCATAAAGTGCTGCTGCCCAAGGACTATATCCGGTTGCAGCTGACCGGTTGCTGTCTATCGGATCTTTCTGACAGCGCCGGTACGCTCTGGCTGGATGTTGCGAAACGTCAGTGGTCAGAAACCATGCTCGCCAGTTGCGGGCTGACGCTCGAACACATGCCCGAACTGAGGGAAGGCTCACAGGTCGCCGGTTATTTAAAACCCGATATTGCACGACAGTGGGGCATGAAGCCCGTACCCGTTGCCGCGGGCGGTGGTGACAATGCAGCCGGCGCGATCGGTACCGGCGTGACCGAACCGGGTCAGGGTATCCTGTCCCTGGGAACGTCCGGCGTCATTTTTGTCGTAAGTGACGACTATCGCAGCAACCCCGCCAACGGTGTACACAGTTTCTGCCATGCCCTGCCCAATCGCTGGCATCTTATGTCCGTCATGCTGAGCGCCGCCGGATGCCTGGACTGGCTCGCCCAACTGACCGGCGCTGTCGATGTCCCAACTCTGTTGGCAGAAGCAGAACAGGCTCAGCCCCAGGAAAGTCTGTATTTCCTGCCTTACCTGAACGGTGAGCGTACGCCACACAATAATCCCACGGCATCCGGCGTTTTCTTTGGTATGACCGGCGCAACAACCCGCGCCCAGCTGACACTGGCAGTACTGGAAGGTGTCGCCATGGGATTAAACGATGGCCTGGAAGCGTTGAACGCAACGGGTATTACCATCAATGAAATGACGCTGATTGGCGGCGGCGCCCGCAGTCCGCTCTGGCGACAGATGCTTGCCAATATATTGAACATGCCACTGAGTTATCGCCGTGGCGGCGAGGTGGGACCCGCCCTGGGTGCTGCCCGGCTGGCGCGTCTTTGTCTATATGGCGACCAACCGGTGGTAACCGCAAGGGTCTGCCCTGTGCCGGAACTGATTGAGACAGTCTCGCCTGATACCAATGCGGTTGAGCACAATAAAAAGCGCCAAACCCGGTTCAGGCGCCTTTACCTGGCGCTCAAGGACGAATTTTCAGCCTCTTGACACTTTACAGGGGAACTGTGTGTTGCGTCGTTCTCCTGTGTATAAGGTTCGATGTCAAAGGATCTGGGCTCAGGCTCCGTATGTACAATTGACCTCTCAATTTCCCTCCATGGCGCCAGCTCAGACAAGGCGTTGTTATATCTGGGGTCCTAATAACCGAAACGTTTTGTAGTCCTGACGTTTTTCTACATGCGTCGCTAGATGCTCGTCTTCATTTACCGGATGAAGTATTACCCTACAATATTTTGATCCAGATAGATCCACGCCGCAAAATTGATAATTCTCCATGCGAATCACATGTCCGGATTTAATGTGTTGTATACACTCTTTTTCAGAACTGCTTTCATGTTCACAGCCTGTTGATCTACATTTATATTTGGTTTCTATTACCCCAGTGCCTTCTATTTCTTCGGGGGGGGCTGCCGGTGCTATCATGCTCATCGGGGACGATACTGTCTGCTCTTTCGATGTTTGAATGTTGCCAGCAAAAGATGGGGCGACAACTGACCTGAAAGTTTTAGTTCGAAGCATCGAATCTGGCTTTGTTACCACAGAAACTGTTATGGGCTGGTTAGCCTGCTGAAAAATCCCGGTCGTGGACAGCGTTAGCGTTGAAGTTACCGAAGGGGTGACGTGCTGTAACGAGAACGGTACTGTCAGGGGCATTGTTGACTGAACGGGCGCTGCCTCTGCGGTTTTATGTTTCTTATGGAGTGGTTGAGGGATCACACTAACAGCAGCCGCTGTTTGTTTTGGGGGCAGCGCCGACGCCTGCAATCCCGCGAATTGCTCGCTGGATGGCACCAGAAACCCATGCGTTCTGCGAAGATGATCCGGATACGCTCTCAATGGCATTACTTCACCGCAATACGACTTCTTTATAGGGGAAGCTGGATTGTGCATATCCACATGACAGGCGATCGTCCCATTTTCATAGGAAATCGCATGTGCCGAGACCAAATGCAATAAGTAAGTAGACGGCTCCCTTTCATCAAAAGCAAACTGACAATCCAACGAGCCACACGACCTGCCATTTAACTGCCCTGTGTTTGTTACTGGCTGTTTTGCTGGAAAAACAGCTTGTTTGCTAGAACTTGAACTTGAGGTTACTCCTTGCATGACATTCTCCCAACGCAATGGCAAACGAGGATATAAACTATCCCATGAGTGCATCAAATGCCCTGACGGACATGTTGGGCTAACTGGCAAAGTTAAAGTGCCCCCGAAGGCTATGACACAGGACAAACCTTCAGGCAAGTAGAAGCGTCCATCTGTCAACAAACATTACGTGATTAAAATATGTCACGATTCTGAGACGATATATGGCAAACACCGTTGATAATTGATTAACGCTGGATTCACACCTGCCCGTTTGAGACACTACCCGGAATTACCAGAATAAATCAGACTGTGTTATGGATATGTTGTCGCTTCTGTCCAGCTCTCCCCTGCTGTTTATCACACTGACGCTGATCCTCGGCCTGTTGGTGGGCAGTTTTCTCAATGTGGTGATATACCGGTTACCGGTGATGATGCAGGCGGACTGGAAACAGCAATGCCAGCAACTGCTGGATCCGGATAAGACGCCTGAAAATGGCGAACGCTTTAATCTCATCGTACCGGCATCCACCTGTCCTTCCTGTCAGCACAAGATTCGCCCGTGGGAAAATATTCCCGTGCTCAGCTACCTGTTCCTGAAGGGGCTCTGCAGTCAGTGCAAGACAACCATTTCTCCCCGTTATCCCATTATTGAGGCGGTAACCGGCGTGCTTTCCGCCCTGGTCGCCTGGCACTTCGGATTCTCCTGGCAGGCACTGGCGGTACTGGTGCTTACCTGGTCGCTGATCGCCCTGACCATGATTGACTTTGACCACCAGCTGTTGCCGGATTCCATCACCTTGCCGCTGGTCTGGCTGGGGTTAATCTGTAACAGCTTTGGTTTATTTACGACGCTGGAAGCGGCCCTGTGGGGGGCGGTTGCCGGTTATCTCAGCTTGTGGTCTGTCTATTGGTTATTCAAGCTGGTCACGGGTAAGGAAGGGATGGGCTATGGCGACTTCAAGCTGCTGGCCGCACTGGGCGCCTGGATGGGCTGGAGCCAGTTGCCGGTGATTATCCTGCTCTCTTCCCTGGTCGGCGCCATGATCGGTATTTCTTTAATTCTGTTCCTTGGCCGGGACCGGACCATACCGATTCCCTTTGGCCCTTACCTGGCAGCCGCAGGACTGATCGCCATGTTCCAGGGTGAACAATTGATCAATACTTACCTGCGCTTCACCGGACTCTGATTGACGCCCTATGAGCACATTGATTATTGGTATTACCGGCGGTATTGGCAGCGGCAAGACTGCCGTAACGGATTACCTGGCCAGCCTGGGCATCACGGTTGTCGATGCGGACCAGGCCGCACGGGTGGTTGTTGAGCCAGAAACGCCGGCCCTGCAGGCCATTGCCGGGCACTATGGCGAACAAATCCTGCAGGAAGACGGTAGCCTGGATCGTCGGGCATTACGCAACATCATCTTTAACGACAAGGAAGAACGACGCTGGCTGGAAGCCCTGTTACATCCGCTGATCAAGGAAGAGATGCTGAACCAGTTGTCACAGTCCCTGTCACCATACAGCATTATTGTTTCGCCCCTGCTGCTGGAAACAGACCAACATACGATGGTTGACCGCATCGCCGTGGTCGATATTCCTGCACAGTTGCAGGTACAACGTACTATGGCGCGGGATGGGATCGAACAGAGCCAGGCGGAAGCCATCATGAAAGCCCAGGCCGCCCGTGAGACCCGGCTGGAACAGGCGGATGATGTTATAGACAACAGTGGTTCGCTGGATGATCTGCACCAGGCGCTGGATCAGCTACACAACACCTGGCTGGAAATGGCTTCCCAACGGGCGACAGATTAGTGGCCGACAGGTTGTAGCGAGTTCATCACGATACGGATCACCACTTCCCTGACCCGGTTAACATCCTCACGGGTATGCCGGGTATCCTTCAGCAGGTTCAGGGACGCCGCTTCCATCGCCCAGATAAGGGTGTAAAAGACCATACGATCCGGGGCTTCCAGTCCCAGGTCGAGCATTTTTTTGAGGAACAGTTCGACCATGGCGTCGTAACCCTGCTGCCGATAAATCGCCAGTGGCGACTCTGAGCGCATCGCCTCCTCTTCCAGCAGTTTCAGCAATGGGCCGATATAGCGGTGACAATCAAAAAACAGGCCTACTGAACGCTCAATCAGTTCCCGTAACGATGTGGACTCTGACGCCATCATCTGCAACTGCCCCATCATCAGGTCAACGCCTGCCCGATAGACAGTTTCCAGTACCGCCATCTTGCTGGGGTAGTATTTATAAAAGGTACGACGGGAGACGCCTGCCGCCTGGATAAGGTCATTGACCGTCACCGGATCAATGCCTTTGCCGAGAAAAACAGGAATACAATGCAGCATGATCTCAGTGGCTGCAATTTCGCCCTGGTCAGAAAGGATGCCGGCTTCGGCTTTTTGCTGCCGAAACAGGGCTTCCCGTCCGCCGAGTTCTTCAAACACCTGCCGGATAATAACCAGGCTGTCACTCCCCTGTGCGCCGGCCATGATGGCTCTCCCCCAACAATTGTACTTTCCGTCAGCTACCGGAATACGGTATAACGATGTCCAGAACAGCCGTCCGCCACCCGGGCGCCTGCCAAGCACGATATAATAACAGCGAAGTGCCTGATAACAATGAGAAGACGTTGCCTGTCGCCTGACCGCCTCCACCGGCTGACGCCGTTCCTGTTCGCCATTGGCCTGATGTTACTTCCTCCCTCGGCGCAGGCCGCCAAAGCGCTCTGGTATCTTGGCCAGAAAATTCCCGATGTCACCCGACCCTGGCAATCAGCCGACTACCGGCAGGCGACAGAAGCGCTGAAAACCATCGACGAGAAACAGGCCGATGCCCTGCCCCGCCGTGGCGGCGAGTACACGGGCGCCGTCTTTGAGCGCCTGATCAACGAAGAGAATTTCCGCCCCCAGCTGGATATTTACCAGTCACTGGATTTCCGGCGGGAAGAGGCATCAAGGATACTGTTCTCCCTCAAGGAGATCATGCGTCTGTATTTTGATTTTTCTGCCTCGCGGCAACCTTATGGAAAAGAGGCGTTGAGCCTGATGAGTTATTCCATCCGCCAACAGGCCGTGTTGTTCGATCTGACGGTGGAGTTCTGGCTGACCCTCAGCGAGAAAGACCAGCAAAGCCGGGAACGGCTCGAAGGTCTCAATGACACCAAGGCCGCTGCCGCCATGCTGGCATCCAGCGCGCTGGATTATCTCAACCTTCACCAGCAGTTCGAGCAGGAAGCCCTGATCCTCTACAGCTATGAACTGGGCCAAACCTGGCCTGAGCTGTTTGTTCATCTGCCAAAAGCCGAAAGGGAGCGGTTACTGACTAAAGTCATACAACTCAGCGAAAGCCATGATCTGGATGAAGTACAAAAGACACTCTCGGAACTTCTGCCGGTACTGACCAAAATCCACGAGGGCATAGGCTGAACACCAGTCTTCCCTCATCCCACCGGGATTTCGCGGTTTTCATAAGCAAATACCCAACCGGTATTTGGGCATACGAACTCTTCCTGCCTATGGTTGTCTTATCTATAAATCATCTAGAAAAGCGGCAGCAATACAGTCAGTAGTTATTAACTCGGGACTGTCAGGAATTGCCGGTAGCGGTAAGAGGCAACTTCATGGGCAGACTTTCATTGAACACAATGGTGCTACTGGGCGCCATGGCGGGCCTGGTCAGCGGACTGGGCGCGCCTCAACCGGTGCTGGACACCGCAGCGGTGGTATCCGACCTGTTTATCCGGCTATTGCGGCTGGTCAGCGCACCGATTATTTTCTTTGCCCTGCTCTCGACCCTGACGGGTATGAAAAACACCACCCATGCCCGAAAGCTCGCGGGCATGGTGTTGAAATACTCCCTGTTGACGACACTATTGGCCGCCGCGATTGCGCTGGCTACCTTTCTTGTTATTGACCCGGTTCGTGGTATCACCGGCATTACCGGCACTACGGAAAGCATCGTGAGCGATGGGTATGGGCAATACCTGTTAGGCCTGATTCCGAATAGTTTCGTTGCCCCTTTTGTCGACAACCAGATTGTCAGTGTACTGCTGCTGGCACTGTTACTCAGCATTTCCATTCTGTCGCTGCCGGAGCAGAAGCGTGATCTCCTCCATGAACTGTTTGACAGCCTGTTCTCAGCCATCATGCGCATGACCGGCCTGATATTGCTTCTATTACCACTAGCCGTCTGGGCGTTTGTCACCGACTTCTGCCAGACACTGGAAAATCAACAGATGCTGGCAGCGATCTCGCTCTATGTTGCCTGCATACTGATTGCCAATCTTATTCAGGCCATTATCGTGCTGCCCGGTATGCTCCTGTTCAAAGGCCTGCCGCCCTGGAAAATTTTCAAGGGAATCTTGCCAACACTCACTGTGGCGTTTTTTTCCAAATCTTCCAGCGCAGCGTTACCTTCTGCGATGGAGAATGCCGAGAAAAAACTGGGCATCAGCGGTGAAATCTCCCGATTCAGCTTCCCGTTGTGCATTACCATCAATATGAATGCCTGCGCGGCGTTTATTCTGATCACTGTATTGTTTGTATCCATGGCCTATGGCGTAACCTACTCAGGACTGGAGCTCATTAGCTGGATATTTATTGCGACATTGGCGGCATTCGGTAACGCTGGCGTGCCGATGGGCTGCTACCTGCTATCCAGCACCATTCTGGCGTCCATGAATATTCCCCTGAATATCATGGGCGTGATACTGCCGGTTTATGCACTCATTGATATGTTGGAGAGCGCCATTAACGTCTGGTCTGACACATGTATTACCAGTGTTATCAACAAGGAAAGGAATGATCATGCCTCACTGCTTGCTGACCAGATGTAGCGGGTAGCGCTCATGCTTCACGGCAGACAGTCAACAGGCGAGAACGGGAATAGATCACCTGGGGGAATACAGATCAGCCCCAACAAAAGAACCATTCAGAAAACTGGCCAATGAATACCATAAATAATTTCTTGGCCTGCAAGCAATTTGTATAGCATCAAGTTGAACTCTGCGCTTTTTCTTGTCTCACATATTTCAGTAATGAATTTAGTGCAGCTTTATATATTTTATCCTGCATCAGATCCACGTTATTTTCAGCTGAAAATAAGCAGTATTCATCCTTAAGTATGCGGTGAATTTTTAAAGCCTCTTCTTTGCCAGTATAAGTTAAGTCAGTACCACTGATTCGCTTAAACGCTTCCCGTACAATCTCCTTTCGCATATCAAGCCTATGATACAACGCAGCCCTCTTACCTGATTTCTTTAGGGCATACTTGATATACTTCAATGCAACAACTGACAATTCGTTTTTATCACCAACAGTTTTTTTAATATAATAGGCTGTGTTTTCAGCCAACCAATCAAGCTTTTCAATAACTTCTGCAAAGTCCTTATACCCCTGAACATTTTCACCATCAAATAATTTACAGTCTTTATCAAGTTTACAATAAGCTCTATAACTTTCTTCAATGTCTACAGGTTTGCCTTTCTCATCTACTTTCAGTTCCACGAAAACTTTTTGAACGATCTCTTTTTTCATTTCCGGTGTGTATAGCGTGTCAGGTCTCAACTTCTTAATTTTTTTCTCCGCTGTTTTCTTCATAAACAATAAAGCTTCCATGGAATATCCCCTTGCATTATCATGCATCTTGATATCTTCAAGAATAATAAGAACACATTTATCAATATGATCTTTAACTCTTGTATAGCCAGCATCATCGAGTGATGAATACACTTCATCAAAACAAGGACTACCAAAGACATTATCCTCATCAAGATTGTGAAAAAACTCTTTTACCTGTTCTGTCCGCAATGGACTCAAGGAATTCAATCTATACTTCTTGACAATCGATGCCTTAACCCGCTCTAACTCTTGAAGTCTACTTTTTCCTTTATCTCTCTCAGTCTTATATTGATTCAGCAAAGCCATTCCATCTTTGGTAAATTTGTCCTCATATAATTCAGGACATCTTTCGACTTCATCAGCAACACAAGGAAGAAGTTTATCTATTAGTGATTTACAGAGACTTCCTTCTGATAGCTCATGCGTGGCAAAATAATCAAATACCACCCTTCCCTGATCAACCATCTCAAATATTTTAACGGCCTGCACGTTACCTGAAAACCCTGATTTATCGCCAGAAACCTTTTTATAACAAGCTTCCAGAATATGTTGACAATCTTCTTCAGCTACTTCGACCTTACGCCCAGACGAACTTGTCTTGGGGCGTGCGCCCTGACGTTCAAATCGAGCCTGCTGATTTGCTGTTGAATCGCCTTGAGTTTTTCTTACATCCATTTTCACCTCCTTAAATACAAACGCAGTTCTGGATATCACTCAATTTCAGCCACTCTGGCGTTGAATGCCCTAAGACCATTGACAGGCTGGCTGGCGGTTCGACTGGCCGACTCATACAATGTATCCAGGGAAAATTATCGTGTTCGCGCTATATTCCTGTCATCACTTTTTAATCCTGCAAACCTGCAAGTTTACTCAGGGATATTCGTTACCAGGATTGCACTTTCCAATGCGCTGATTCGGCGGTTAATAGCGCCTCCGTGTTAAAAAAGACCTGACATCTGTATTTTCGTTCAACGATCCCCTCTTGCGTTACTGACAATGTGCGACTGAAATACTGGCATTCGACAGCCAGATACAACGCCATGCCCGGCATTATGTGTCGCTGCCACAGAATAGTGGCAGCGACACATGATAGCTCAGTGCATCAGGAGAAACAGGGACGGGTGAGGTTTTCCATTGTCTCATGGCTGACCAGGACGGTATCTTCAATCCGGATACCTCCAAATGGCTTTAATGCTTCGATACGCGCCCAGTTAAAGTCAGTCTTACCCTCATGCTCACTCAGCAATTGATCAATAAAATAAAGACCGGGTTCGATAGTAAACAGCATGTCGGGTTCGATTTTCCGCTGCAGACGTAATGCCGGATACTCCGGATGTCGACCCACTTGTGCACCATCAGAACCCGCCAGCCAACCGCCGACGTCATGAGTCTGCAAACCGATCAGGTGCCCAAGACCATGCGGGAAAAATGTCCGGGTATAGCCACGCTCATAAATTGATTCAGCAGGCAGGCGAATAATATCAAAATCACTGAGCATGCCCGCGATACGACGATGCATGGCATCATGGAGTTCCACATAGGACATACCCACCCGGATATCACCAATAATGCCCAATTGCTCGCTATTCATGCGCTCCACCATATCGGCAAAGTCTCCCTTACCTGCTGCATAAGTACGGGTAATGTCAGCATGGTAATTCCGGAAACTGGCGCCGGCATCGATCAGAAATGCATGGCGTTCCGCCGGCGGCTCCCGGTCATAATCATCATAATGCAGTACCGCGCTGTGCTCATTGAGCGCAATGATATTGCCGTAGGGTAACTCTGACTCCCTGTGCCGGCTTACAGAGAGGTAGCGGAGATGAATATCAAACTCGGAAAGACCTTCATGAAAAGCCTCGGCAGCCGCCTGGTGGGCATGAGCGGCAACCCGGTTGGCTTCACGCATGCAGGCCTGTTCATAAGGCGTTTTATAAGCGCGCATCCAGGTCAGGTAATGCAGCAGTTCGGGCGGATTGATGGCGCCTAACCCCCAATTACCGAAGCGGTCATCTTCGCACCCCAGCAGCGCAAACCTGGACAGATCCTGAGGTAAACAATCGCGAAGCTGATCTGGACTATTGATGCTCTTGATGTCCAGGGCTGTCGACCAGAAAGTCTCTGCCGGTTCCGGTGCCACATGCCAGTAATCACGAGGCTGATAATGCACCAGCTGCAGCGTTTCACCTGGAACAAAGACCAGCATGGATTCCGGCGCACCACGTGACGGCACCCACTGCCTGAAAAACGGATTTCCCCAGAAAGGGTAGTCCTGGTCATCCTGAAAACGTCGGTCAGGCGAACCTGCCGGAATCAGAAGCCCATGGTAACCTGCCTGCGCCAGTCCTTCGGTATACCGCTCTGCCAGTGTGGCCACATGTTGGGAAAAGAGAGATGTCCAGTCTGTCATTGATTGCCTATCCTGCTGCGAGCCTGGATGGCTCAGGATTATCGTACTTGATGGGATGGAATGATGTTACTGATCCAAAACGACACATGCCAGAGATTAACAAAATTTAATGAAGCGCCCATGCGAGTGTCATCTCACACCTTTTATAATGCACCCACCTGATCATGAGGATGTTTCCATGGAAAAACGACGGAGCACTGTAATAGCCAAAGCCATTCGTCAAACAGACCATCGCCCGCTGTATTCAGTTCTGTTTATTCTGTTGTTACTGGCCGGCAGCCTGTCTGTTGGAGATGCCATGGCCGACTCTCCCCGGGAACGGGCCCTGACCTGGCAGGCCCTGCAACAGGCGCCCTATTCACCGGAAAAGGCGCTGACGGATACCTTGAATGCCTACCCGGGCCTGATCACTGAGTATGAGGTCGATGATGAGAATGGTCACCTGGTGTATGAATTAACCCAGGTCTCTGCTGATTTCCAGTCGTCCCGCGAACTCACCATTGACGCGCTAACCGGCAAAGTACTGGAAAACAACCCCGAAGACCTCGACAACTGGTTATCCCGGCGAGACAATCGCGTCGACACCCTGCTGAAACAGAGTACACCGCTGGTTGATATCCTGCGTCGCTTCCAGAAAAACGACAAAGGTCACGTGGTTGAGGCGGAGCTCAAGCTGGAGAAAGGCATTCTCTTTTTTGAGCTGGAAGTCAACCACGAAGGTAAAATCACCAAACATCTGTTTGACGCCAGCAGCGGCAAGCCCATCCCGGTTTATGGCAATTTCTGACAGCGCTGAGGCAGTTTCATGAAAATTCTGGTGATCGAAGACGACACCACCACCCGCAACTATATCTGCAAGGGTTTCACCGAACAGGGACACAGTGTCGATACCGCAGAAGACGGTCAACAGGGACTGCTGCTGGGTCTGGAAAAACGCTACGACCTCATCACCCTGGACCGCATGCTGCCCGGCCTTGACGGCATGAAAGTGCTGGCCTCGCTACGGGCCTCGGATATCACTACCCCCGTACTGATTCTCAGCGCAATCGGGGATGTCGATGAACGGGTTCGCGGCCTTCGCCAGGGCGGGGATGATTACATGACCAAACCCTTCGCCTTTGCCGAGCTGCTGGCCCGTGCGGATCTGTTGATGGCACGCGGTCAGCGTCAGCCCACAGTGGAATCATCGCTGACAGTCGGCGATCTGGAACTCAACCTGATCACCCGTGACGTTCACCGCAGTGGTCGCGCCATTGAGCTGCAGCCACGGGAATTTCAGTTACTGCGCTACCTGATGGAACATGCCGGCCAGATCGTCACCCGTACCCTGCTGTTCGAGGAAGTCTGGCATTATCACTTCGATCCCGGCACCAATGTGATTGACGTCCATATTGCCCGTCTTCGGCGCAAACTGGAGGAGGACAATGAATCGCGCCTTCTGCACACCGTGCGTGGCGTAGGCTATACGCTTAAAGCTTCCTGACAAGGCAACTGTTATGAACCGGATTACCTGGCGTTCCTCGGTCTGGCGTTACACGGCCATGTATACCGTGCTGGTACTGGTGATTATCAGTCTGCTGGCAGGGGCGACCTGGTGGCAGGCCATCAGGGCCCTGCAACGTCAGCAGGAGCAGACCATCGTACGGGAGTTGTCCCAGTTCCGGGAATTAAGCCAGGATATCTCCCTGCCCGATTTCCAGCGTGCCGTATACGACAGAATGCGATTGTTTCGCCGTGTCATGATTGCCTGGCAATCCCCCGAGGGAATGGTCGGTAATCTCAACGTCCTGCCGGAAAATGTCCAGCCATGGCCACAGGTCAGCCGGTTCATTATTTTCAGCCCTTCACTGCTCGACCTATCACGATTACGGGAGGTGCTCGGCAGCCAGATAGACACCCGTTACGGCCCGATAGTCCTTGCCATGGACAGCAGTGGACTGGATCGGGTCGCCGCCAGGGCGAAACAGGCCGTTGCCCTGGCGATGGTCGGCGCCATCCTGCTGGCCAGCCTGTTTGGATTTATTCTCTCCCGTCGCCTGTTCCGACGCATTGAAAGCATTAACCGCATTACCCATGAAATTGAAGAAGGAAAGCTGTCCGCCCGCCTGCCTGTCAATACCCATGGCGATGAGATGGATTACCTCTCAGACCGCGTCAACCACATGCTGAACCGGATTGATGAAACGATCCACTCGGTTCGCACGGTCACAGACAGCATTGCCCACGATCTCCGCACCCCCCTGGCTCGCCTGCGCCTGCGCCTTGAGACACTGCTGATGGAACAGCCTGAAGACAGCCCTGTCGGCGATGAGCTGGAAACCATGATGATGGAACTGGATCAGATTCTGGCGACCTTCCAGGCCATCCTGGAACTCTCCCGACTGGAACAGGGTGCCAGTCACTGGCAACGGGAATCGTTGTCTGTTCGTGATCTCTGGCATGAAGTCATTGAGCTGGCGGAACCCCAGGCAGAAGAGAAACAGCAGCGAATTGCCCTGGATGATAGCAATGACCTTCGAGTCAATGCCGACAGGAGTCTGCTGTTCCGGCTGTGTTACAACCTGCTGGATAATGCCATCAAGTATGCGCCGGCAGATACAACGATTGATATCACCATCACGGTTGACGGCTGGCGCATCTCAGACCAGGGGCCCGGCATTCCGGATGCGGAAAAAGAGAAAGTCTTTCGCCGGCTGTACCGGGTTGACAGCAGCCGAACCCAACCGGGCTATGGCCTGGGTCTGTCATTAGCCCAGGCGGTCGCAAAACTCCACGGTGCCGATATAAAGCTGACAGATAACAACCCGGGGCTATGTGTCACCATCACCTTTCCTGCACCGCATTAAAGGCAGGAAAGGTTTTCCCTCGATCAAAGCCGTCTGACAACACTGCGAATGCCCTGGCCCAGCAATGCAAGATCATCACGACTGATGATATACGGCGGCATGACGTAAACCAGCTTGCCGAATGGCCTGACCCAGATGCCTTCCTCTACAAACATGGGCTGAACCGTTTGCATATCCACCGGCTCTTTCATCTCAACAACGCCAATCGCGCCGAGCACACGGACATCCTCAACAGTGGATAAGTCGGCCAGCGGTTGCAGCTCTTCCTTCAGCGCCACTTCAATCCCTTTGACCTGGGATTGCCATTCCCCTCGATTCAGAATATCCAGACTGGCGCCTGCGACACTGCAGGCCAGGGGATTGGCCATGAACGTCGGACCATGCATGAAGACGCCATTATCTGAAATGGTATGGCTGACCTCATCGGTACACAGCGTTGCCGCGAGTGTCATATAGCCGCCCGTCAGGGCCTTGCCAAGGCACATGATATCCGGCGTCACACCCGCCTGTTCGCAGGCAAATAGCGTTCCTGTTCGTCCAAAGCCCGTGGCAATTTCATCCAGTATCAGTAGTACACCCCATTCCCTGCACAGTTCCTTCACACGACGCAGGTATTCCGGTGAGTAGAAACGCATACCACCCGCGCCCTGCACCACTGGTTCAAGGATCACTGCCACCAGGTCTTCATGGTGCTCGCGAATCGCGTCTGAAAACGCATCCAGATGACGCTCTTCCCAGGCATCGCCATACCGGCACTGCGGCGCTTCAACAAACACATGCTCAAGCAAGATGCCACGAAACAGGCTATGCATACCGTTGACCGGATCACACACCGCCATCGCACCCAGGGTATCGCCATGGTAACCATTGCGAACGGTCAGCAATCGTTTCTTGCGGGTATTGCCGAGGGACCGCCAGTACTGGATCGCCATTTTGATGGCAACTTCCACGGAGACAGAACCGGAATCCGCAAAAAAGACCGTCGACAGACCTTCCGGCGTCATGGCGACCAGTTTTTTCGCCAGCTCAATCGCCGGCTGATGAGTCAGCCCACCAAACATGACATGCGCCATATTCTGGGTTTGCCGTGAAATAGCAGCATTTAATTCTGGATGGTTATAACCATGAATGGTCGACCACCAGGATGACATCCCATCCACCAGCTCCCGCCCGTCGGTCAGTTTCAGCCTCACTCCTGAGGCGGACTCCACCGGAAAAATCGGCAATCGACGCGTGACCGAGTTGTAAGGGTGCCAGATGTGTTTTGCGTCAAAGTTCAGGTCATCCTGACTCAGGCCCATGGAATGTTCATTGGAGCTTGCTTGCAAAACGGCCACCTCTTATCGATTGAAATCGCAATACTCATCCAGCCCGCTATACCCATTCAGGTATCACCAGAAGCAAGATACTTCAAAACCCAATAACCGGGCAGCCTATTATATCTGTTCTCTATGAACAACACGGACTAAAGCGTCTGGAAAGCCATCTGCCGGCTTTCATTGGATATACTTAAACAGATAAACAAACCGCTGACTTATCGATACGTATATGGAAATACTCAATAGCGGATATCTCAAGGATGACAGTCTGAAGGAGGCTCACCTGCCCTCCGTGCTGGCCAAGGCACTGGCTGCCATTGCCCAATATCATTACACGCCAGAAACACACGAATTTGACTACCAGGCCTGTGCCAGTTCCAAATCCTATGAACACTATCTTCAGGTTGTAAACGCACTTCAGGACTTCGATCCAGCCTCACTGGCCGACATCGATGAGAAAGTGGCCTTCTGGCTCAACCTGTACAATGGCCTGGTGATACATAGTGTCATCCACAATGAGGTCTGTGGCAGCGTCAGGCACCACAATGGTTTCTATACCTATAACTGCTATAAACTCAGGGATCACCATTACAGCCTGGATGATATTGAGCACGGCATCCTGCGCAGCAACAGCCCCAAATTCGCTTCCTTCCGGCGCCCCCTGAAAAAGAAACACCCCGGTTATCAGCATGCATTACCTGAGCTGGATGCAAGAATTCATGCCGCCTTGTTCTGCGCCACGATCTCCTGTCCTCTCTTACGCATTTACGACCCGGAGCATCTGTCGGCGATACTGGATAATACCGTCTCAGACTATCTGTTGAACTATGTCTCTTTCGATGCCGGCAAACAACTTCTTACCCTGCCCAAGACCTTTTACTGGTACCGGAAAGATTTTGGCTCAGATCGTGAATTAATTGCTTTTATCAGGGAAAAACATCCATCCAGCGATGTACGGCTGGCGCTTTCAAAAGCAGGGGACAACATCAAATTCGACTACCATGATTTCGACTGGAGTCTGAACGCAACCCGATACCAATGGCAGCAATCGGAGCTGTAGGCGCATCAGGAATGGACTATGCATATACTCAATGACCGCTATGTAGATCCAAACAAAATCAATACATCTGCCTTGCCTGGGGAACTTGCGGCAATACTCGGCGATCTTTATCAACGGTTTTATAATGACGCACTGCATGAATTTGATTATCTGGCCTGCGAGCATTCCCGGGAATTTGCCCGTTACGTCAACATCGCAGGAAAGCTGGCGGCCTTTGATCCGAAACAATTAACGGATCATAACGACGCTTTGGCGTTCTGGCTGAATCTCTACAACGGTCTGGCTATACACGACATCATTCACAATAACATTGGTGATAGCGTTAACAACTGCAAAACTTTTTTTACCAAAAACGGCTACACACTGGCAGATGGTGTCTATTCGCTGGACGATATTGAGCACGGCATCCTGCGCAATAACCATCCCAGGCATGCATCACTCCTACTCCCTCTCAGCAAGGATCATCCGGGCAGGAAGCACTGCCTCCACGAGATTGACCCCCGGATTCATGCAGCCCTCTTTTGCGGGACACGCTCATGCCCCGATCTCAGGGTCTTTCATCCCGACAATATTGATGCCGAACTGGATGCCATTACCCGTTTATACCTCACCAGTCATGTATTCTTTGAACCGGATACCACAACGCTTAACCTTCCCCAGAAATTTCACTGGTATCGTGAAGACTTCGGTTCCAGGGAGCAGATGCTGGATCTGATTTGTAAGAATCACTCAAAGCCTGAAGTCCGTTATGGCATCCAGGAAGCCAGCAAGCAATTAAACATCCACCACATAAAGCATGACTGGCGACTCAACCAATCCAGCGGCCTTCGCTAAACACGGGCAGGCTCGAAGGCATGAGCGCCAACAAAAACGCTAAACATTACGATTAGTATTACACTCGCTCATACTGATAAGGTCGCCTACAATACCGCCCTTTTTCTTCCCTTGTCGCGAAAAAGGGAGCCAGCAGCGAGAACTGACACACCATGAGCGCCCTGTTCGTTAACAAGATGACCACCATCGACTTTTCCTACCTGTGCCCGGAGCGCGGGCTGGTTGGCGAGAGCCTGATTGTCGATGTTACCCTCTACGGCGATCTGAATGATGAAGGCATGGTCTTTGACTTCAGCCATGTCAAAAAGCAGATCAAGCAATCCATTGATCGCTATATGGATCACACCCTGCTGGTTCCTGCAGAATGTACGGCGATTGAATATTGCCAGGACGGTGGCCGTATCGACGTCACTCTTCATACCCACGAACTGGGCTATATCCAGTGCCGTGCACCAGAGCAGGCGATCACACTACTGCCACTGTCCCATATCACGCCCGAAGCGCTCCAACCCTTGCTGGAACAGCGGGTGATGGCTGATCTGCCGGATAATGTCAGCGGTATTGAACTGCGCCTTTACCCTGAAACCATTGAAGGCGCCTGGTACCACTACAGCCATGGCCTGAAAAAGCATCAGGGGGATTGCCAGCGTATTGCCCATGGCCATCGCTCTGCCATTCAAATCCTGCTGAATAATCAGCGCAGCGAGTCCCATGAGCAAGACTGGGCGAATCGCTGGCAGGACATTTACCTCGCGACCCGGGAAGATCTGCTAACCACATTCACTGTTCAGGACCGTGAATATCACCGGTTCGGCTACACCGCCCAACAGGGCTATTTTGAAATATCCCTGCTGGCCAGTCGCTGCTATCTGATCGACACAGATACCACCGTAGAACTGCTGGCTGATCACATGGCAAATACTTTGGCAAACGAAAATCCGGGACAAGACATCCGGGCTATTGCTTACGAAGGTTTCCAGAAAGGTGCGGTTGCTGACGCACAATGCCAGCCGTCAATGAATCTCCTGCTGACTAACAACCAAAACCAGTAATCAAAAAAAACCAACCGCGACTGATTCGTTTCAGCCAGCGTCCGGGCCTGCTGTTTGCAGCAGCGACAGGATGTCGCGGTAGCGATGCAGGACAGGGAAAGTCCTGTGATCGCGGCGAAAAACAGCAGGCCCGGACGCTGGCATTCCCCCTATATCAAGGATTCCCTCAGAACTAACGCCACAAAACAGAATTGTAATGATAATAATTATCAATATAATTGCGGGCAAAATAAGTACGAAAAGCCTGATACATAACCATCGAATTACAATGACACAGGTTGGATATCTCCATGACAAGAATGAAGAAGGTCTTCCCCGTTCTCGCTATTTCCGCCGCACTGGCCGGCTGCGGACAAAATGATGAACAAAAGACCTCAGCCTCACAAAGCAGCGAGACGAATTCTGGCATTTCACATGAAGCCATTGTCGAACAGTATGCCAACGTTGCCCACGCCACCTTTGAAGATGCCCTGTTTACTGCAAAACAACTGCATACCGCTATCAGCACACTGATTGAAAGTCCTACTGAAGCCAATCTGGACGCAGCCAAAACGGCCTGGGTCGCAGCCCGAGTGCCCTATCAGCAAAGTGAAGTCTTCCGTTTCGGCAATGCCATCGTGGATGACTGGGAAGGCCAACTCAACGCCTGGCCACTGGATGAAGGCCTGATCGATTACGTCGATACCGGTTCCTATCAGGCGGAACTTGGCAACATCGGTGCTGCTGCCAACATCATTGCCAACCTTGAGGTTCAAGTTGGCCCGGACATGATTGATACCAGCAACCTTGCGCCCGCACTCCTGGCCAACCTGAATGAGCTGGGAGGCAGTGAAGCCAATGTTGCAACCGGCTACCATGCCATTGAATTCCTGCTCTGGGGACAAGACCTGAACGGCACAGAACCCGGCGCCGGCAATCGTCCTGCCAGTGATTACGCGACAGGTGATGACTGCACCAACGGCCATTGCGAGCGACGCGCCCAATACCTGACCGCAGCCGCTGAACTGCTCGTCAGTGACCTTGAAACCATGGAAGCGCAATGGCGCTCAGGACAAGACGACAACTATCGTCAAACCTTACTGAGCGAACCTGCCGAACAGGGCCTGCGTAAAATGTTGTTCGGTATGGGCAGCCTGGCATTGGGTGAACTGGCCGGTGAACGGATGAAAGTCGCCCTGGAAGCCAACTCCACCGAAGATGAGCACGATTGCTTCAGTGACAATACCCACAACTCACACTTCTATAACGCGCTGGGTATTAACAACGTCTATAGCGGCAGCTATACCCGGGTTGACGGTACACAGGTCAGCGGTCCCAGCCTGGCCGACCTCGCCGCCGCCGAGAACCCGGAACAGGCAAGCGCCATCAGCAGCAAGTTTGTCCGTACCCAGGCCGCACTGCAGACCATGGTCAATGCGGCTGATCAGGGTCAGGCGTTTGACCAGCTGATTGCTGCTGATAACAAGGAAGGCAATGCGATTGTTGAACAAGCCATCACCGCACTGGTTGAAGAAACGGCCGCTATCGAGCAACTTGCCGCGCTGGCCGGCATCAACAACCTGAGTCCTGATACGGCTGACCATACGTTCTGATAATAATCTCTCTATCGCACGGGCAGGGACGCTGTGCGAATGACATACGAACGGTAAACACTGATGTCTGTTTCTATCAAGCGCCATGCCAAACCTTTGCTGGCTGCTACCGGAGTGGGTACTGTTTTGGCGGCAACGGGTTTTGCCATTGCGATGGCGACCGACAACGCCGATTACTCTGCCCCTGCCCCCAACGAACACCTTAGTGGTGGTAAAGCCACGGTATTCAACCAAAGCCGTAATGCGTTTTCCCTGCCATCTGCCAACATGGCCGTCTCCCGGCGTCTGGACTTCAGCGTCGGCAACAGTTTCTTTCGCAACCCCTGGGTCATGGCGCCGGCCAGCACCGATGCCCGGGATGGACTCGGCCCCTTGTTCAACACCAGTGGCTGCCAGAATTGCCATATCAAAGATGGCCGTGGACATGCGCCTTCCGGACCTGATGACAATGCCGTATCCATGCTGATACGCCTGAGCATTCCAGCTATCACTGCTGCACATAAGGCACAACTAAAAACCGACGGTTCCGTACCTGATCCCGTTTATGGCGGGCAATTACAGGATTTTGCACTCCCAGGCGTAACACCTGAGGGAAAAATCCGGGTAACTTACAGCTACCAGACTGTGACCTTTTCCGATGGGGACACCGCAGAACTGCGTAAACCGTCGTTTACTATTGAGGACAAAGGGTATGGTGAATTCCATCCGGATATCATGCTTTCCCCAAGGGTCGCACCACCAATGATTGGCCTGGGGCTTTTGGAAGCCGTTCCTGAAAATACGCTTCAAGCCTATGCTGACCCAGACGACCGAAACAACGACGGTATTTCCGGACGACTCAACCAGGTCTGGCATGCTGATAAACAAACGACAACTATAGGTCGCTTTGGCTGGAAAGCCGGCCAGCCGGATTTACGACAGCAAAATGCTGCCGCGTTCAACGGCGATCTCGGTATTACCTCCAGCTTATTCCGGAAAGATCACTGCACAGAAAGCCAGCAAGATTGCCTGAACAGTATCAATGGTGGCGATCCGGAACTCTCTGAAGACATTCTGAACTTTGTCACGTTTTATACCCGCAACCTGGCCGTGCCCGCCCGCCGGAATGTGGATGCACCGGACGTCCTTCGGGGTAAACAGCTCTTCAACGACGCTCAGTGTGCTGCGTGTCATATTCCTCAGACAACGACAGCACAAATAACCGGACAGCCAGAGCAATCCGGCCAGGTCATCTGGCCCTATACCGACCTTTTACTCCATGACATGGGCGAAGAACTGGCGGATAATCGCCCCGAGTTCCTTGCGACAGGGCAGGAATGGCGAACACCGCCACTCTGGGGTATCGGTCTCACTAAAACCGTCAATGGCCATACTGAATTCCTGCACGATGGACGGGCCCGTAACCTGACGGAAGCCATCCTGTGGCATGGGGGAGAAGCGGAACAATCCCGGGAACATTTCGTGGCTATGCCCCGTCATGACCGCCGGGCGCTGCTGGCTTTTCTGGAATCCTTATAAGTCCAAAGCAGTATGAAATCTATTGCCATTGTCGTACTTACATCGCTGTTGCTGGCACTCGGGGGCTGCTCGAACAACAATGATTCCGAGCGCCAGTTGGCGGAAAACTCTTCCAGGCGGGTGATCCTGGCACTGTACCACCGTCTTGCATTTCAGGCTGAGCAGGTTCAATCCTCAGCAGAACACTTTTGCCATGCACCATCACAACCCGCATTCAATGAACTGCAACAGCACTGGCGCAACCTGATGGGCGCCTGGCTGGAAACGGAAGTGATCCAGTTTGGCCCGGTTATTGAAGAGAACCTGTTGTGGCAATTCCAGTTCTGGCCGGACAAGAAAAACCTGGTGCAGCGGAAAGTCGAACAACAACTCCAGAGTCATGCCAAAACTGACATCAGTGAAGCGAGTGTCGTCATACAAGGCCTCTCTGCCCTGGAATATCTCCTGTTTGAACCATCCGTCAACACAGCAGAGCAGCTGAGGCTACAGCCTGAACGTTGTCAGCTATTACGCGATATTGCACAACATGTACATGACAATGCCTCCCTGCTGAAATCCAGCTGGAAACCGGGTAACAGCAGCTGGCATGAGCAGTTTATGGCGCTGCCAGATCAACGACAGGAAGCAGGTATTCCCAATCCGGTCAGTACACTAATGGTGAACGGTCTTCATACCATGCTGGAACGGGCCTACAAGAAAGTTGTCCTGCCCCTGGGAAAAGACGGGAGAGGCAATCCCTATCTGGCTGAGTCATGGCGCAGCCGCAATTCCCTTGAAAATATTGCCGCCAATATTCGGGGTGCACGCCGCTTTTATGATGGCGCCGATGGCTTTGGTCTGGATGACCTTGTCAAAGCCTCCCCCAATGGCGGGTCACTGACCGTAGAGGTACACCAGGCGTTTAACCAGGTGGAACGTTCACTGGCCCTGGTCCCGCAACCGTTATCCCTTGCGGTGACCAACCCGGAATCCAGGGATGCGGTAGAAGCGCTGGCCAACGACCTCAAAACTCTCAGGGATCTCTTTGGCAACGAAGTCCCCAACGCGCTGGGCATTATGCTAAGTTTCAATGCCAATGATGGAGACTGATCACTCACAGGCCATTGTTTATGCCTACTCGCCGCACCGTTCTGAAACACATGGTTACCGGTTGTACGATGGTCGGCCTGTTACCGTTGTATACCGGGTGTACCAACTCAACCCCTGAGCGTCTTGTATTCAGCACGGCGCGTGACCGGAACGGACGCTATTCCGTGCGAATCGTTTCTCCAGACCGGATCTGGCAACATATCGTCCCCCTGCCCGAGAGAGGGCATGATATTGCAATACACCCAACACAACCCGTGATCGTCTGCTGCGACCGCCGCCCCGGTGAAAACCTGCATGTTATTGATTACCCGAATGGCGCCCTGCTCAAGCGTATTGGCAGCCGCCCGAATCGCCACTTCTATGGCCATGCCACATACAGCCACGATGGTGCTCAACTGTTTGCCACTGAAAATAACCTACGCGATGGCCGTGGGGTGATTGGTGTCTATGAAACGGATCACTACACCAAAGTAGCGGAATTTGCGGCCCATGCCATCGGGCCTCATGAGATCCGCCTGCATCCAGACGACAGAACACTGGTTATCGCCAATGGCGGCATCCAGACCCACCCGGCCTCAGGCAGGAAGAAACTCAACCTGGAAACCATGCAACCACGGTTGAGCTATATCGACAGCCATACCGGTCAACTACTGGAAGAGCACAGCTTCCAGCACCACCAGCTCAGTATTCGCCATCTGGATCTCGCTCCGGATGGCACCGTGGTTTTTGGTATGCAATACCAGGGAGATCCTGCGGATATCAGACCACTGGTCGCATTACATCGTCGGGGGCAATCTATCCAGTCCATGCAGGCAGATGACACAGATTGGATGAAACTCAACCAGTACATTGCCAGCGTCTGTGTTTTGCCAGAAGCCGACACAGTGATTACCACTGCGCCAAGGGGAAATAGTGTAGCGTTCTGGCGACTCAGCGATCACCAGCTCGTGAATACAGCGTCTGTTAATGATGCAGCCGGCGTTGCAGCAATTAACCACTATTCGGCAGTTATCAGCAATGGCACCGGAGAATTAATCCAGTACCACTGCAAGGATGGAAAGGGGAGAGAAAGTCAGCGGCTGCTCTATCCCGATTGCCAATGGGACAATCACATGACCAGTTAATGGTTGTATACGCTGACCTACACGTTATGAACCCATTGTCGAAAAACAATCTAAGACCATGTAATGCAAAAACTCTATTTCTCTACCGATAAGGAACAGGTGCAATACGCGTTAAATCAGCATTAACAGGTGATTATGAAGGCAAGACATGGAACCCCTTACCCGTCCCCCGTAGCAAGAGCATCCAACAGAAACTATGGCAATGACGACAACCGACGGCAAACTGTACGCACCACCGCAACACGCAGAAGCCAAAGACACCAGGCAGGCGCGCCAGGAACGACTCGTTCCTTATTAGCAGAACATGAACTCTCTGCCTGTGAAGTCAGCCTATTTGTCAGCAACAAAAAAAAGAAAATACGCCGCACTCATGCCTCCTTTGACTGTTTCCCCCTGAAAACAGTCATTGGCCAACATTGCCATGAATACCATTGCATCAAATTTCATGACCGCCCTGACTGGCTTGTCAGCGCAGCGATACAGATAACTCACAATAGTCCGATCATCGTCCGTACAGCCAACGGTCAATATTCATTCCCTGAAAAACAGGCAGCGTCTTTCCGTCAACTATTAAAGGAAGGCACAACACATCTGAAATGCGATAACAATAAATTCAAGTGCATGGAATTTTCACTGTTTTTACTGACGGGAAATAGAGACCTCAGGAAACGGCTTTATACTATAAAACACTCATCGCGCCCTTTCCGAACAGCAGAAAATAACACCGGGAAACATATCATGCTTGCCGACCCGTTTATTAACTGGATACATACGGCAATCATTATTAACAGCACTAACCTGACCCTGTCTTACCTGGGTGATAACGGTCTCTATTGCTGCGAGCTGGACGACCTGCTCAGGCTGTACAGTGATAGAGAAGAAGCCATCCTGACAGTTCACGAATTAACACTAACCCCACCCCATCCGTCGTCGAGCTGAAATCAGGCCAGCCGACCATTCATATTGATCCTCAGAGAATCCCTGATATTGAATTGCTCACTATCAGGTGTCACCCGCTGCAACAGACCATCAATCAGCAACATGGCATGACCATGGACATTCGCCCAGCAATTGTTGGCCATCAGCCAGACAGGCTGATTCACCATAATACCTTGCGCTATCCCCGTCTCAATAATGGCATAGAGCGCTTTGAAAGCCTGTTGCGCCGCTTCCTGTAGCTCCGGATGGTTTTCCGGGTGCTGGATCATTGGCCCGAACATCAGCTTATACTTGGCGGGATTGGCCACTGCATAACGGACATAGGCCTCACCACAGACAAGCAAGGCTTCATCAGGACGATCAATCCCCTGGCTGGCCCCACAGATAAAGGCTTTGAGCGCCAGGTACCCTTCCGTCGCCATTGCGGCCAACAGGCACTCCTTATCGGGAAAATGGCGATAAGGCGCCGTCTGAGACACCCCGATATCCCGGGCCAATGCACGCAGGCTGAGCTTTTCCGGCCCATGCGCCTCCAGATGCCGGAACGCACACGCCAGCAACGCATCGCGCAGGTTGCCATGATGATAAGTGCGTTTGCCCGTCGTCATTGCCTTTCCCCGGTTCTCTGGCGTTTCAAGTCTATCCAAATGGTCTGGCTTGAGATTCTCTTGTCCAATGTTATTGTTGTCAACATTGTTGACAGTGACAACATCCCCCCCTACATTTCATCTTTACGGACAAGCGCAATGACTGCGCACCAATAACGACAGTCCCCAGGGCAAAGAGAATCAAACGTGAAAAGAGCAGCCGTAGGCCGTTTTCTGCGACAGGTGATCACACCTGTGCTGATGCCAGCCGTTATGTTCCTGTCGCCAGCGATGGCTGACACCGCACCGTATGACATCACGCCATTGCAGTACCAGGAGACCACCCGACCAATACAGACGAGTGGCCAGCTCACCTATAAGGCAACCCGGAAGCTGTCCTTCAAAACATCAGGCCCCGTCGCCAGCATTCAGGTCGACGAAAGCGATACGGTTGAAAAAGACCAGCTACTGGCCAGTCTGAATACTGAGGAAATCGAGGCCCAGGTTGCCGAAGCAGAAGCCCGGCATCAGGAAGCGTTGCGTAATCTTGAGCGCCTGCAGCGGTTGCACCGACAACAGGCTATCTCCCTGGATCAGCTCCAGGCCGCCCAGACCAGCGTTGATGTCGCTGAATCCCGACTCCGGATTGCCCATTTCAACAATCGCTACTCGCATATCCGCGCTCCGGGTCGTGGCCGGATTATTGAACGTCTGATTGAACCGGGTGAACTGGTCAGCCCCCAACAGACCGCCTTCCTGCTGGCAGATGAAACCAAGGGCTGGATTATGCGCACCGGTTTATCCGATCGCGATGTGGTCCGGGTTCAGATCGACGATCCTGCCACCATTCATTTTGATGCCTATCCGGGCGCCAGCTTTACCGGTCGTGTCACTGAAATCGCTCCTGCCGCTGACAGCCGAACCGGCACATTCGATCTGGAAATCGCTTTGGATGCCCCCCCAAAACGGCTTTACCAGGGATTCATCGGCCGGATCACCCTCACACCTTCAGAAACCCAGCGGATCGCACGACTGCCGGCCAACGCCCTGGTCAGTGCAGACAATGGCCAGGGAATCATTTATGTGGCTGATCCTGCGTCTGAACACATCACTGAACACCGTGTAAATATTCTCTGGCTGGATAACCAGTCTCTGGCGATTCAAAGCAGCCTGCCTGAGGGTACACCTGTTATTACCCGAGGCGCGTCGTTTCTCAAACCCGACGACAACGTTCAATCGACTCCGGTAGCAAACAGGCAATAATCATCATGCAGTTACCTCGTCTTGCGATACAAAACCACCAGTTCACCCTTGTCATCACATTGCTGTTGATTGCGCTTGGTGCGGTTTCATTAGCCAGTATGCCACGCTCGGAAGATCCCCAGTTCAACTTCCCTGCCGCCATGATCAAGGTGATCTACCCCGGTACAGCACCGGCGGATATGGAGAAACTGGTGGTCGATCCCATTGAAGAAGCGATCAATGAACTGGATGACCTGAAAGTTATTAAAAGTGATATCGAGGATGGCCTGGGTGTTGTGAGGGTCGAATTTCTCTATGGCACCGATCCGGATGAAAAATACGACGATGTTGTGTCCGCAGTATCACGCATACGGGATGACCTGCCGGAAGCCATTCACCAGCTGACTATAGAGAAAATATCCCCTACTGACGTCAATATCCTGCAGATTGCCCTGATGTCGGATAGCGCCGGTTATGCCCGTCTCAAACGCCAGGCGGAAAAGCTGGAAAAACGCCTTGAGCGAATCGCCGGCGTCAAACGTGCCGATATTGATGGTTTCCCGGAACAGCAGGTCGAGATTGCGGCGGATCTCGACAAGATGCGCGCCCTGAATATCAGTATTGCCGAGCTGGCAAACGCTATTCAGTCATCCAGTATCAACCTGCCCGGCGGGCATGCCTTATCCGGCAGCGAACGCTTTACCGTCCGTACCAGTGGCGACTTCCGCTCTCTGCAGCAGATCCGGCGCACCGCGGTCCGGTCAAAACCAGGCAATGTCGTTTATGTGGAAACCATTGCCGATGTCCATTTAACCGATGCACTTCCCACTTACCATGCCCGGTTTAACGGCAAACGGACGGTGTTTATCTCCGTGGTGCAACGTAAGGGAAGCAATATCATGGCCGTCATGGCGGCGCTGAAGAGCACGCTGGCAGAATTCAGCCAGACCCTGCCCGATGAAATCACCCTAGAGTTGGCGCACGATCAAAGCATCAGCGTTGATGAAAGGATTAACGGATTTTTTAACAATCTGCTTCAGGGGCTTGCACTGGTCGGCGTCATGACCGTACTGGCCCTGGGAGGACGCGCCGCTTTTGTCATCGTACTGGCAATTCCGATGTCGGTACTGATCGGCATCGGCTGGCTCGACCTCAGCGGCTTCGGCTTGCAACAGATGTCGATTGTTGGCCTGGTGGTTGCCCTTGGGCTGCTGGTCGACAACGCCATTGTGGTTACCGAAAATGTCGGCCGTTTCCGTCGTAGCGGTCATGACAGCGCCAATGCCGCAATGAACGGCGCCAGCCAGGTAGGCTGGGCGGTTGTCAGCGGCACACTGACGACCATTCTGTCGTTTTTCCCCATTCTGCTGTTGCAGACCGGCGCCGGCACCTTTCTGCGATCCATGCCGGTAACCGTCATCCTGACGCTGCTGGCTTCCCTGGTAATTGCCCTGACTCTCACACCCTTGCTGGCCAGCAAGGTGCTTGGCAAAGGGGATCAGAAGACGCCCTGGCTGTTACGCAAGATTCAGGTATTGGCTAACGGCCCTTACACACAATTACTCGAACACGCCCTGAAGCACCCATGGTGTGTATTGCTGCTTTCTGTCTCGCTGCTCGCAGGATCGCTGGCGCTTGTGCCTTTAGTGGGCGTCAGCATGTTTCCAAAAGCGGAAAAACCCATGGTGCTGGTCAACATTGATATGCCGGAAAATGCCAGTTTTGATACCACCTGGGAGATGGCGCTCAACGTTGAGTCCATATTGCAGGACTATGACATCGTGACGAACCTTGCCACCAATGTCGGCAAGGGAAATCCCCGTATTTTCTACAATATATTTCCCAAACGACAAGTGCCGAATTTTGCGCAAATTCTGGTTCAACTGGATACCGGACGACTACAGGTGGTAGAGCCTTTTATAGAAGATATCCGACAACAGTTTAATGCCATCAGCGGTGCAAAAATTACGATCAAGGAATTCATGCAGGGCCCTCCCTACGAAGCACCGGTATCCATCCGGGTAGTGGGCGATAACCTGGAACAAGTGAACATTGCAGCGGCCCATGTGGAATCGGTTTTTGTGGCCACCCCCGGCACAGTGAATGTCGACAATCCGCTCGACAAACCACGCATTGATCTACAGGTTCAGATTAACCGGGAAAAAGCCGCCATGCTGGGTGTGCCAATTTCCAGTATTGATCAGGCCGTGAGAGCCAGCCTTGTCGGACAAGCGGTCGGTCAGTTCAGGGACAGTAACGGCGATGATCACACCATCCTGGTTCGTGCAGCAAGTGAACGCCCCCAGGTCGATACATTCAACCAGATCATGGTGGAATCAACCAACGGCGCATTGATCCCCTTGAACCAACTGGCCAGCCTGACGTTACAGACGACACTGGCACGCCTTCAGCACCACAACCTGGAACGAATGGCACGAATTACCGCCGATATCATGCCCGGCTACCTGACCGAAGAGATCACCAACGACATCATCGAACAGCTGGATCGTTATGATTGGCCGGAAGGGGTCAACTATCAGGTGGGCGGGGAACAGGAAAACCGAAAAGATTCATTCGGCGGCATGAACCAGGTGCTGCTGGTCGCCCTGCTCGGTATTTTTGCGGTACTGGTGCTGCAATTCCAATCCTTCAGCCAGCCACTGATTATTTTCACTGCTATACCTTTTGCCGCGACCGGCGCCATTGTCGCTTTGTGGCTGACAGGCTACAGCTTTTCCTTCACCGCCTTTGTCGGGCTAACCTCCCTGGTAGGTATTGTTGTGAATAACTCCATCATTCTGGTGGATTCCGCCAACCAGCATCACGAACAGGGGCTGAGTATTCATGACGCCATGCGGGAATCTGCCCGCGTCAGGCTGGTGCCGATCCTGTTGACAACCTTGACAACCATTGGCGGACTCCTGCCACTCACGCTGGAAGGCTCCAACATGTGGTCACCGATGGGCTGGTGCATTATCGGTGGACTGATCACGTCTACACTGCTGACCCTGATCGTGGTGCCCGTCCTGTACACACTGCTCAGCACGGCGACGGAAAGTCATAGTCGTGTAAAAGCCGTCAATCACTGAGGCGAAAAAACGACGTTTTCCCTATGTCGTTTCAAACCTTTTCAAATAGACAGCCGGTTTGAGGACCTCTTCAAACCGGTTCCTGTCCCTCTTGCTTTCACAGGGTGAAAGGATTGTCAGCCCGGGTGTCGGGAAAATCTGCCATCGTTAGCAGGGCAGCTCCACCACTGTGCATTTATCCGTAATATCACTCCCTGAATACCACAGGCGTTGCCGGTAACACCGTGAAAATGTCCTATTGCCAGCAGGCAGGGTCCGCCTGATAATCTGCCGCTTTTCGGATTACACCGATCCACTCCTTATATCGAGCACCCCAATGAACCAATCCGGTGAATATATCGACTCCTACTACCAGGCGACTGGCCACATACTGCCGCAGCAACCGACCCTGACCGGCGAGATAACCGCCGACGTCTGCATCATCGGTGGCGGTATGACCGGCTTCAATGCCGCGATCGAACTGCGCAAGCGCGGCTTTGACGTGGTGGTACTGGAATCTGGTCGTCTGTCATGGGGAGCCTCAGGCCGCAATGGCGGCATGTGCCTGGTGGGCTACTGCCTCGGCCTGCACGAAGTGGACGACATCTATGGCCCGGAATGGGGACGCCAGCTGTGGGATCTGTCCTGTGAATCCCTGGATATCGTCCGTGAGCGCATCCGTGAATTCAATATCGACTGTGAATTCCAGCAAAACTACATCGAGCTGGCGATCAAGCCCAGCCATGAAGAGGAGCTGCGCGCTTACCAGGCGTTGATGGAATCACGGTACGACTACAACAGTGTCGCCTGGTGGGACAGCGAAAAAATTCAGGAAGTCACTACTGCATCCTGCTACATCGGTGGTCTGTTTGATTCCAACAGCGCCCATATGCACCCGCTCAACTACACCCTGGGCCTGGCTCGCGCAGCCATGGATATGGGGGTAAAGGTCTTTGAACACAGCGCGGCCAAAAAACTGGTCAAGGGCCAACCCAATCAGGTCAGGACCGAGCAGGGTTGCGTGAAGGCAAAGCAGGTGTTGCTGGCCTGTAATGCGTATTTGGAAGGGCTGCACCGCAAGGCAGAAAGCACTACCCTGCCAGTGGTCTCCTATATTGGCGTCACCGAACCCCTGGGCGATCGCCAGCCGATCTCCAACAACATGGCCATGTCGGATCTCAAGAACAGCCTGGACTACTTCCGCCCCACCGCCGATGGCCGTATTCTGTTTGGTGGTGTGAATCACCCGTTCAATGGCGAGTACAAAGATTCGAAAGAACGGGTACGTCAGCGCATGCTGAAAGTCTTCCCCCAGCTGGACGACGTGAAAATGGAGTACCACTGGGGTGGCCTGTTCTCCGTAACCCGTGAATACATGCCCCAGATCGAACATCTTGGCAATGACATCTACACTGCCCACGGTTACACCGGCCACGGGGTTTCCCTGACCAACATCGCCGGTCGTGTTGTCGCGGAAGCGATGGCGGGCAATGCCGAACGCTTTGATGTCTTCTCACGCATCCGGCACAAGTGGATTCCAACCCCGAAAATCCTGCGCAAACCGGCGTTGGCTATGGCGATCTGGAAAGCAGAACTGGAAGATGTCCTGGGCTCCTGACCGATAAATTAATCCCTCCCCAGCCCATCCCTGCACCAGGCAACATTATGCAGTTGCCTGGTGCTTCATCGGAAAACGCAGCAATAATACAAAGTTTTCCACAAGCAGCTTCTGTCAACATACCCTATCTTTCTTAACAGCTGTCCAGTTTGGGAGCCTCATCTCAAACTGATGCCTATTTTTATTGCTTCCACACTATTCAGACAGAGTCATTACCATGAACTGTCAGCAACTGACCGTCACACACAAGCAGGCGTGGCACAGCGCCACCAACCATCCGTTCCTGCTGGACTGCCGAAGCGGCAACCTGAAACCTGCACAGTTCAATCGCTGGCTAGAACAGGATTACCTGTTTGGTATTGAGTTCACCCGTTTTTTTGCCGCGACATTGCAAGCCGCGCCCCCCAACCACTTTGACATCCTGCTCAGTGGCCTGACGGGGATCAAATCAGAATTGTGCTGGTTTCACAGTACCGCAAAAGAACGGAATCTGATCCTTCACAATGAACTATTCCCTGCCTGTGAAGAATACTGTCGTTTTCTGATTGCCCTCAGCCATCGTCCGTATCCGGTGTTAATCACCATCCTTTGGGGCATTGAAAACACTTACAGTGTCGCCTGTCGGGAACCGATGGCGTCGCCTTACGATCAACTGTTTGCCTATTTTGCCAGTGATACCTTCAATGATTACGTGCATCAACTTGAGCAGATTGCAGACGAGGCGCTTACAAGCGCTACCGAAGAAATCCAGTCAGAGACCGAAGCCGAATTCCTGACTATGTGCCGGCACGAAAAAGCTTTCTGGCAGATGGCCTATGAGGCGGTCGCCTGATGCGAAATCATCACCGCCCATAATAAAAAACCGCACCCTGGGGTGCGGTTTTTTTAGCAGTGAACTGCAGGGGGGATGATTACATCATGCCGCCCATGCCGCCCATGCCACCCATGCCGCCCATGTCAGGCATTGCAGCAGGCTTCTCTTCAGGCAGTTCTGCAACCATGGCTGCAGTGGTGATCATCAGACCAGCGATAGAGGCCGCAGCCTGCAGTGCAGAACGGGTGACCTTGGCAGGATCCAGGATACCCATTTCCATCATGTCGCCGTACTCGCTGGTAGACGCGTTGTAACCGAAGTTACCTTCGCCAGCACGTACCTTGTCAACAACAACAGAGGCTTCGTCACCGGAGTTGGTAGCGATCTGGCGGATAGGACCTTCCAGGGCACGCAGCGCCAGGGCGATACCGGCGTTTTGCTCTTCGTTGTCACCCTTGACATTGATAGCAGACAGGGCACGGATCAGGGCTACGCCACCACCAGGTACAACGCCTTCTTCAACGGCCGCACGGGTTGCGTGCAGAGCGTCTTCAACGCGTGCCTTCTTCTCTTTCATTTCAACTTCAGTCGCTGCACCAACCTTGACAACGGCAACACCGCCGGCCAGCTTGGCAACACGCTCCTGCAGCTTCTCACGGTCGTAATCGGAAGTAGAGTTCTCGATTTCGGCACGGATCTGCTCAACGCGGGCAGCGATGTCAGCCTGGTTACCAGCACCGTCAACGATGGTGGTGTTATCCTTGGTGATCACAACGCGCTTGGCGGAACCCAGGTCTTCCAGGGAAGCGCCTTCCAGGCTCAGGCCCACTTCTTCAGAGATCACAACACCGCCGGTCAGGGTAGCGATGTCCTGCAGCATGGCCTTGCGACGGTCACCGAAACCAGGCGCCTTAACAGCAGCAACCTTGACGATGCCACGCATGTTGTTAACAACCAGAGTGGCCAGCGCTTCGCCTTCAACGTCTTCAGCCAGAATCATCAGCGGCTTGCCAGCTTTGGCAACGGCTTCCAGGATCGGCAGCAGGTCACGGATGTTGGACACTTTCTTGTCGAACAGCAGAATGAAGGGGCTCTCCAGTTCTGCAGACATGTTTTCCTGCTTGTTGATGAAGTAAGGAGACAGGTAACCACGGTCGAACTGCATACCTTCAACAACGTCCAGTTCGTTATCCAGGCCGCTGCCTTCTTCAACAGTGATAACACCTTCCTTGCCTACTTTTTCCATCGCTTCAGCGATGATCTTGCCGACAGTTTCGTCGGAGTTGGCAGAGATGGTACCTACCTGGGCGATTGCCTTGCTGTCTGCGCAGGGAATGGACATCGCGTGCAGCTGTTCAACAACAGCAACAACGGCCTTGTCGATACCGCGCTTCAGGTCCATCGGGTTCATGCCAGCGGCAACGTACTTCAGACCTTCGTTAACGATGGACTGCGCCAGAACGGTAGCGGTAGTGGTACCGTCACCGGCCTGGTCGTTAGCCTTGGAAGCGACTTCCTTGACCAGCTGGGCGCCCATGTTCTGGAACTTGTCCTTCAGTTCGATTTCCTTGGCGACAGAAACACCATCTTTGGTGATGGTCGGCGCGCCGAAGGATTTTTCCAGCAGGACGTTACGGCCCTTGGGTCCCAGGGTCGCCTTGACGGCGTCAGCCAGGATATTAACGCCTTCCAGCATCAGTTTGCGGGCGTCATCACCGAACTTGACTTTTTTTGCTGCCATTATCGTATTCCTTTAATCGGGCTGTCCGTATCACGCGGCCAGCCATAAAATTGGGTTAAAACAGCTGAAATCGATGGGAAGCGCCGGGCGCTTATTCACCTTCGACAACGGCCAGGATGTCGCTTTCGGACATCAGGATGTGCTCAACGCCGTCAATCTTCACGGTGTTGGAATCGCTGTGGTAACCACCGAACAGGATCTTGTCACCTACGCTGACAGCCATCGGACGGACTTCACCGTTTTCCAGCGGCAGGCCAGGGCCAACAGCAACGATTTCGCCACGGTTGGTTTTTTCGCCCTTGCCAGGCAATACGATGCCACCGGCAGATGTGGTTTCGCTCTCGAAACGACGAACAAGCACCTGATCACGTAACGGACGAAGTTTCATCGACTCTCTCTCCAACTGTTTAGCAAGTATGCCTAAAAAACATTACCAGCAGCTGTTTACGTCACCGGACGTCACAGCATGACCTTAAGGGTTAAGGTTGGGACTTCACGTCCCCGCCGACCCGGAAGTGATGCGCCTGAGTACACTCACTGACGCATCCGACCCGGCGGCAAGCGAACTCACGGTACCGCACTAATACCGAGCCCGCTTCGGCTGACACTATGAATAGGGGCTGATTTTTCGCTTTTCAACCCTGACCTGCAAAAAAATTTCAAAATCGGGCTGACGGGCCGACGAAGGGCCGGTTTTACTCTTCACGGCGGAACTCGCCTTCAATAATTTCCGGCCCGCGCCGGCCGTTACCGGGCTCAAACGGGCCGGCTGCATCGGACTGGTAAAAACCGTCCTGGGTATAGGCGCCCGCCTGCCAGCGTTGACTGGCCAGCATACGGTCTACAATTTTCCGCCGTGTCAGGGGAAAGAGCCCGGTCAAGGCAATAATGTCCGTGATAAAACCGGGCGCCAGCAGCAAAGCACCGCAGGCCGCTATGATGATGCCTTCCAGCATTTCCCGCGCGGGTACCTGGCCACTGGCCATCCGCTCACGGGCGCGAAACAGGGTATTGAGGCCTTGCTGGCGCAGAAGATAAATGCCCAGAGAGGCCGTGCACAGCACCAGCGCCACGGTGGGCAGGACACCGATCAGGCTACCCACCTTGATCAGCACCATTAATTCGGTAATCGGGAACAGCACCAGCAATAAAAAGGCAAAGCGCATGAGTGTCTCCTTTAGACTTGCCTTTTATATGGAGTTCAACCGGGGATTTTCAAGCGGGGAAACAAAGTGATACGGGAACTTTACAGTTCCCGCAGACTGGAAATACGCAGCGAATCAGGCGGCTTTTGCCATGGCAACCAGTGCTTTGCGGACGTCGCCGGCAGATGTCACAGGCGCCTCAAAGGGAATGCGAATCACACGCTCACCAATCAGGACATGAAAACCTTCCGTGTCGACACCGGCCATTTTCGGTGTCACGCCTTCGGGCAGGATTTCACCGGCATTCAGGCAATACTGGATGATGGCAGCCTGATGATCTTCATTCATGTGCTGCACCATGCCCTTTTCAACCTCACCGGCGAAGGGGTTGGTACGCAACAGTTCTTCGGGGTTAACCCAGTAGATCTCACCGAAACCACCGATAAAGCGCGCCCGGACCAGCTTGATGCGGTAAAACTCAAAATCGTGAGTGGTGTGGTAGTTACGGGACTGTGGAAAATAGCTGTAGTAGCGTTCTGCAGCGACCAGGTCATCAACCTTCTCGGCATCACCCACCCATGTCAGGCGTCCGCCGGTCTGGATGTCGTCCACATAGCTCTGGACGATGGTCAGGGAGACCTTGGGATCCTGGCTGATATTCCGCGTATGCTGGGCAATACGGCTGATCAGGATCACGATCTGCCCATCAGCATCCAGGCAATAAGGCGCCACAGACCCGAACGGGTAGCCCGGCATGGACACGGACTGGGTCGCCAAAACCCCCTGGTATTCGTTGAGAAGTAGTGCTCGGGCCTGGGATGCCGCCTTCTGTCTGTCAGCCATGGTTAACTCCACTGGATCTGTTTTCTAATGCCGACACATTATATGCAAATGATAAACGTTATCAATATCATTATTAAAAACGCCTCCTCTGCATAAATGCAAATGCCAACGCCCACAAGCGCACCGTAATAATGGATTTCCACCATTGACTACTACGCCTGTCGAAACAGGCTATTGAAATCGCTCTTAGATAATTTAAGCAGAATCAAATCCAGCAGGAAAACTTCATAGCCCCTGACAATACACATTAACCCAAACCTTTTTCGTTAGCACATCTAACAATCATTTCTCAAAAACAAGCAATCGCCATCCACTTAAAACGCTAAAAACTTAAACATTAACAACAGCAAAAAAACAAAAAACGCTGAATTCAAAACCACCTCCAACGAACTAAATAAAAAAATAATAGTCATACGATAAAGATCGCAATTACATCTTTCCAAATAATAGAAAATACGAAATGGAGCTTACGTCAACTATGCACCTGAATGACATTATCAAAAAACTGAGTAGCCTTTTAACCATCACTATCATTGCTTTCACTGCCACACCAAATACTTATGCAGACATTACCATTTACAATGATGGTGGTTATGTCATTCGGAAAGCCTGCACCATAGAAACCAACATGTGTGATTCTATTTCCCTTCCGAAAGGACAATCTCATAAAATACCCTCTGACAGAATTCCCGATGAGGGCGTAAGAATTTCTGTTGATGTATTGTGCGCAATCTTTTTACTTTTCCCCTTTGCTGACGCAGAGGGAACAACCACAACCTATCTTTATGATGGCGACACATTAAATCTATCCGGCGCCTGCATATTTTGGGGTGAAGGTATTGGATTCACGACACCAAATAGCGGCAACATCAGTATGGAATGGGAAATGAAGCTATAAATCAATTAAAAACAGAAAATCCAGAAAAACAAAACAGTACAATGCAAAATAGTCATTCCGAACAAACTCAGGACAAAATCTACACTTATCGTGATTGCCAGCCATCAAAAACATACTCTCTCCCCTATCCTGTTTGCTAAGATCAGACATTAATCTCATCTTCCCAGCCAAAATAACGTAAAGTCGCCATCAAAAATCGTCGATTGAACAATCTGAATCAGAGGGGCACTACTACATGGATTTACGCCAGAAAGCGGTACTGGTAACAGGCGCAGCTCGGGGACTTGGTCGTAGCATCGCTGTGACGCTGGCGTCAGCCGGGTGCAGACTGGCCCTGGCAGACCTTGATCAGGACGGTCTGTCAGAAACACAACAACTCTGTTCCGATGCTGGTAGCGACAGGGTCGAACAGTATATTGCCAATGTCTCATCGGAAGATGATGTCATTGCCCTTGTCGGCAACATCAAAACAGACTTCGGCGGTCTGGATGCCCTGGTCAACAATGCCGGCATTTTACGTGATGGCCTTCTGGTCAAAGTCAAAGACGGTCATATCATCGACAAACTGTCCCTCTCACAATGGCAATCGGTTATCGACGTCAACCTGACCGGTGTTTTCCTGTGCGGCCGTGAAGCGGCAGCCCAGATGATTGAACAGGGTACCGGCGGCGTGATCATCAACATTTCCAGCATTGCCCGGGCCGGTAACTTTGGCCAGACCAACTATGCCGCTGCCAAGGCGGGTGTAGTCGCCATGACCGTGAGCTGGTCACGGGAGCTGGCCCGTTACGGGATCCGCAGTGCTGCCATTGCCCCCGGCATGATTGAGACTGAAATGACCGCCGCCATGAAGCCGGAAGCGCAGGCCAAGATGACGTCAGTCATCCCCATGCAGCGGATGGGGCAGCCTGAAGACATCGCCAATACCGTCCGCTTCATCCTGGAAAATGACTATATCAGCGGACGGGTTATCGAAGTCGATGGCGGTCTTAGGCTCTAGCCCTCTTACCAGCCATACCCAAGGCCAAAGCTGAAGCTGTGATCAGACCGGTAGGAATCCTCTGCCGGTTTGTTATCGTAGTCAAAATCCAGCTGCAGGTTGAACCAGAGGTTATCGGTAATCGACAGTCGCAGACTGGTCGTGGTATCAAGCAACCACTGTTTTTTGCCACCCAATCGGCGGAACAGCACCCAGTCATGGTGGAAACTCAGGTCATCCCAGAGCTTTTGGGAATAATTCACCCCCCAGCGCAATGCCATGTGCTGTTCATCACTGTCATTGAGATAATTTTCCCAGAGGCTGTTCAAGGCGATGTCCATCTTGAGTGAGCTATCCGGCCGATCCCAGAACTGGTAACCCATACCGCCACCGCCGGCAACGGTTTCCCGGGGACTTTCGCTGTTATCGTACTGCCACAGGCTGTTTCCCAGCAGGTACCAGTGCTCATCCATGAACCGGTTGTAATCGTAGCTGAGCTTGAATTCCCGGTCGTTGGTCTGTCCATCTTCCCGGCTGTAATAGGTTTTCCAGTTGAAAATATTCCGATTCACACGATCCTGGAGATTCAACTGGCCGCTGGTGCGGAATTCATCCTCGTCACCCCGTTCCGTATCAAACCCCACATTCAGGTGTCCACTGAGCAACCACTGATTTTCACCCGGATCATTGTTCAGTAAACGCGCGAGTTTCTGCTTGTCATCCAGCTCGGTTTCATTGCCCTGGTTATCCAGCATCCAGGTTTTGCCGCCTTTCTGGTCGAATTTCATCAACCGGAACGTATTCTGGCCTTTCATCCGCACCCAGAGCAGTTGCTCCGTTTCCAGCGCCCGGACGTGTCGTAAGTCCACCTGGACCGTGCCCCCCCAGGGGGTCGTGAAATGCAACTTGCCGTCAGTCATTTCCCTGACCTGGCCGCGGATAATGTCATTGTTCATCAGCCACAGCGTGTCGGCAGACACCGGCAGTGACGCTAACAGCACAAGGCCCGGCAAGTATCGTAATAGTCGCAAGAACATAGAATCGTTATCAGCAGGCAGTTCTAAAAGTCTTTTCAGGGTGCGACATTATCAGGGTATAGCACTGCGCATAAAAAGGAATTTACCGACTCTCTACGCGGGAATACCCTGATGATTTTGCTTGGTCACCAACGATGAACATACCGGATAGTCCCGCTTGGCAATACGATCACCGAAAACGATAATCCCCGTATCACATTGTTTGGTTAATAGAGATTCTTATCCTTGATGATCCTGAATCGACCCCAGCAGATCTGGCTGGTCGTCAGCAAAATCCCCTACGGGCGTGTCGCCACCTATGGCCAGGTCGCCGAACTGGCAGGCCTGCCCCGACAGGCGCGAGCCGTCGGCAGCATCCTCAGCCAGCTGCCCCGTGGCTCAGACCTGCCCTGGCACCGCGTCATTAACAGCAGGGGCGAACTCTCTTTCCCGCTGGGCAGCAGCAAATACCAGGAACAGAAAACACGCCTGGAACAGGAAGGCGTTCAATTCACCGGGGACAAAATTCCCCTGGCAACCTACGGTTGGAATGGCGTGGACTGACACGCCAACCGCTCACCTTTGTCCTCATTCAGACCGCTGGCGTTCAAGGCGGATAATCCAGCTGACCAGGGCCAGCACCGGTAATCCCATCACCGCTGTTACAATGAAAAAAGTCTGGTAGCCCAGGGAATCAACCATGGTGCCGGAGTAACCTGCCAGGATTTTGGGCATCAATGTCATCAGGGAGCTGAACACCGCATATTGCATGGCGGTGAACGCCCGGTTCGTCAGCCCGGATAAATAGGCAACAAATGCCGCTGTTGCCACGCCACCACTGAGGTTATCAGCCGCTATCACAACGGCCAGCAGCAACGAGTGGGGGGCCATTCCTGCTATCAACGCGAATAACAGGTTAGTTATCGCAGCTAACAGCGCTCCCACCCAGAGCATTTTCAGCACACCAAAACGAATCGACAGAACACCACCGAGAAATCCTCCGGCAATGGTCATCAGCAAACCAAAGGTTTTGGTAATGTTCGCGATTTGATCCTTGGTGTAACCCATATCGCTGTAAAACACATTCGCGACAGCACCCATCACAATATCCGCAATGCGATAGCTGCCCACCAGCGCAAGAATAAACAACGCCGTTTTACCGTAGCGACTGAAGAAATCTGTAAACGGTGCAACATAGGTTTCACGCACCATATGGCGGGATACCAGCTCAATACCAATCAGCAACCTGGCCACCAGCAGGGCGACAAACACACTAATGGTGATGCGTACGGCTTCCAGCAGGAACCCCGTTAAAGGTCCTGCATCCATGACATTTTTTGCGGAGGAGACAATACCTGACAGAAGGACAAAACTGCCAACGAATACACCGGCGGTTACAACAAACAATCCGAGAAAGCGCAGGTAATCCTCCGTGTTATAAACACCGGAAAGGCGACCCTGCTGGTTGGTTTCCGGCTCTGGAATCAGCAGCGTTGTCAGGATACCCACCCCCATCATGCCCGCCATGCAGAGATAGGCCATCGACCAGGCCATAAAGTTGTACCCGTCAGCCGCACCGGCAAAGGCGCTGGCCAGCTTCAATGTACCGGCGCCAGCCACCAGCATCCCGATCCGGTAACCCGCCATATAACTGGAAGACATCATGGCCTGCAGGTCATTGTCAGCCGCTTCAATCCGGTAAGCGTCAATCACGATATCCTGGGTAGCCGAAGAGAAACCCAGCATCACGGCGCCAATAGCCGTCAAGGCCAGGTTGTGAATAGGGTCATTCCCCGCCATGAAAAGCAATGCCCCGACAATGGCCACCTGGGCCAACAGCAACCAGCCCCGGCGGCGACCCAGCCAACGGGTCAGGAACGGCAGGGGCAGGCGGTCCACCAATGGAGCCCAGACAAACTTGAAGGAATACGCCAGTGCAGCCCAGCTGAAGTACGTCACGGTTGACCGGGATACTTCCGCTTCCCGCAACCAGATCGAGAGAGAACTGAATATCAGCAGTAACGGCAATCCCGCAGAAAAGCCGAGAAAAAGCATGCTGATAACACGGGGATGAAAGCAACTGCGAATGGCTTCACGCCATGAGCGGGTCTGTTCCGGCGTCCTCTCGGACAGGGGGCTTGTAGAGTGTTGGGACACGGGAACCATCCAGCTGGATCAGGTTTATTGTCATTTAAAAGAGGGAAGTCCGGCGCCAGCCCCGGTAACCGGGCAATACTGACGCCGTTTTTTCATGTGATCACCGCGGAGTGATCAACGCATCTCAGTCACGGAAGTTATCAAACTGCAGCGGCATATCCAACTTGGCTTCCCGCAGCATGCCAATGACTTCCTGCAGGTCGTCCCGCTTCTTGCCAGTGACGCGCACTTTCTCACCCTGGATGGCCGCCTGCACTTTCATCTTGGCTTCCTTGATCATTTTGGTGATTTTCTTGCTGAGCTCCTTGTCCAGGCCCTGGCGGACAACCACTTCCTGCTTGACCTGTTTGCCGGAACCGTAATGATCCTTCACTTCAAGGCACTTGATATCAATATCCCGCTTATGCATTTTCACCTGCAGGATTTCCAGCATCTGCTTGAGCTGGAAATCCGCATCCGCAGTCATGGTGATGGTTGTGTCGTTGCGTTCAAACGATGCATCAACACCACGGAAATCAAAGCGTGTGGACAACTCACGGTTGGCCTGATCGACCGCGTTGCTGAGTTCATGCATATCCACTTCAGACACAATATCGAATGACGGCATTCGCCTGTCTCCCTTTGTCGATTCAATGGCACGATTTTAGCCTAAAGGGCTGTCCTGCCCAATGCCCGATATACCGTGCATACGAGACGCACGGTATAACACTGTCACTCCAGCCGGAAACCCACTTTCAACGTGACCTGATAATGCGCCACCTTACCATTGTGAATATGTCCGCGGGTTTCGACCACTTCAAACCAGTCCATATGTTTCAATGTTTGCGATGCCCTGGCAATGGCATTGCGGATGGCATCGTCGGTACCGGACTCAGAACTGCCGACAATTTCCACCTTTTTGTACACATGCGCACTCATGACCGATTAACTCCTTGGGTTACAGGACGTATCGCCTGAGTATAGAAGGTCAATCATGAACACAGGGTTTACGGCAACTTCACTGCCCATTTGCCTTACGGGTGAATTTATAAAACAGGTTGGGCTCACTGATCAGGTAAAGATTCCCTTCATCATCCATGGTAATGCCTTCTGCCTGCGGCACGTTTTCCTTCAGCCCATGCCAGTTATGGGAAAGTTCCAGGAAGCTGACAGGCTGTCCCTGCTCATCCATCTCTGTCAGTAGGCGTGATTCATCACTCAAGACCAGCAGGTGACGGGTCTCAGGGTCAAAGTGCAAACCGGAAAGGTCATTACTGAATGCTTTGGCGCCTTCGCTGAGGACTTCAGATTTTTCAACGCGCATGGTTGCTGGCTGCCCCCCCCCAACCAAACCATGGATTTTATAGAGCCGCATGGGGTCACGTTCACGCACCACAAATATGCCGTTATCAGCAGGATCCCAGGCAAGGCCTTCAAACCCCTTGTTATCACCGGCCTCAAAGTCCAGGGTAAAACTCGGGCAGTCTTCACGGAGAATCACCCGGGTATCAGGATTCACCGTGACCTTGACCAGACTCTGCTGGCGTTCATCGGCAATCACAAAATTATTTCCACCAACCCAGACGATCGCCTCGACATCTTCAAAGCCTTCCAGGGGAATCCGTCTGATCACGTCGCCCTCAAGGGAGATTTCGATAATCTGGTTAGGGCCATTGAGCACAATGAACAGTGTTTTTGTCAGCGGATTCCAGGACACACCCGATGCATTATCATTGATGCCGGCCAGCGTCTTTGCCTCGGTCACCACCTGGTAATCCGGTAGCCAGATGGCGCCTTCACGAGCAGTCTCAGGGGTTGTCCTGTTCAGGTACCAGTCATAGAGACGGTCATCAACATCCAGTTGCACAACAGCAAAGGCGCCGAGCAGTATGATGGCCAGTACAATCAGATTCTTCTTGGTCAGGAAAGCGTTCAAGATACAACTCACATAAAACAGAAATGGGCTTAACAACTATAGACAACAGACAACCGTCAGGCGTTATAGTTCCCGCCGTTGACAATTTTTTTCACACTGTCGTCCCGATAGAACGACAGATGACGTTTTAACCGTGGAGTACTGCATGGCGGATCACTGGACTATTCTCGGCGCGGGTGCCATTGGTTGCCTCTGGGCTGCCAGTCTCAGGGAAAGTGGTAAACCATGCACCCTGATTCTACGGGAGCAACGTCTGCGGGAAATAGCGGGAAAATCCACACATTTACAGCCTGAGCTTGAACTGGTTGATGACCATCGTCGTCAATTATTCGATATTGCCATCGCCGACAGACACCATATTGACTCACCAATCCAACGTCTGATTGTAGCGACAAAGGCCCGGGATACCCTTCAGGCTGTCCGTGATATTGCCCCCCACCTTGCCCATGATGCCGTCGTTTTACTGCTACAAAACGGGATGGGCAGCCAGGAAGCTGTCAACGAACTGCTGGAAGGGCATAACGTCTGGGCTGGCACCACCACTGACGGCGCCTGGAAAGCCTCAGAAAATCCGGATAACCCGGCAAGATGGACGGTACACCATGCAGGACACGGACAAACCTGGATCGGTTCACTGAGCCCGTCAAAGATCCCTTTTGCTGAGACGCCGCTGTCCGAATTAACATCAATCAGCCGTTTGACGATTCATCCCTGCGATAACATTCAGGAACGTCTCTGGCTGAAGCTCGCCATCAACAGTGCCATCAATGGCCTGACAGCGGTTCACCAGTGCCGGAATGGGGAGTTGTTGTCCTGCCCGAACCGCTGGCAGCAGGTGAAAGCCCTCTGCGAAGAGACAACCCGCCTGATGACGCGACTTAAAATCCGCTGTGATATCAACCTGCAGGAACAGACCCGGGAAGTCCTTCAACACACCGCTAACAACTATTCCTCCACCTTTCAGGATGTCAGCCACGGACGCCTGACAGAACTGCCATTCATCAATGGTTTTCTGCTGGATCAGGCCAGGCAAATTGGCATGGAACTGCCTTCCCACCACGCCTTGATGGAACAATTGAAACAACAGGGCATTCATTAAGCGTCGGACAGGTTTTACCCAACGGGTTTCCATGCGGGTAAGGAGCTGTGTAACCTAGCACTGATATCCGATTGGCAACCAGGCATCAGGCATCCATGTCCGGACTGAATGACTACCTCTCGCGACTGTCGATCAGCCGCAAGCTGATACTGGTCATGGTCAGCGTCGTGCTGGCGGTGGCCCTGATTGCCAGTACCACGCTCATTCTTTCCGCCTACCTGGTCTCCCGTAATAACTTCGTGCCTGCCAGCGTTCAGGCTGTCACTCGTATCCTGTCTGAAGAACCGGTGCTGAACACCCTGCTCAAAAGCCCGGAAAAAGCGGCTGAAGTATTGGAAGCGGCCAGTGAATATTCACTGATCAACAGTATCGCGCTCTATGACACGGATGGGCATTTATACGCGACTCGCGATTCAGAAGGGCATATCCCGAATATCCCGGAGACAGCCCCGGAACAAATCAGCCATGAAACGCAGCATATAGCACGGGTTGATCTGGCCGATGGGGGGACGGTCACCTTTTATATTGAAACCGATCCCTCACTGCCGATGGATTTCTATGCCGGGATGACCATCGCCGTTTTGATTATTCTTGTCTTTATCTTTCTGTTAACCAGTGCGGCAGCCCGTCTGGTGCGTCGTTACATTACCCAGCCGGTTCTACACCTTATCCGGATCGCCAATACCGTTTCCATTGAAGAAAACTACGGTGTTCGCGCACAGAAGTTTTATCACGATGAAATCGGCATTCTGGCCCAAGCGTTCAACACCATGCTCAGCCGCATTGAGGCGCGGGATCAGCTGCTCACCAACGCCCGGGACAAGGCTGAGCAGGCCAGCATGAAAGCCCAGGCGCTGGCCATCGAAACCCATATGACCAACAAAAAACTGGAGCTTGAGGTCAAGGTTCGCAAACGGGCTGAACACAAACTGACCAGTTTCCAGAATTATCTCAACAATATCATCGACTCCATGCCATCGGCCCTGATTGCCGTCGACGAGCAGCTGCTGGTCGCCCAGTGCAACAAGGCGGCGACCCAGTTAGCGGATATGGATCATGACACCGCCCTGGGACTGCCGCTGGGCACCTTCATGCCTTTTCTGGCCAACTGCCTGCCCAAGGTACAGCAGGCGCTCGACCTGCAAACCTCACAACTGGTGGAAAAACTGCCTCTGATGCTCGCTGATGGGGAAAACCACCTGGATCTTGTCATCTACCCACTCAGTGGTGATGACAATGACGGCGCGGTGATCCGCATCGATAACATCACACGACGCCTGCAGCTGGAAGAGATGATGGTGCAGACGGAAAAAATGATGTCCGTCGGCGGTCTCGCGGCCGGCATGGCGCATGAAATCAACAACCCCCTGGGCGCTATCATTCAGGGCGTCCAGAACATCCGGCGACGCATCTCCCCCACACTGCCCGCCAACCAGAGAGAAGCGGATGCGCTTGGTTTACCGCTGGATATGCTCAATGCTTACCTGGAAAACCGTGAAATCACCCGCTTTCTCGACAATATCAACAGCGCCGGCATGCGGGCCTCTAAAATCGTCTCGAATATGCTCCAGTTCAGTCGCCGCGGCAGCAAAACGCTAACGCCGACCAACTTGTCAGAACTCATTGAGCGCACGGTTGAAATTGCCAGCTCAGACTTTGATCTGAAGAAAGGCTTCGATTTCATGAGCATCAGCCTGGAACGGGATCTCGACGACGACTTAACGGCAGTCCCCTGCATTACCGATGAAATCCAGCAGGTTCTGCTGAACCTGCTGAAGAACGCCGCCCAGGCCATCAGCGCACGCACAGAGACGGACTGGCAAGGCAAAATTGTCATCCGTACCCGTCAGCAGGGTGATCACGCCATGCTCACGGTGAGTGACAATGGCGCCGGTATGGATGAAGACACCCGCAAGCGTATCTTTGAGCCTTTCTTTACCACCAAGGATATCGGCGCCGGTACAGGGCTGGGATTGTCTGTGTCTTACTTCATTATTACCAACAACCACAAGGGCGCCATGAGCGTCATCTCTACCCCCGGCATTGGTACCGAATTCAGCATTACACTAAACCTGCAGCAATCCCGGCTATCTGAAAAACCGCACATGCCCAGCATCATTGAGGCCGCTCTGCCTTAAAGCATCGATTTCTCGCCTCTGAAGCCATTGGTCTGCAACAACCTCTCTCGCTATAATCACGCCTCAGCCGGAGACAGGTATAGCATGAGTATCAGCCCCGAAACACCGATATCACAGGCGCTCCAGGAAGCCATCATTCTCAATGTACGCAATGCGCTGGCCGAGGATATTGGCACCGGCGACATCACCGCGGGCCTGATTCCCGCCTCGGCCACCGCCAGGGCCCGGGTTATCAGTCGGGAAGCGGCCGTCATCTGTGGACGCTACTGGGTTGATGAGGTTTTCCAGCAGGTAGACAGCGACATTGAGGTGGAATGGCTGGTATCGGACGGGGAACAGGTCAATGCTGATAAAACCCTGTTCAACCTGCACGGCCCTGCCCGTTCACTGCTGACGGCTGAGCGCTGCGCACTTAATTTTCTGCAACTGCTTTCCGGTACTGCCACCACTTGTCGACACTATTCTGATCGGGTCGAGGGAACCGGCGTTCAATTACTGGATACCCGGAAAACCATCCCGGGTCTGCGCCTGGCCCAGAAATACGCAGTGACCTGCGGCGGCTGTCATAACCACCGCATCGGTTTGTATGATGCATTCCTGATCAAGGAAAACCATATCGCCGCCTGCGGTGGTATTGCCCGGGCCATTGACACCGCCAGACAGCAAGCACCCGGCAAACCGGTTGAAGTCGAGGTGGAATCCCTGGCGGAACTGGAGCAGGCCCTGGCCGCCAGCGCCGATATCATCATGCTGGATAACTTTACCCTGCCGGATCTGCGTCAGGCCGTAACAACTTCTGCCGGTCAGGCAAAACTCGAAGCCTCCGGTGGTGTCACAGAAACCACCTTGCGCGCCATTGCAGAAACCGGCGTCGACTATATTTCAATCGGTGTGTTAACCAAGGATTGCCGGGCAGTTGATCTGTCCATGCGCATTACCGGTTAACAACACCAAGGACGTTTTATGAGCACAATTCTTGTTACCGGCGGCGCCGGTTATATTGGCAGCCACACCTGCGTCGAGCTGCTGGAAAAGGACTACGACGTTCTTGTTCTTGATAACCTGTGCAACAGCAGCGCGGAATCCCTGCGCAGGGTTGAACAGATTACCGGGAAGACCGTTCGTTTTGTTGAGGGTGATATCCGTAATCGCGCACTACTGGATCAACTGTTCCAGGAGAACAACATTGATTGCGTGATTCATTTTGCCGGTCTCAAGGCCGTGGGCGAATCCTGCGAAATGCCTCTGGTTTATTATGACAACAATGTCAGCGGCACCATTACCCTGTGCCAGGCCATGGCCGACAATAATGTCAGAAACCTGGTATTCAGTTCTTCCGCGACGGTTTACGGGGATCCTGCCAGCCTGCCGATTACGGAAGATTTCCCGCTGTCTGCCACCAATCCTTACGGACGCTCCAAGCTGATTATTGAAGAGATCCTGACCGATCTGCACAAAGCGGATAATCACTGGAATATCGCCCTGCTCCGCTATTTCAATCCCGTGGGCGCACATCCGTCCGGACTGATCGGTGAAGATCCCAACGGCATTCCGAACAACCTGATGCCCTTTGTCGCCCAGGTTGCCATCGGCAAGCGGGAAAAACTGAACGTCTTCGGTAACGACTACCCTACACCCGACGGCACCGGTGTTCGTGATTATATCCATGTCCAGGATCTGGCCAGGGGCCATGTCTGCGCGATCCATCGCCTGCAGGAAAATTGCGGCATCCAGGCCTGGAACCTGGGCGTTGGCCAGGGCCACAGCGTGCTGGAAATGGTTCATGCCTTCGAGCAGGCGTCCGAACGGCCTGTACCTTATGAGATCGTTGACCGCCGCCCGGGTGACATTGCAGCCTGCTATGCCGATCCCACCAAGGCACGCCAGGCGCTGGGCTGGGCTGCCGAGAAATCACTGGACGATATGGTCAGCGATGCCTGGCGCTGGCAATCACGCAATCCGGATGGTTATCACGCCTGACAGATTGAGCCTGAACCGTTCCTGCCGATATCCCTGCCTGTTACAGGTGGGGATTCATGATGAAACGATCTGTTTTCTCAGCCGTATTGATGCTGATCTGCGCAGAACATGCGTCGGGAGATCTGTGTGAATCGCTGTCTCCCGGGCAATTGTCGAAAGAGCTGGCATCACTGAATGCAACCATCAGGCATCATGATCGGCTTTACTATCACCAATACCTGCCCGAAATAACCGATTCAGAATACGATGCATTGACAGTGCGTCGAGAAGCATTACAAAACTGCCTGAACGCCCAAACAGAAAGTGCGATTCCAGAGAGCCTCTCATCGGGTGATATCCGCCATATTGTCCCCATGAAAAGCCTCCGGAAAGGGAAAAACCGACAAGAATTTCAACGTTTCATCGAAGACATCCACCAGCTTGGCAGCCCGGTTCTTGTCCAGCCAAAAGTCGATGGTATAGCCGCTGAACTGGTCTTCCAAAACGGAAAGCTGGTACAGGCCTCAACCCGGGGTGATGGCGAGTGGGGTGAAAATATATTGCCCGTTATCCGGATGATTCCTCAAATTCCCAAAGAGCTCAAAACCACACTCGAACGCATTGTTCTGCATGGTGAGATATTTGCCCGCCTGGATCGGGTAACCCATCAACTGGATAACTATGTCAGCGCCCGGCACTTTACCGCTGCAATGCTGAACAGCGATCAGCATGAGCCGGATAATCTGGCGATCCTAGACTTCTTTCCATGGAGCTGGATTAATCATCATGGGGAAAGAGACAGCAAAAGCCATCAACAATTGGCTGACTGGGATTTCTTCAAGGTTTCTGAGTATTCCCGGACTTTGCCCGACATCAACGCAGCTGATGCCTGGAGAAACCAGCTCTATCAATCACAGGAAGCGATGCCTTTCCTTATGGATGGCATTGTCATCAAAGCAGACGTCACATCCGTGCGGACACAACTTGGAGACAATGCCCGTTACCCTCACTGGGCCATTGCCTGGAAGTTTCCAGCCAGCAACGCCGTCACGGCCATAAACAACATTACATTCACAATTGGCAGAACCGGAAAAATAACCGCGATACTGCAGTTGGAGCCAACAACGTTAGCAGGCATTTCAATAACAAAAGTATCGGTTGGTAGTGTGAAACAGCTTAAGGCGTTAGACATTGCACCAAAAGATCTGGTCAGTATTGCTCTCAAAGGCGCCGCCATTCCCAAGTTAGATAAGGTTATTCATCGAACAAGAGATCGTTTCATTCCTGTGCCAGATACGTCCCGTTATACCCCATGGACTTGCCTTCGCTACAGTGAAGCCTGCCACCAGCAGTTTGTATCACGCCTGGCATGGTTTTCTGGCCAGCAAGGTCTCAACATTGCAGGCCTTGATGCCACTACCCGGGAAGAGCTGATCCGTAATGGCGCTATCCAGCAACTCGCCGACGTATTGCAATTAAAACCTGAAGGGATGGTACTGAACAGTACTCTCAGCCAGTCAAACGCCACACGCATCCACGAAGCCATTACTGACGGGCTTAAAATTGACTTTCAGCGGCAACTTATCGCTCTAAGCATACCCGGTATTGGTAAACACCGCGCCTGGCAACTGGCTGAACATTTCGGTTCCTGGAGTCAGCTGGTAGAAGTATCAGCTGAAGAGATTGCCAGCCAAACCGCACTCGGCATAAAGCAGGCTGAAATGGTCAAGCACTTTCTGAATCTTGAAGAAATTCAGTCTGTTATTCGCCTGCTTGATCGCTCAGTCAAGGAACGATCAAACACCCCAGACTAACGATTAACTATCACGTTGAAGCGACTTCTGCTGTACCAGATACTGCAACATCTGCAGATAATGCTGCACCTGTTTTTCCGGCGCGAACTGAAACCAGCCCTGACCAATCCCCTTTAACAATCTGAAAGCAGCTTCAGCGTCCTCCCGCTCTATGCGCTTTGCCTTGACGACATGGGCCTGTAAATAACCGGGGTTCAATGCGATCGCTTTTTCCCAGGCCTGGTCAAAGGTTTCGGCATCGTTGGGGAGCGGAATATCATGGGCTTGTGCATAATCAATCAGCTGTGCCGCAATCAGATGGTTTCGAGCACGCAATGGCGCATCCTCACGCAGCATTTGCGCCATGATCCATATCTGCCTGAAAATTCGATGCTGTAACTGGCGATCCTGACTATTTTCCATGACGACATTAAGCCGATTCATCAAATCAATCGTCGCAGACTGGTTACTCGGGGATAACGCCAAAATTACCGCATTGGCAGACAGATCACTACTGAGGTTGGCAATCCATTGGGGGCGCTCTCTGGAACTATCAAACAGATACAGGGCGGTCACCGATAATGAAAACTGCATTGCCATGAAGAGCACTACCACACCACCACACCAGTTACAGAATCGGGGAATTGCATGCCATTGAGGCGGTTTTAAGTAACCTTCCTGCCAGGCTATTCGACAAACAAGAGCAAAGACCATTCCCATGAACACATTTAGCCAGAGAACATAAACAATAAAATTAGCTGCTGCATGCAAAAACAGCATCAGATTGCCGCATAAGAGAATACCCAGGGCAAACCCGGAACGACCCGCATTAGCACCCCGCAATAATACTTTTATCAACAACCAGAGATGCAAGACCGCCCATAAACAAAAAAGCGCCATCAGTACGATGCCACCTTCAACCAGAAGCTCAATGTAATCATTATGTACATGATTCCCACCCGTCATCAGCTCCGTGCGTACAGACGGGTACAGATCATGAAACGTCCCCAGGCCATTACCCAACCAGGGGGCATCTGCAACCAGCTGCAATGACGCCTGCCAGATAGGCAGACGGCCATTCAATGTCAATAAATCCCCATAATCACGAACAGGCATCTCAAGACTTAAGAGCATGGGCAGTACTGTTATGATTGCCCAGGCAATGATGCTGGTAAGGCCATACTTTATGAGTAATTGTGAGTGCCTCGCACCGGTCACCCGGTTGAGAACCACCAAGCCAATCAACCCCATACCCCACGCAATAAACCCTCCCCGTGAATTCGTCGCAAACAGGGTTAAGAGCAGTAACAGCTGACCAGCCCAATAACAGGCAGCCTTCATTTTGGGAAGTTGGGACAAGCCATGATTGGTTGAATAGAGCCAGTAATACAAACCGGCAAAGCTAGCGGAATACATGACAGCGGAGAGAACATTGGGATCAGAAAAGACACTGGTTACACGTGCCATTGTCTGCCAATACTCTACCAGTCCTAATAAAGCAGCACACAGCGCTGATACACCAATTGAAAACAGAATTGGAGCATCACTCTCCCTGTGACTTAACAGAAAGAAGCACCACAATGCCGCTGACAACCGCCATGCAGTAATCTGGCTATTTTCTGGATTACCACTCCAGTGAAAAGAGAAAAACAGCAATATCAGTGAGATAAAACAAACGCCATGCAATAACGATATTGGGTATAACTCTGCACCCATCCCACGCCATAGCACCATAGAGACAAGAAGAAGAACAAAGGGAAATAACCAATCAACAGGGTAACCGTGAAAGAAAAGCGCACACCCTGTCACTATCAAGAAAAGAAGCTTTTCACTATTCTGCTTCTGCTGAAAAACTCGAAACGGTTTCATAGCTAACAGTAGTTTTATTCACACAAACAATTTTTCTAATAGATGACTTTCCACTTAGCGAAAACGCAACCCTAAGAAAACTTAATGACCAATCCTACGCCAAAAATTAATCATAAAACCATCTTACTGCATAGCTTCCACGTTTTCGTTAACCCAATAATAACGAACTACGAATAAATCTGCGCCCTACAGGAGGGCGCAAACACAAACTGACTTAGGGGGTAGTAACTACATTCCGGCAGTTAGCAGGCAGATACTTCTTATCAATAGTACCGCCACCGCATGTCCATGTAATTGCGCCACTGGTTGCAGAAGCAGTCAACTGTAAGGTTGCACCGGCAGTCACCTTTTGGTTATAGGTGATGGTGATTACATTGTTGGCTACCTGCACGCCGGTTACAGCATTACCGGTCAGGCTAGTATCCAACCCTGCACTGGAGTTATTCAGCGGCCATGAGCCTTCTGTTGCATAGTACTCAGAAATGGCGGCCTTAACACCGGAAGCGAGGTTCAGGCCTTCTGATACGTGAGCACGCTTGGTGTAATCCTGGTAAGCAGGAATAGCCACCGCGGAAAGAATACCGATGATTGCCACAACGATCATCAATTCGATCAGGGTAAAACCCTGCTGTTTCACATCCCTGTGTAGTCTCATTTCCTTTCTCCCTGAAAGTCCATTTTCAGATTTAGATCGCCTTATTAATTCGGCAAAAACTGAGCCAGTTTCCAGATTAATCTCGTATTATTATTTCGCCATTAATATTTATTACTTTAATAAATCAAACGAACACAAATAAAAACAAACACAATTAAAATAATTATTTAAATAGCGAAAAGAAATTAAAAAAACATTTGTCAGCGATTCTGCCCCATAACCTCTATGGTTAAAGAATACTGAATCAAGGATGAACGTGGTGACAGCATTTAACAAAGGGACCATTATTGCTATCAGGGTGACACTTTACGTCAGTTTGGTTGCATTTGGTGTGCTTTTCAGTATTGGTCTCATTAAATCCAACTATGAAAATTTCGCAGTTGCCATTCTTCAACAAACCTCACCGCCCCATAAAGGTAGCTATTCCCTGATCAGTCCCTGGGCGTGGCTCTATCGAACGGATAACAACAGTGCTTATCTACAGGACATGGTGAATACTCACCTGGGCTATTACCAGGGACATGAATTGTTAAGCTGGACGATTGATCGCGAAAAGTTTCTTGAGGGTGATTTTCCCATGGAGTTTCTCTTTCGCGTCAAACACAGCAACGGGGAATCTATTGAACGATTCTCTATTGCGGGTTACTTTGACCCGAAAGTGTCTTTTCAGCACGTTCATATCACCGACTAACGGGATAAGGCCCCCATTCACGGCACGCTCCAGCACACAACAGACCTCCCTATCCTGCAGAACGGGCAATCAGCTGCTCATCATCCTCTCCATAGAACTGGGTCAGGCGTTTGATACGCGGCCGACCACACGCCAGACGGTGACGGTTGGTATCCCGCAAACTGTAGACACACCCACAGTATTCCTGCTGATAAAAATGCTCCTGTTTCGATAATTCAATCATCCGCTGGGAGCCACCTTGCTTACGCCAGTTAATTGTCCAGTATTTCACATTGTTGTAATGATCTGCCGCCCGCTCACCTGAGGCGTTAATTTGCGCCATGTTTTTCCAGCGGGATATACCCAGCGTGCTGGAAATAAGCGGGATATGGTTTTCATACGCATACAATGCTGTCCGCTCAAATCGCATATCAAAGCAAACCGTGCATCGCTTGCCACGTTCAGGCTCCTCTTCGAGCCCCTTTACCCGTTCAAACCAGGCATCAGTATCATAATCAGCATCGACAAACGGTATCTCCAGTTTGTCGCAAAAGCGCTTATTTTCATTTTTGCGCATTTCATATTCTTCAACCGGGTGAATATTGGGATTGTAAAAAAGGACGGTTTGATTGAGACCCGACGCCTTAATCGCCAACATGATTTCACCCGCGCACGGGGCACAACAGGAGTGCAACACTATCGTCTCTGCATCACCCGGCGCTGATAACACCGGACGTTCATATTGCGACAGAGAGTATGAATTTGAAGCTGACATAGGCTGGAGTGAAGTAACCAAACATCCCGACTAAGCATGGCACCCCCTTCTCTGCCCTACCAAACGAATTTATTCTTAATCGTCCGCCTGTTGATAATTATGTTGTCTATGCCTGGCCCGCCATAATGGAGAAATCAACAAGATAGCCCCTCTTGTTGTCAAATACTGACCACACCGCCATGAACAGGACAGATGACCAATCGCGACCTTACCTTTATAGTTAAGGGATATACGGACAGCGAAGAATGAATACTGCCGTCAAACAATAAACATGCAAGAGTTCCCCCGCATATGGCAGACACACAACTGACAGGACTTGCCCGTCGCCTTGTCACTGACAACCTTCTGGATGAAGCCGCAGCCATCGGTGCTGTCGAAGCAGCCCGCAAGGACAAGCTTCCACTGATCACCTATCTCGTGCAGGAAAATCTGGTCGATGCCAATATCCTGGCCTCTATCAATGCCGAGATGTTTGGCATGCCTCTGCTTAACATTGATGCACTGGACTTCAACCAGGCGCCACGGGAACTGATCCCTGAAAAGATGCTGCGCCAGCATAATGCCATTCCCCTCTTCAAACGCGGTTCCCGCTTGTTTATTGGCGTATCCGACCCGACCAATGAAAAAGCTGTCGAAGAATTCCGTTTTAATACCGGCCTGCATACAGAAGCCATCCTGATCCCTCAGGACCAACTGGCACTGGGCATCGAAAAAATTCTGGATGGTCCAGACAATGCATTGGACGACCTTGATGATGATCTCGAAGATCTTGATACAGAAGACGGCGCAGCAGTTGAAGAAGAAATATCCAGTGATGGCGCCAATGAAGCCCCGGTCGTTCGCTTTGTTAACAAAATGCTCCTTACCGCAATCAAGAAAGGCGCCTCGGATCTACACTTTGAACCCTATGAAAAAGCTTACCGGGTACGGTTCCGGATTGACGGGGTTCTGCAGGAAATGTCCAGGCCACCAATAGGATTATCTCCCAAGATTTCATCCCGCCTGAAAATCATGTCGGCCATGGACATTTCAGAACGGCGTAAGCCCCAGGATGGCCGGATCAAGCTGAAGCTGTCGAAAACCAAAGCGATCGACTTCCGGGTAAACACCCTGCCGACTCTGTGGGGCGAAAAGATCGTACTGCGGATACTCGATCCCTCCAGCGCACAGATGGGGATCGACATGCTCGGTTATGAGCCCGACCAGAAAGACATGTACATGACCGCCCTGCATAAACCCCAGGGTATGATTCTGGTCACAGGCCCTACAGGTTCGGGTAAAACCGTATCTCTCTATACCGGACTTAATATTCTCAATACCGTGGAAAGAAACATTTCCACTGCTGAGGACCCGGTTGAAATCAACCTGGAAGGGATCAACCAGGTTAACGTCAACCCGAAACAGGGGATGGACTTCGCCCAGGCACTGCGCGCCTTCCTCCGGCAGGATCCCGATATCATCATGGTCGGGGAGATCCGGGACCTTGAAACGGCCAATATTGCCATCAAGGCTGCCCAGACCGGTCACATGGTTCTCTCAACACTGCACACCAACAGCGCCGCTGAAACCCTGACCCGTCTGCAAAACATGGGGGTTCCGGCTTTTAATATTGCAACATCGGTCAATCTGATCATCGCCCAGCGTCTTGCACGGCGTCTGTGTTCCTGTAAACAAAAAGCGGATATTCCCAAAGCCACACTCCTGAAGGAAGGTTTCACCGAGGAACAGCTCGATGGCGTTGTTCTCTACGCCAACAAACCTTCTGGCTGCGAAAAGTGCAACAAAGGCTATAAGGGACGGGTGGGGATTTATGAAGTTGTTTTCATCACACCCGGTATGCAGTCCATCATCATGGAAGAAGGCAACTCGCTGCAGATTAACGAGCAGGCACAGCTGGAAGGTTTTAACAGCCTCCGCCAGTCAGGCTTGCTCAAAGTCCTGCAGGGCGTCACAACCCTGGAAGAGGTGAACCGGGTAACGCAGGATTAAGTTGCCCTGAAAACGATTCTGGTCGGCAAACCTGTCCACACAGGTGCTCCGGCCTTTACAATATCCCCTCTTTTGTTTCCCGGTACTGTTTGTCATCCATGAAAATCTATCTTGTTGGCGGTGCTGTACGCGACAGACTGTTAGGACTTCCCGTCAAGGATCGTGACTGGGTTGTGGTCGGCAGCACACCTTCAGCCATGAAAGCACAGGGCTTTCGCCCCGTTGGCAAGGATTTTCCCGTCTTTATCCACCCCAAAACCGGTGAAGAGTACGCGCTGGCCAGAACTGAGCGGAAATCCGGCCATGGCTATGCAGGCTTCACCTTTCATACGTCACCGGATGTCACCCTGGAAGAAGACCTGCTCCGGCGGGATCTCACCATCAATGCCATGGCGGAAACGGATAATGGCGAGCTGATCGACCCCTACAATGGCCATGAAGACCTGCACAATCGCATCCTGCGCCATGTATCACCGGCCTTTCGTGAAGACCCTCTGCGCATCCTCAGAACGGCGCGCTTTGCCGCGCGCTATGCAACATTCGGCTTTCAGGTTGCGGATGAAACTATGGCACTGATGAAGCTCATGGTGAGTTCTGGCGAAGTGAACTATCTGGTCGCGGAAAGGGTTTGGCAGGAAACCGTTCGTGCACTGGCAGAACCTGCACCCGTCGTTTTCTTTGATGTACTGAACGCCTGCGGCGCCCTGTCAGCATTGATGCCAATGCTGTTGCCAGGTTTCAGTCATGACTCAGCGATTCCACGAACCGCCTTGGCTCGTGCTGCCGAAGAACAGGCTGACACTGTATCCCGCTTTGTCTGTGCAGCTCTCCCATGGGAAGATCAGACGCCCGCCATTAATGCAGCAGACCAACTGAAAACCTTCTGTGCTGATTTAAAAGCCCCGGTTGAGTATCGCGAAATGGCCATACTGGTCGCCAATCACCTTTCCACATGGCTGGCCATGAAAGACGCCTCGCCAGAATCCCTGCTAACTCTGCTGGAAAAAACGGATGTATTCAGGCGGGAGGCGCGTTTTCAGCAATTCCTGTCGATCTGCGAGTTACTGGCTCATACCGTCAACGCTAATCATCAGCAAAGAAACTGGCTGGAAACCGCAGCGCTCGCCTGTAAAACCGTCGATATACAGGCCCTGGTCAAGCAGGGACATAAAGGACAGGCATTAGCCGCGGCAATTCGCCAGGAGCGCCTGTCAGCCATTGCTGCTGCGCTGGCGTCCTGATGCCACTATCGGAGACATCTGTACAGGAGATAGTCCAAAGCTTCGACCATCCTGCAGGAACAAGCTGACTCGATCTTCCATCGGTGACGCAGAAAAGGTCTTTGCCAACTCTGCGTCGGTTTTCTCCATCAAATCCAACGCTTCATCGGCTAACGGCAAAAAGAATGGCTCGTTAACAAACTCTGAGGCATCAACCAGGCTATCTTTGCCGTTCCATAGCGCAAGAATATCCATATCAGCAACACAGGCTCTGCGATGCTCCATCGGGTTAGCATGATCACGTCCCAGCAATTTTTCCTGCTGCTTGGTCCATGCTTTCAGTTCCCGACCGTTCATAGAAGTCTGTATGCCAACTACAACATTCAGAAAGTCATCCGCATTCTCGACACCGACGGGATGGGTTCGGGTGACCGAGCTGATCCAGAGCTGACCAAATCGTTCTGACAACGCCGACACCATGGCAGCGATATGCTGCTCAGGGTCGACGTTACTGCCTAATCCCAGTAATGCGTACTGTGTCACTCAGAATCCTTGTCAGCCGGCCAGTTGATGCCCATCTGTTCTCTGGTCCGGAAACATTCAACGGAAGGAATCGCATCCCGCAGGGCGTGGGGTTTTCGAATCACCAGTTTCACGGACTGTACGGCGAACTCCGTAAAAATCAGTTTCAGGATACCGCCACACAAGGCTTCCAGCAGATGAAAACGGCTCGCCTGGCAGTACTGCTTTACTCGCCGGCTGAGTGTGGCGTAGTCCAGCGCATCCGGCAGGTCATCAGAGACAAAGGCGTCAGAAAAATCGGTACCCAGTTCCAGGTCAATCTGCAGGGGCTGGGGCTCTTCATGTTCCCAGTGATAAAAACCGATAATGGTTTCTACATACAGGTTTTCAATCCGGACCTTATCCACGGCTTATCGGCTCCCATCAGTCACAGGGGTAAGGGTTTCAAGCGGCCATCTTGGCATGGGGCGGATACCCGGAGCATCCCGCTCGCCGGCCAGCAGACGCTGACAGCCGGCATAGGCAATCATGGCGCCATTGTCGGTACAGAAGGCCGGACGCGCATAGTATAACGTTGCGTTTTCCCCAGCTGCCATTTCGCCCAGTTTTTCACGAAGACGTTTGTTGGCGCTGACACCACCGGCAATGACCAGACGCTTCTTCCCGCTTTCACGCAGGGCGCGGCGGCATTTGATCGTCAGGGTATCTACGACGGCATCTTCAAAAGCCCGGGCGATATCGGCACGGGTTTGCTCATCAACCTGACCGTCAATGGTGTGCTGCTGCACGGTATTGAGGGTAAAGGTTTTCAGGCCACTGAAACTGAAATCCAGACCCGGGCGATCTGTCATCGGACGAGGAAAACGGAATCGACCGGAAACACCCTGCTCCGCCAGCGCTGCAACCCTGGGACCGCCAGGATAATCAAGCCCAAGCATCATCGCCGTTTTATCAAACGCTTCACCGGCCGCATCATCGACAGATTCACCCAACAGTTTGTACTGCCCAATACCCTCAACGGATACCAGCTGGGTGTGGCCGCCGGACACCAAAAGCGCTACGAAGGGAAATTCCGGTGGAGTTTCTTCCAGCATCGGCGCCAGCAGATGGCCTTCCATATGGTGTACACCAATCACTGGAACATCCCAGGTAAAGGCGATGGACTTGGCAATGGCCGAACCCACCATCAACGCACCTATCAGACCAGGTCCCCGGGTATAGGCAATCGCGTCGATATCTTCACGGCTGACCTCTGCCTGCGCCATGACGTCACGAATCAACGGCAACACCCGCCGGATATGGTCGCGGGAAGCCAATTCAGGCACTACACCACCATATTCAGTGTGCATATCCACCTGGCTGTAAAGAGCGTCGCCCAGCAGGCCGGCTTCACTGTCGTAAATGGCAATACCGGTTTCGTCACAGGAGGATTCAATCCCGAGGACTTTCATGTGCATCGTATTCCTGGTCAAGTCAGGCTGGGAATAATAAAGGATGCCTGCATCAGGGCAAGCGTCATTACCCGCAGGCCTGCACGGATTGTCAGTGCCAATACGGAAACTATTCCCGAATTCGCCGGTCTACAGGGTAAGCGTATTCGGTACAGCACGGCGCTGTAGTGCGTGATCAGGCGTTCCTCTTGACAAATACTATGCTTGACCGCTATAGCAATCACTCATTACAATTCGCCGCTTTCATTATGTACGGCTACTATTGGCTCTGTACCTATGTGGAAATAAACTGCCGGAAACGGCATCCCATTACTTGATATTTTAAGGAAGGTGAGGCCTGCATGCCTGCTGTCAAAGTTAAAGAGAATGAACCTTTTGACGTTGCCCTGCGTCGTTTCAAGCGGTCCTGTGAAAAAGCCGGTGTTCTGTCCGAAGTGCGTCGTCGTGAGCACTACGAGAAGCCGACCACAGTTCGCAAGCGCAAGGCAGCTGCAGCAGTCAAGCGGCATCTGAAAAAAGTGCAGCGCGAAAATCGCCGTCGCGAGCGTCTGTACTAATCAGTTGATCGACTGATACGACCGGCTGCGGCATTTCGTCGTTTGACCCGGCGCCTTGAATAGGGGTAAGGCCGTCCCCATATAGCGGGCACAGTACTTTATTTATTCAAGGCCGGAGAGATCCATGACTGACAGCACTTTGAAGAGCCGTCTGACTGACGCAATGAAAGACGCCATGCGCGCCAAGGATAAAGACCGTCTCGGTGTTATCCGGATGGCGCTGGCGGAATTCAAACGTGTGGAAGTGGATGAGCGCATCGAGGTGGATGACAGTCGAGGTCTGGCTCTGCTGGACAAGATGGTCAAACAACGACGGGATGCCGCCAGCCAGTTTACTGACGCCGGCCGTCAGGAACTGGCGGACAAGGAAAACGCAGAAATCGTCGTTCTGCAGGATTTCCTCCCCAAACAACTCAGCGATGATGAAATCAGCGCGATCATTGAAGCCGCCGTTACCGAAACGGGCGCAGCTTCCATGCAGGATATGGGTCGCCTGATGGGCGTCATCAAACCCAAGGTACAGGGCGCCGCCGACATGGGTGTCGTCAGCAAGCTGATCAAGGCAAGACTGTCCAACTAACGACAATAGCCTGACAGCACCAACCTGCATCCGTTGGAGATGGCGAAAGTGCACATACTTTCGCCAACGAATCCCTCAACAGATTTCCAACCACGACCGAACCAACCTGTGATACTCTGATTCGAGTAATCGAACACCCCGTACTTCAATCATTCATAGCGATAATGCTGGACCATGGCTGGCCTGATACCCCAACATTTCATTGATGACCTGCTGGCTCGCACCGATATCGTTGACGTAATCAACGACCGCGTTCCCCTGAAAAAGGCCGGACGTAACCACCAGGCCTGCTGCCCATTCCACAAGGAAAAAACGCCCTCCTTTACTGTCAGCCAGGAAAAACAGTTTTATTACTGCTTTGGCTGTGGTGCTAGCGGGAATGCCCTGGGGTTCATCATGGACCTGGAGCACCTGGATTTCCCCGTAGCCGTTGAACAGCTGGCCAGCCGTCTTGGCCTGGAAGTCCCCAGGGAAGATGGAGGCAAGCACCAGCATACCAGCCCTAATCCTGCCTATGAATTACTCACCAAAGCAGCGGATTATTATCAGGAGCAACTGAAGTCACACAGCGTTTCTGAACAGGCTATCAGCTATCTGCGCAACCGCGGCCTTGATGGAAAAACGGCCCGACAGTTCAACATCGGCTTCGCCCCTCCGGGCTGGGACAATCTGCTCAAAACCCTGGGCACCACTCCTGAGCGGGAAAAGCTTCTTACCGATACCGGCATGCTGGTTGAGCATGAGGAAAAGAAAAGCCTGTATGACCGTTTTCGCCACCGCATCATGTTCCCGATTCGCGACCAGCGTGGACGCGTTATCGGTTTTGGCGGCCGCGTACTTGGCGATGAGAAACCCAAATACCTGAACTCACCCGAATCACCGGTTTTCCATAAGGGTCAGGAACTCTATGGACTCTATGAAGCCCGACAGGCTAACCGCGAACTGAAACAGATCATCGTCGTTGAAGGCTATATGGATGTTGTTGCCCTGGCGCAACAGGGCATTACCAACAGCGTGGCGACACTGGGCACCGCCACTACACGTGAACACCTCGAGAAACTGTTCAAACTGACCAGTCAGGTTGTTTTCTGTTTTGACGGTGACCAAGCTGGTAGAAAAGCTGCCTGGCGAGCACTGGAAAACACATTGCCCGAAATGCACGACGGTAGACAGGTACGTTTCATGTTCCTGCCACAAGGCGAAGATCCGGATTCAATGGTTCGACAGGAAGGTAAAGACGCTTTCCTGAAACGGATTCACAATGAAGCCTTAACGCTGGACGACTATTTCTTCAAACAACTGGCCAACGAAGTCGACACCACAACACTGGATGGATGCGCGCGTCTGGCAAAAATGGCAGAACCTTATTTTCAGCAGCTACCCGAAGGCAACTATAAGCTCCTGCTCGACAAAAAAGCTGAAAAAACCATAGGCCTGAAATTATCCAGCGACACACCGACACATTCGCAGCAGTACGAACCTGCCACCGAGTACGCACCCACATACCAGGACGACCCCAGAGACGTCTGGCAAGAGACACCTCAGACATTCAACAGCAAAAAGACATTTAATAGAGATAAACCCTGGCAGAAAAAACAGGAAGAGATCAGCACCCCGAAAATCAGCCTGCGTCTGCAAGATCGCGCTTTACGCCATCTGCTGAACACGCCTTCGCTTGCGACTGAAATTAATATTGAAACGCTGCGCAAAGACGACAGCGTCGACATGCAGCAGTTTGTAAGCCTTGTGGAATCCCTGCAAAGCAATCCACAGCAGACCACTTACAAACTTCTCGGCAGCTGGTATGGCACACAGCTGGGCACCCGTATGACAGAGCTTCTCAAGAACGATATTCCCATCAGCAATCTCGCCCTGCAAAAAGAAGAGTTTTGCCTGACCATTGCACGACTGGAAGCTGACGTTATAAAGCGGCTGGATACCCAAACCCTTAACCCGCTGGAACAGTTACGATTGGCCGCTGAAAAAGCACGACAAAAAAAATCACAAAATACTTGAACTTCTGTTAAAGAATCCCCACTAACGACAGATATTGACTAATCTTTGTGCCGACGCTTTAGCATGACAGCCAAACGTGCAACAATAGCCTTCTGGCAACCTTATTCAGCCATCGGCCCGCGGAGTGGAGGCTCGACATGCAAAAAATGGACGTTGATCACGAATACCTGCACAGGCCAATGCCTATGGCAGGCAACTTCACACATACGCTATAATTGACCGCTTACTGTCAAGCGCCGGCACCACACACATCGCTGTTATAGGGTTGATATGTCCGCAAATTCTCAACAACAATCCCGATTAAAAGAGCTCATCACCCGCGGCAAGGAGCAAGGCTACCTGACATACGCGGAAGTCAATGATCATCTGCCTGAGGATATCTCCGATCCGGATCAGGTCGAAGACATTATCCGCATGATCAATGACATGGGTATCCAGGTTTTCGAGACCGCTCCGGATGCTGATACCCTGATGATGAATGATAGCAGCGCTGACGCCGATGAAGCGGCTGCTGAAGAAGCTGCCGCCGCCCTGGCCGCTGTCGAGCAGGAAGCAGGCCGCACTACCGATCCCGTTCGTATGTACATGCGCGAGATGGGTACCGTTGAGCTGCTGACCCGGGAAGGCGAAATCAAAATCGCCAAGCGTATCGAAGAAGGCTTGCGGGAAGTCATGACCGCACTCTCCAACTTCCCCGGTTCTGTTGAAACCGTATTGAATGAATACGATCGCATCGTCGAAGAAGAAGGCCGCCTCAGCGATCTCTTCAGCGGCTATATCGATCCGGATGCAGAGGTTGCAAACAACACTCCTGAGCCTGATCTTGACGATATTGATGCCAATGACGATGACATCGAAGAAGACGACGATAGCGATGACGACAGCGAAGACGAGCAGGCATCCGGCCCCGATCCGGAAGAAGCTCGTGAGCGCTTCACAGAACTTCGCAATCGACTGGAAAGCTCGCTGAAGGCGATTGAAGCGAATGGCCGTGACAGCAAGGAGGCTAAAACCGCCCTTGCCGAAATGGCAACGGTTTTCATCCCGATCAAACTGGTACCTCGCATCTTTGACCTGCTGGTATTCAGGGTTCGGAATGCGCTTGACCAGATCAAGTTCAACGAACGTACGGTTATGCAGCTTTGTATCCGCAAAGCCAAGATGCCACGCAAGACCTTTATTGAGAAATTCCCGGGCAATGAAACCAACCTGGACTGGCTGGACGCCATTATTGCCGAAGGTCATGCTTACGCACCTGCACTGGAACAGTTCCGTGTAGAAATTCTGCGTGCCCAACGAAAGCTCAAAGCTACCGGCGATGAATTTGCCCTGTCGCTTTCCCAGATCAAAGACATCAACCGACAGATGTCTATTGGTGAGGCAAGAGCCCGCCGCGCCAAGAAAGAAATGGTTGAAGCCAACCTGCGACTGGTTATCTCCATCGCCAAGAAGTACACCAACCGCGGCCTGCAATTCCTTGACCTGATTCAGGAAGGCAATATCGGCTTGATGAAGGCAGTCGACAAGTTCGAATACCGCCGTGGTTACAAGTTCTCCACGTACGCCACGTGGTGGATTCGCCAGGCCATTACCCGTTCCATTGCAGACCAGGCAAGAACCATCCGGATTCCGGTTCACATGATCGAAACGATCAACAAGCTCAACCGAATCTCGCGCCAGATGCTGCAGGAAATGGGACGCGAACCCACGCCAGAAGAACTGGCAGAACGCATGGAAATGCCTGAGGACAAGATCCGCAAGGTCATGAAGATCGCCAAGGAACCGATCTCCATGGAAACGCCGATCGGTGACGATGAAGATTCCCACCTGGGCGACTTTATCGAAGACAGCAACATGGATTCGCCGATTGACTCTGCAACCGGCGAAGGCCTCAAAAACGCGACTCGCGATGTTCTTTCAGGCCTGACCGCCCGTGAAGCGAAGGTATTGCGTATGCGCTTCGGTATCGATATGAATACCGACCATACACTGGAAGAAGTCGGCAAGCAGTTTGACGTTACCCGTGAGCGGATTCGTCAGATTGAAGCCAAGGCTTTGCGCAAGCTGCGTCATCCAACACGCTCAGATCACCTGCGCAGCTTCCTCGACGAGTAACTGCAAGATTTACTGGAAGCAGCCCCGCTGCTTTCAGTAAGCCATAAAAAAGGAGCCTTTCGGCTCCTTTTTTATTTCAGCATTCTCAGGATTGCTGCTCTTTGGCGCGAGCCACTTCCTTCATGCTCAGCTTGATACGACCACGCGCATCAACATCCATCACGATGACGTCGATCTGCTGACCCACCTTGAGGTAGTCATTCACATCGTTGACTCGCTCTTCCGCAATCTGGGAGATGTGCACCAGACCATCCTGACCCGGCAGGATGGTGACAAATGCACCAAACTCAACGATACGGGTGACATTACCCTGGTAGATCTTACCGATCTCCGCTTCAGCGGTTACACCGTAAACACGGTCGTAAGCGGCCTGACAAGCTTCACGGGTATCGGCATAGATTTTGACCACACCGGCATCGTCGATATCAACAGAAGCACCGGTATCTTCACAGATGGAACGGATGGTAGAACCACCTTTTCCGATAACGTCACGAATCTTGTCGGTATCGATCTTGAGCGTCATGGTAGACGGCGCATTCTCAGACAGCTCAGGACGAGATTCACTGATCACCTGATTCATCTGGCTGAGGATGTGAAGACGCGCCTGCAGCGCTTGCTCCAACGCGATATCCATGATCTCTTCGGTAATACCATCGATCTTGATATCCATCTGCAGCGCGGTAACACCGTTAGCGGTACCCGCTACCTTGAAGTCCATATCGCCCAGGTGATCTTCGTCACCCAGGATATCGGTCAGAACCGCAAAGCGCTCGCCTTCCTTGATCAGACCCATGGCAATACCGGCCACCGGCGCCTTCAGTGGCACACCGGCATCCATCAACGCCAGACTGGAACCACAAACAGAAGCCATGGAGCTGGAACCGTTGGACTCAGTGATTTCAGAGACAACACGGATCGTATAGGGGAATTCCTGATCATTCGGCAGCACGGCCTGAATACCGCGACGAGCCAGACGACCGTGACCCACTTCACGACGACCAACGCCCCCCATACGACCGCACTCACCCACAGAGAATGGTGGGAAGTTATAGTGCAGCATGAAGGGCTCACGACGCTCGCCTTCCAAGTAATCAACCAGCTGCGCATCACGGGAGGTACCCATGGTTGTGGTCACGATTGCCTGAGTTTCACCACGGGTAAACAGTGCCGAACCGTGAGTCTTGGGCAGAACACCGACTTCAATGTGCAGCGGACGAACCGTCTTGGTATCCCGGCCATCAATACGTGGCTGACCATCCAGAACGTTCTCACGCACCAGGTTCTTTTCAAGACTGGCGAAAACCTTACCGACACTCTTCGCATCAGCCTGACCTTCTTCATCACCAGACAGCTCAGCAACCGCCTCGGCACGCAGTGCAGACAGTGCATCGTTACGCTTCTGCTTTTCTGCGATCTGGTAAGCTTCAGCAATACGTCCCTGATAAGCACCTTTGACACGCTCGATCAGTGCAGTATTTTCTGCAGCAGGCTGCCAGTCCCAGGCGGGCTTACCAGCCTCTGCCACCAGTTCGTTGATCGCCTGAATAACAGCCTGATATTCCTGCTGAGCGTACAGCACCGCACCCAGCATTTCATCTTCGGTCAGCTCCTTAGCTTCTGACTCGACCATCAGGACGGCATCAGAAGTACCGGCAACCACCATGTCCAGCTCAGACTCTTTCAGCTGCTCAAAGCTGGGGTTCAGGATGTAACCTTCCTCCTCAGTGAAACCAACACGGGCTGCACCGATCGGGCCACCAAAGGGAATACCGGAGATTGCCAGCGCCGCAGAGGTACCTATCATGGCAGCCATATCCGGGTCATTCTTCTTGTCGGTAGACAGAACTGTACAGATAACCTGTACTTCGTTCATGAAGCCCTTGGGGAACAGGGGACGGATAGGACGGTCAATCAGGCGGGAGGTCAGGGTTTCCTTTTCACTCGGACGCCCTTCACGCTTCAAAAAGCCACCGGGAATACGGCCGGCTGCGTAGGTTTTTTCCTGATAGTGAACACTCAGAGGGAAAAAGTCTTGCCCCTCATTCGCTTCCTTGGCACCCACAACGGTTGTCAGTACTGACACATCCCCCATAGTGACCAGCACGGCACCAGACGCCTGGCGCGCAATACGTCCTGTTTCCAGGATAATGTCGGTATCACCGAACTTAAACTGTTTCTTAACCGGGTTCACGGTCATTTCCTTTTTTCAATACAAGATACCGATTGACTCATCGAACTGTCGGTATACAGGATGCAATCCGGAAAGCTGCAACACAGCACTCGGGATTGCACCCGATTCGTTCGATCAGCCTTGAGCCAATCCACCTCAAACAGAGAATGCCCAAAGGCCCTCTCTTTCGCTGACAATGTCCCCGTGTAGCGATTAATACTATTCGCTACCTGTGGGCACATCCGTCAAGCATACGACTTCTGTTTGCTATCGGGAACAGCCGTTACCCACAAACAGAAGAGGCACCGATAAATAAACATTTCCCATGACAAAAAATGTATCGGCGACCCATACAAAAACACCGCTATAAGCTCACCATTCGGCTGCTGATAGCGGTGCCAGCTACCTGTCAGACAGGCAGCAGAGAAAGCAACTCAGTCGTCGCGCAAGCAACAATTAGCGACGCAGACCCAGACGCTCGATCAGGGAACGGTAACGCTCAACGTCCTTACCCTTCAGGTAGTTCAGCAGGTTACGACGCTGGTTAACCATGCGGATCAGACCACGACGAGAGTGGTGATCGTGGATGTGGCTCTTGAAGTGAGACTGCAGACCTTCGATGTTGGCAGTCAGCAGGGCAACCTGCACTTCAGGAGAACCGGTATCACCTTCAGCGTGACCGAATTCCTTAACGATTTCAGCTTTCTTTTCAGCAGACAGGGCCATGATAAAACTCCTGGTTAATATGCTATTTAACAAACCGGGGTTGACCGTGCATATTTACAGCCACCCTTCGGGAATCACAATCAAGCTTGTCATTCCATGGAGTTTCCCATCCAGACCGGTTCGTCGACTAAAAGCCTTCAAAACGACTGAAGTGAGAAAATGAAAGGACGTATTCTATAGCCATACGCCCTTTTTATCACCCTGCAATTGTATCAGATGGTTACGCAATTGCTGTATGACTTTGTAAAGGCCACTACACCCAACACATTACAGGCTTCAGGGATTACTGGTCTTTCTGCTTGATCAAACGGCGAGGTGCAACCAGTCCTTCATCGGTAATCTCACCAATACCAAGGAAGACATCCGGAGCATCCGTCATTGAGCGATAGATCCGAACGAAACCGGAAGTCGGCGCCCGGGGAACCTGAATGGATTGCCCCTGCAGGAGATAGAAACTACTGGCCTCACCCAATGCCACGGCAGGCATCTGGCTTACTGCACTGTCCTGCGTCATCAGCAGATCATCCAGCGCCTTGTGACCACCACCATCTCGCACCTGCTCCAGCGCTTCCAATGTGAAAGAACCTTCCTCGCAGTAAGGACCAGCCTTCAAGCGGCGCAAGTCAATAATATGAGCGCCACAACCCAGCATCTCACCAATATCCTCGACCAGCGTACGGATATAGGTGCCTTTACTGCAATCCACCTCGAGCTCAACTTCATCACCACGGAAAGCGGTCATGGCCAACCGGTAGATATTGATGGGACGGGCTTTGCGCTCAACCTCAATACCTTCCCGTGCAAGCTTATACAGGGGCTGACCATTGTGCTTAATCGCAGAGTACATGGAAGGAATCTGCTCACCGGGTCCGCGGAATTTTTCCAGCACTACTTCAACATCACGCTCGGTAAGCGCCACAGGACGCTCCTGGATGACTTCACCCTCGGAATCACCTGTCGCAGTACGGATACCCAACTTGGCAATCGTCCGGTAACTCTTGTCAGAGTCCAGAAGGTATTGAGAAAGCTTGGTCGCCTCACCCAGACAAACCGGCAACACGCCCGTTGCCAACGGATCAAGACTGCCGGTATGGCCGGCCTTGGCAGCCCCATAAAGACGCTTCACACGCTGCAGAACGTCATTGGAAGAAAGGCCGGTCGGCTTATCAATAATGACAATACCATTGACGTCACGCCCCCTGAACTTCCTACGCCTTGCCATCCGTCGCCTCCTCATCCTGAGTATCGACAACCTGCCGCTCGCTGTCGCTGGCAACGGCTCGGTCAATCAATGAGGAAATATAGCTACCGCGCTCAATGGTTTCATCATAATGAAAACGCAAGGTTGGCACGAAACGGATCTGCATGCGCTTGGCCAGCGTGCTACGCAGAAAACCGGCAGCCTGACGCAGCACGCCAACAGCCTCTTCAACGGCCTTCTGCCCATCCAGACCTAAAAAGGTGACATAGACATCAGCAAACGCAAGATCCTTGCTGACGGATACGGAACTGACCGTCACCATTCCCAGGCGAGGGTCTTTCATTTCCAGCTGCAGAATACCCGCAAGCTCACGCTGCATCTGGTCTGCAATACGCTGGGTACGACTGAATTCTCTTGGCATATGTCTACTGTATACAAACAATCTGCAGGCAATCCGGACGCTCCGTGACAATCTGCCTGCCAAATGACAGATCGCTGTTATCCAAAACAACAGCAGCCTGCCTGCAATGAATTAACATCCTGTACAGCTCCGAAAAACACCCAGAGCCAAAACACAAAAAGCTGCCGAACCCGAAGGTCCGGCAGCTCACCTTAACAGGGAGAATTACAGGGTCCGCTCAACCTGAACAGACTTGTAAACCTCAATCTTGTCACCGACCTTGACGTCATTGTAGTTCTTCACGCCAATACCGCATTCCATGCCGTGTCGAACGTCTGCAACGTCATCTTTGAAGCGACGCAGGGACTCAAGTTCACCCTCGTAGATCACCACGTTCTCACGCAGTACGCGGATGCGCTCATTACGGTAGACGGTACCTTCAATGACCATACAGCCGGCCACCGCGCCAATCTTCGGTGCCTTGAAGACATCACGCACTTCGGCAACACCCACGATTTCTTCGCGGAAGGTGGCCTTGAGCATGCCGGTCAGCGCCTGCTTGACGTCATCAATGATGTCATAGATAACGCTGTAGTAGCGCAGATCCAGACCTTCGGCTTCCACGACACGACGCGCGGCAGAGTCAGCACGGACGTTGAAACCAACCAGAATCGCGTTGGAGGCCAGCGCCAGGTTCGCGTCAGTTTCGGTCAGGGCACCTACGCCGCCGTAGATAACCTTAACGTCGACTTCTTCATTGCCCTGCTCCTGCAGAGCCGCAGTGATCGCTTCCAGAGAACCACGGACATCGGTCTTGAGAACAACCTTGAGGGTTTTCTTCTCGTCAGAGCCCATATCCTTGAACATGTTCTCAAGCTTGGCCGCCTGTTGACGGGCCAGCTTCACTTCGCGGAACTTGCCCTGACGGAACATGGCGATTTCACGTGCCTTACGCTCGTCCTGAACAACCAGCATTTCATCACCGGCATCCGGCGTACCATCCAGACCCAGAATCTCAACCGGGATGGAAGGACCTGCCTGCTCAATGGCTTTACCATTTTCGTCCAGCAGCGCACGTACACGGCCATACTGCTGACCAACCAGCACGTTGTCACCACGGTTCAGCTGACCAGACTGCACGAGTACGGATGCAACCGGACCACGCCCTTTGTCCAGACGGGATTCAATGACCACACCACGAGCCGGACCTTCGGCTACAGCAGTCAGTTCCAGCATCTCAGATTGCAGCAGGACACTGTCCAGCAAATCTTCAATACCCATACCTGTATGGGCAGACACCGGTACAAACTGAACATCACCGCCCCAGTCTTCCGGAATAACATCCCGCTGAGCCAGCTCATTCTTCACACGATCCGGATCCGCTTCGTGCTTATCCATCTTGTTGACGGCAACCACGATCGGTACACCTGCATCACGGGCGTGCTGAATCGCTTCTTCTGTCTGAGGCATGACACCATCGTCAGCCGCAACAACCAGGATAACGATATCGGTTGCCTGGGCACCACGGGCACGCATGGCGGTAAACGCCGCGTGTCCAGGGGTATCCAGGAAGGTGATCATGCCCTTGTCAGTCTGCACATGGTATGCACCGATATGCTGGGTAATGCCACCGGCCTCACCAGACTGCACCCGGGATTTACGGATGTAGTCAAGCAGTGAGGTCTTACCGTGGTCAACGTGACCCATAACGGTCACAACCGGCGCACGGGAAATGCTTTCGCCCTTCTGGACTGACAGCTCCTGCTCGAGGGTATCCTCAATCTGATCCGCCTTGACCAGCTTGACCTTATGCCCCATCTCTTCAACAACGATGGCGGCAGTATCCTGGTCAATCACCTGGTTGATAGTAACCATGGTGCCAAGCTTGAACATGTACTTGACGACGTCAGCGCCCTTGACGGCCATTTTCTGAGCCAGGTCACCAACGGTGATGGTTTCCGGAATAGAAACCTCACGCACAACCGGCGCAGTCGGCTTGGTAAAGCCGTGCTCCATGCCCGCAGACGGCTTGAACGGCTTGCGAGAAAGCGTCGGGCGACGATCATCACGGCGATCCTTACGACCACCCTTACCCTTGGCGCCGCGACCACGACGATCATCATCACGATCATCATCACGCTCTTTCTTGCCGCGTTTGCCAGGAGCACCACGGCGATTGCCGGATTCCGCTTCCTGCAGCTTGGCCTGCTGATCAGCCTGACGACGCTCTTCTTCAGCCTTCAGTCTGGCTGCTTCGTCAGCCTGACGACGACGCTCTTCGTCCTGACGCTCCGCGTCCTCGCGATCACGCTGGCCACGCGCCTTGGAACGTGCCTCCTTCTCAGCGCGCAGACGCACATCGTCTTCGGCACGACGGCTTTCCTGCTGACGACGCTGCTCATTTTCCTGCTCAGCCGCCTGCTCGCTCTTCACGAAGGTACGCTTCTTGCGCACTTCAACGTTAACAATCTTGTTCTTGCCGGAACCGCCTGCCACTTTCATCTGGCTGACAGTCTTCCGCTTCAGAGTTATCTTGCTCGGTTCCGCCACACGGGGAGCTTCACCATGCGCCTGCTTCAGGTGCGCCAGCAAGGCCGCCTTTTCATGATCCGATACAATTTCACCGGGCTCCTTATGGGAAAGCCCTGCATCTTTCATTTGCTGCAGAAGTCGTTCTACCGGAGCTCCGACCACTTCGGCAAGTTGTGCTACTGTTACATCTGCCATCTAACTTCTCCTCTAAAGTGGCCTGCTCAGTTCTCTTCTCCAAACCAGCAGATATTCCGCGCCTTCATGATCAACTCTCCGGCACGTTCCGCATCCAGCCCTTCGATGTCCAGAAGATCATCGGTCGCCTGCTCCGCCAGTTCTTCCAGCGAAGTCACGCCACGGGATGCCAACTCAATGGCCAGCGGTTGCTCCATGCCATCAAGATTCAACAGATCTTCTGCGGGCTGAGCTCCCTTGAGCTTTTCTTCATCAGCGATAGCCTGGGCCAAGAGTTTATCCTTGGCGCGCTGACGCAGCTGGTTAACGATCTCTTCATCAAAGCCGTCAATCGCCAGCATTTCCTCAAGAGGCACGTAGGCCACTTCTTCCAGGTTTGAAAAACCTTCTTCCACCAGAACTGCGGCCAGGTCCTGGTCCACATCCAGCCATTCAACAAAACGGTCAACCAGACGGCCTGCTTCCTGGTTCTGCTTTTCCTGGGCCGCTTCTTCAGTCATCACGTTCAGGGTCCAACCAGTGAGTTCACTGGCCAGGCGCACATTCTGACCGCCACGACCAATTGCCTGCGCCAGGTTGTCTTCGGCGACAGCAATATCCATGGTGTGGTTGTCTTCATCCACGACGATGGAGGCGACTTCAGCCGGCTGCATGGCATTGATGACCAGCTGCACCGGATTATCATCCCAGAGCACGATATCAACACGCTCATTCTGCAGCTCATTGGATACCGCCTGGACACGCGCACCACGCATACCGACGCAGGCGCCAACCGGATCAATTCGTCCGTCATTGGTTTTAACGGCAATCTTGGCGCGGGATCCCGGATCACGAGCCGCTGCACGGATTTCGATCACCTCTTCAGCAATCTCCGGCACTTCAATCCGGAACAGCTCAATCAGCATTTCCGGTGCAGTACGGCTCAGCATCAGCTGAGGACCACGTCCCTCTTCTGAAATATGACTCAGAAGGGCCCGCACATGGGTTCCCATGCGGAAGCTCTCGCGGGGGATCACCTGATCGCGACGCAGAATGCCTTCGGCATTATTGCCCAGATCAATGATATAGGTGTCACGATTGGTCTTTTTAACCGTACCGGCAATCAGTTCACCGACCTTGTCACGGTAAGAATCAACGATTTGCCGACGCTCAGCTTCGCGAACCTTCTGGACAATCACCTGCTTGGCGGCCTGGGCGGCAATACGTCCAAACGCAATGGACTCAACCGGCTCTTCCCAGACGTCGCCAATTTCCAGCGCATCATCCTTCTCCTTGCCTTCATCAAGGGTCAGGTGGGCACCGGGAATATCAAAATCTTCATCCGCCACAACGGTCCAGCGGCGGAACGTATCATAGTCACCGCTCAGCCGGTCAATGGCTACGCGGATATCGACTTCAGTTTCGTAGCGTTTCTTGGTGGCTGCCGCCAACGCCACTTCAATGGCTTCAAAAATAACATCGGGCGGCACGCCCTTCTCATTGGAAACCGAGTCAACGACCAACAGGATCTCTTTGCTCATGCTCTGCCTCTCGTATCGATAAATCTGGTCATTCCTGTCGGGCCTGCGCCGTCATCTTCAGCCAGACACTTTATTAGAACTGAGGAACCACATGGGCTTTTTCAATGACATCCATGGGAAACAGGAATTCATGCCCTTCACAGACAATCACCACTTCGTCACCCTCGACGCCCTTGATCACCCCTTTGTACTTGCGTCGTCCTTCAAACGGAACCCGCAACCGCACATTGACCACCTGACCAACATGGCTCTCGTACTGAGCCAGGGTGAACAGGGGCCGATCAAGCCCAGGAGAAGACACTTCCAGCGTATATTCACCACTGATAGGGTCTTCAACATCCATCACAGCACTCAGCTGTCGACTGACTTTCTCGCAATCATCAACTGTAACGCCCCGGTCGGTATCGATATAGACCCGCAACAGGGTATGGCGCCCCTGCGCCAGGAGCTCGAGCCCCCAGAAGGTGCAGTCCTGCCCTTCGACAACCGGCTCGATCAGCTCGTGTAATACTTCCAGCTTGCTAGCCACTTACACCGCCCTCAGCAACTGACTGTGAACCCTGCCCGCCTCTTTACGCCCCCTGCGTCAGCAGACAGCCACAACCTTCGTGTTGCCAGAAACAGGCGACAATTTAAAGCAATAAAAAATGGGCTATATAGCCCATCCTGCGACCTTGCCCTCAGCAGGGACAACATGCGGATGTCCTGCCGCGGCAACAGCTTATGCCTAGCAAAAAAGCCCCTCTAATGAGGGGCTTTTCCACAATCTTGAAACTGATCCGGCATCTTATTGCCACAAGGGCAATCTACTTTGTTACGACACCTTACAATCAGCTCCTCTAAATGACTGATTAATTATATTGCCATATCACAGAATCGGTCAATTCAGTTGGCCGACACTCTATCGACCACCCATAAATTCGCTGGTGCCGAAGGCGGGACTTGAACCCGCACGTCCGATGGACACCACCCCCTCAAGATGGCGTGTCTACCAATTCCACCACTTCGGCTACACCCAAACTACAACCTTGGCAGACGCATCATGTCATTCAGCAGACTTCGACACATCTCCCTCAGAAGACGCGGCAGAGTCTATCACAGGGGCATCGGAAGAATCTACAGAAATTTCATCCACCATCGGCGCATCCGTATTCACCACAGGTACCTCCTGATAGGTCTCAGTCACTTCTGCAGGCACACCCAGATCCAGCATGGAATCCGCCTTCTGCTTGGCCAGCATCGCCAGGCCAAAGCTGGTCAGGAAGAAGACTGTCGCCAACGCGGCCGTCACACGACTGAGAAAACTCGCCGAACCCTGGCTGCCAAAAACAGTCTGAGAGGCACCACCCCCAAAGGATGCACCGGTATCTGCCCCCTTACCCTGCTGCAGCAGCACGAGCGCCACCAGGGCAATAGCAATAATGACATGAATAATTAGAATCACTGTTTCCATCTAGATTTAACCTGCAGCTCTACAGATAGCAAGAAACTCTTCAGCCTTGAGCGATGCGCCACCCACCAGGGCACCATCCACATCCAACTGACCTAAAATATCGACCGCGTTCGACGCCTTGACGCTGCCACCATACAGAATACGGGTCCGCGCAGCCATGCCAGGGCAACGTTTTTCAAGCAATCCGCGAATTTCAGCATGCACATCCTGAGCCTGCTGCGGTGTCGCCGTTTTGCCCGTGCCTATCGCCCACACCGGCTCATAAGCAATCACGAAATCATTGAGTAAAGACGCATCCACACTATCAAGCACCGCACCGAGCTGACGACTCACAACCGACATCGTCTCACCCCGCTCACGCTCTTCAAGCGTTTCACCGACACACAAAACCGACACCAGATTCTGACCGGCAATCAGCGCAAACTTAGCTGCAACCACCGCATCCGACTCTGCATACAGCGCACGCCGCTCAGAGTGACCCACCAACACATAGGCACACCCAAAATCCGCCGCCATAGCAACAGCCGTTTCTCCGGTATAAGCACCCGCCTCACCCTCTTGTGCACAGACATTCTGCACACCCCAGGCGACAGATGAACCATCCAGCGCGTCTTTTACCTGGGAAAGATAAATTGAGGGAGGAAAAACGGCTACCTCTGTCTTGTCGCAACCCTCCGTCAGGCCAGCGGTCAGGCCATCCAAAAGCCCGGTAATCATGGTACGGGAACCATTCATCTTCCAGTTACCGGCAACCAACGGCTTGCGCATACTACACCTCGGTCAGAATGAAGGCTCGGAATGTTAGCGTACCGGGGTGCTTTAGACAACCAGCGTGATTGTCAAGCACCCTCGATTCAAACCAACGGAAACATCATCCCAGCTGGGCTTCGACGACATCAGCGAGCTCACGACAACTGTCCGCAACCTCCTGATACTCTTCACCTTCTACCATCACCCGGATCAGAGGCTCCGTGCCAGACGGACGCAAAAGCACACGTCCCCGTCCCGCAAGTCGGGCTTCGACAGCGCGCAACGCTTCGGCAACCGCAGGATTAACAGACACATCCACTTTCTCAGGCAATCGAACATTAATCATCACCTGAGGATATTTGGTCATATCCGATTTGAGATCATGCAGTGATCGTCCAGTCTCTACCACCGCTCGCAACACCTGAAGCGCAGACACAATGCCATCGCCGGTGGTAGAAACATAGCGGCAAATCATATGACCAGAAGACTCACCACCCAACTGCCAGCCTTTTTTCAACAGCAGCTCATTGACATAACGGTCACCCACGGCGGCACGCTCAAACGGAATACTCAGATCCGACAACGCTTTTTCCATGCCGAGGTTACTCATAACCGTCCCGACAACACCACCGGCCAGCTCACCACGGGCACGACGGAAAGCGGCTGTGATATAGATGAGTTCATCCCCATCAACCACTTCACCTCTCTGATCAACCATCATCAGTCGATCACCGTCACCATCAAACGCGATACCAAGGTCGGCTTCGCGAGCAACAACTTCCGCACGCAGGGCATCCAGATGGGTGGAACCGACATCCTTATTGATATTCAGACCGTCAGGTTGCACGCCAATGACGTCAACCGTGGCGCCGAGCTCCCGGAACACCGCCGGACCAACATGGTAAGTCGCACCATGCGCACCATCGACCACAATTTTCAGGCCAGACAGATCCAGTCCCAAACCAACTGTCGCCTTACAGTATTCGATGTAACGACCCGCCGCATCTTCAATACGGCGTGCCTTACCAAGACAGTCAGGCTCAACAACCTCAAGAGGCTCATCCAGCATTCGCTCAATTTCAAGTTCAACATCATCCGGCAACTTGTCACCACGGGATGAGAAGAACTTGATGCCATTATCGTGATAGGGATTATGGGAAGCACTGATCACAATACCCGCACAGGCATTAAAGGTACGCGTAAGATAGGCAATCGCCGGCGTCGGCATAGGGCCGAGCAACCAGACATCCACACCAGCTGCAGACAAGCCCGCTTCCAGCGCCGACTCAAACATATACCCGGAAATGCGGGTATCCTTCCCGATAATAACGCGGTTTGCCCCCTGCCCGGCAAAGACCCGCCCAGCAGCCCAACCCAGCTTGAGGACAAAGTCCGGCGTAATCGGAAACTCTCCGACACGACCGCGAATACCATCAGTACCAAAATACTTACGCGCCATTCTCGCAATCCTTTCTCTACCACCGCATGCCTTATGCGGCTTCATTCAACGCTTTCAGCGCCATAACCATATTCAATACATCCGCACTTTCTGCAACATCATGGACGCGCAGGATGTGGGCACCAGCATTCAGCACCAGTGCCGCCACCGCCAGACTTGCAGGCAAGCGCTCACTGGCCGGACGATCAAGAATGGCGCCAATAAATGACTTACGGGACAAGCCCGCCAGAACAGGCATCCCCATATCAAGAAACTCGGAAAACCGCTGAATCATGGCCAGATCGTGGGGCGGCGCCTTGCCAAACATGCCACCACCAAAACCGGGATCCAGAATGATCTGTTCTTTTTTGACACCGGCCTCGACGGCAGCCGCCACCCTGTCGGCCAGATAGGCTTTTACATCAGTGACGACATCATCATAATGCGGCACAAAACCGGGTTCAGGCTGTTCACGTAACGAATGCATAAGAATGACGGGTAAATCTAATTCAGCCGCAGCCTGTAATGCGCCATTACGCGTCAGTGCTCGTACATCATTAATAATACCTGCACCACCAGCCGCACCAGCCCGCATGACATCCGCTTCACTGGTATCCAGGGAAATCACCACATCCAGTTCGCGACGAAGGGCTTCAATGACAGGCACTACCCGATCAATTTCTTCCTGAACTGTAATAGTCTGCGCACCGGGACGGGTAGATTCACCGCCCACATCAACAATGTCTGCGCCCGCTTCGACCATCTCAACCGCATGCCGAACGGCTTTATCGAGCGTATTGTAACGTCCGCCATCGGAAAAAGAATCCGGCGTGACATTCAATATCCCCATAATCCGTGGGCGAGACAAATCGAGCAACCGATCCGGGCAGTTAAACACTGTTTGCATGATTCAGTTCCGGGAATGATTAAAGTACGCGGAGTATAAGTGCCCATCCGCGATTTTGACAAAAGCAATACCCGCATTGTCACAACACCGCGAAACAACAAAAAAGCCCGGACAATTCCGGGCTTTTTCATTTCACTGGCGATTAGCCTGCCGACCCGGGAACAGAACCCGCATCACCTTCTTCAGAAGGCTTGGAGGACGAATCATCAGCATCACTCGCATCAGGCGCTTCTGATTCAGCAGCCGCACCACCACTGCCATTGGACTCATTCCAGTCACGGGGCGGACGAGGTTTCTTACCAGCCATGATATCGTCGATCTGATCAACACCGATGGTTTCATATTCCATCAATGCATCCTTCATCAGTTCGAGCTTATCGCGATTTTCTTCAAGAATACGCTTCGCCTCACCATAACACTCGTCGATAAGGGCGCGAACTTCTTCATCAATCACTTTGGCCGTTTCACCACTGACATTCACATGATGAGCACCCTGACTCTTACCCAGGAAGACTTCACCTTCTTCTTCGGCATAGAGAAGCGGCCCCAGCTTTTCAGACAAGCCCCACTTGGTCACCATACTGCGCGCCATCTGGGTTGCCTGCTGGATATCATTCGATGCCCCGGTTGAAACACCATCTGCACCATACAGCAACTCTTCTGCAATACGCCCACCGTACAGTGAAGACAGTCGACCCAACAGATAGCGACGGCTATAGCTGACCTTGTCCTCTTCAGGCAGGTACATGGTGACACCCAGCGCACGGCCACGGGGAATAATGGTCACCTTATAAACAGGATCATGCTCAGGCATCATGCGACCGACAATGGCGTGACCGGCTTCATGGTAAGCGGTCATTTCCTTGTCTTTCTCACTCATCACCATGGACTTACGCTCAGCGCCCATCATGATCTTGTCCTTGGCAAGATCAAACTCTTCCATGCGCACAACACGGCGATTGGAGCGAGCGGCAAACAGGGCTGCTTCGTTAACCAGGTTAGCCAGGTCAGCACCGGAGAATCCGGGCGTACCACGCGCGATAACAGCCGGATTCACGTCATCAGAGATCGGCACCTTACGCATGTGCACTTTCAGAATCTGCTCACGACCACGAATATCCGGCAGCGGTACCACGACCTGACGGTCGAAACGACCGGGACGCAACAATGCAGGGTCGAGTACGTCAGGACGGTTAGTCGCAGCAATGACGATGATGCCGTCGTTGGCTTCAAAACCATCCATTTCAACCAGCAACTGGTTCAGTGTCTGCTCACGCTCATCGTGACCACCACCGAGACCGGCACCACGATGACGACCCACCGCATCAATCTCGTCGATGAAGATGATGCAGGGCGCCTGCTTCTTGGCCTGATCAAACATGTCACGGACACGGGAAGCACCCACACCCACGAACATTTCCACAAAGTCTGAACCGGAGATGGTAAAGAAAGGTACCTTGGCTTCACCGGCAATGGCCTTCGCCAGCAATGTCTTACCGGTACCCGGTGAACCGACCATCAGGACACCACGGGGGATACGGCCACCCAAGCGCTGGAACTTGCCCGGATCTTTCAGGAAATCGACCAACTCCTGAACATCTTCCTTGGCCTCATCCACACCCGCCACATCGGCAAAGGTGGTTTTGATCTGGTCTTCAGACAGCAGGCGCGCCTTGCTCTTACCAAAGCTCATGGGACCACCACGGCCGCCACCACCGCCCTGCATCTGGCGCATGAAGAACATGAAGACCGCGATAATCACCAGAATCGGGAAGCTGGCTACCAGCAACTGGGTCCAGATGCTTTGCTTTTCAATAGGCTTGGCATCAACCTGGACGTTGTTACGCAGCATCTCGTCCATCAACTTGTCGTCACGAACGGTGGGCGGCAGGTTGACTTCAAAGCGCTTGTTATCGTTGAGAACACCCGTCAGCGTATAGCCATCAATGGTCACCTGACTGACCTGACGGTTATCCACCTGGGTAATAAAGTCGGAATAGCTAATCTTTTGCGTAGACGTCTGCATCCCGTCAAAGTTCTTGAAGACGGTCAGCAGCACAAGGGCGATGATCACCCATAAAATCAGATTTTTTGCCATGTCGTTCAAAGTGTCTACCCTCACTGAGCGTATACGGTACGGCTGGACACTCTCAGAGCGCTCAGGACGTAGCGCGATTCTCATTGTACGCGGTTATACTACCGGGACGCTACAACTAAACCTTACTACAGAATGCCTGCCTTAGACAGCATCCGGGCTATTGCCAACAGCTATACCCCAGATAGTCCTGCTCTATCGATTTCAGCCCCGGAAATCCCTGCCTAACAGGTAGGTTTCACGGGAACGTGCCCTTGAAGCCAGCGGCTTGCGGGTCATCACCTTGCCAAAGGATCCACGCATGGCACGGAGATATTCATCAAATCCCTCGCCGTGGAAAATCTTGGTCAGAAATGCCCCACCCGGTTTCAATGTCTGAATTGCGAGATCCAGCGCCAGTTCCGCAAGATACATGGCTTTTGGCTGGTCAACGGCCTTCATACCACTCATATTGGGGGCCATATCGGAAATTACAAGGTCTATGCCGGAAGATCCTGTCTCTGCCAGAATCGCCTGCAATACCGCATCTTCGGTGAAATCGCCCTGAACAAATGCCACGCCGGCAATCGGGTTCATCGGCAGAATATCCGATGCCACGACCCGGCCATGATCACCCACCCGCTCAACAGCCACCTGGGTCCAACCGCCGGGCGCTGCGCCAAGGTCAACCACGTTCATGCCGGGGCGAAACAGACGATCCTTATCATCAATTTCCAGCAGCTTATAACTGGCCCGGGAGCGATAGCCGTCTTTCTGGGACTGCTGGACAAACTGGTCGTCAAAGTGCTCCTTGAGCCAACGACCACTGCTTTTGGATCTTGCCATAGATAACGAACTAAGAAGGGAGTATTTAACAGGAGCGCTATTCTAGAGCCAACGACGACGAATGTTAACCAAAAAGGAAGTCCTGACTAACATGGGTTATCCCTTAGCGCCTCACCGCAAGTTGCATTACCGGGCACGACCAGTACAATGCGGCGTCCCGCGGGGCACCCCGCACCCAGACAGTCAAGTGAGATAAACGCGCATGCTATCCTCCGAACGCAAACGCAGCTTCCGGGCCATCGGCCACAACCTGAAGCCGGTTGTTATCGTTGCCGACAACGGCATTACCGAAGGCGTGGTTGAAGAAACCCGACGCGCCCTGGACGACCACGAACTGATCAAAGTGAAGTTCGCCATTGGTGACCGCGACGCCAGACGCGCTGTCATTGCCGAACTCTGCGGCATCAGCAAAGCAGAACTGGTTCAGACCATCGGCAAGATCGCCCTGATCTACAAGGCAGCCAAAGAACCGTCTCCCCGGTTGTCCAATATTCTTCGTCAGCAAGGCTGATATTTTTAAGGCAACTTCCTGCCACGGATGACAGGAATCAGCCTTGCTCCCCTCGCAGGTGCTGGACGGAATAAATCACCACAAACACGGCCAGCAATGCGATAACTGCCAGGAACACATCAATCATGGCAGGCAGATAAACAAGACCGATAAAACCCATCGCCTGTGCAGCCATGACAGCAATCAGCAGTTTTTCATAGGCATGCCGTAACGCCTTGAATCCACGTTCAGCCAGACAAAACGCCAGCACAATCCCGGTACACACGAGCGCCAGACCAATCATTACCTGGCTCAACATGATCACGATATCCGGATACTTTCCACCGGCCTGCACCAACACCGGATTCACCAGATAAGCCACTATCCAGATACCACCGCACCAAAGCGTCTGCAGCAGCATCAGCGTAATGCCCGACAAACGGATAAAGGACGCCTGCTTCTGAACCATAAAACCACCTTTTTCCGGATAAAAAAAAGCTGCCTGAACGGCAGCTTTTTACAGCGAAGTGATCAGATATGTTTCACTTCATCAATTTCATATTCCACACTGCCTTTAGGCGTCTGGACGACGGCAACATCGCCTTCTTCCTTACCAATCAGCGCGCGGGCAATGGGAGACGACACAGAAATCTTGCCTTCCTTGATGTCCGCTTCGTCTTCGCCAACGATCTTGTACACAGCCTCTTCATTCGTGCTGGTATTGATCAGCGAAACCGTCACACCAAAAATGACCTTGCCGGTATTTTCGATGGTGGTGATATCAATCACCTGCGCGTTAGACAGCTTACCTTCCAGTTCCTGAACGCGGCCTTCGTTAAAGCTCTGCTGCTCCCGGGCAGCGTGGTATTCAGCATTCTCTTTCAAGTCACCCAGTTCACGGGCTTCAGCGATCGCCTCCGCGATACGGGCCCGATCCCCTGTTTTACGGCGGTGCAATTCCTCGCGGAGAGCCTGTTCACTCTCCACGGTCATGGGAAAACGCTTCATCCAGCAATACCCTTATGTAAATCCTGTAGACGTCTGACACTTTTTTCCGGCCCAAAGCAGATGGCCTGGGCTATCGCCTCGGCACCCGCCATCGTGGTGGTATAGAGGACCTTGTGTGTGAGTGCGGATCGCCGAATTGTATAAGAATCGGCTATCGCCTGGCGACCCTCTGTAGTATTAACCACTAGGGAGATTTCGCCATTCACGATCATGTCTACAAGATGAGGACGTCCTTCCTTGACCTTGTTCACCACGGTCACAGGAATGCCTTCCTCTTTAAGGACTGCCGCCGTTCCACGGGTGGCCAGCAAATCAAATCCTGCCGCCAGCAGTACGCGTGCAACCGCAGGCGCCAAAGGCTTATCCCGCTCGCGAACACTGAGAATCGCCCGGCCGCCACTCGGCAAAGCCATCTTCACCGCCAGCTGTGCTTTCGCATACGCTTCCGGGAACGACTCACCAACACCCATGACTTCACCAGTGGATTTCATTTCCGGCCCAAGAATGGGATCCACACTCGGGAACTTGTTAAACGGGAAGACGGCTTCTTTCACGTACCAGGTATCAGGAATAATCTCTTTCTCAAAGCCAAGCTCTTTCAGTGTTTTCCCGGCCATGACACGCGCCGCCACCTTGGCCAGTGACAGCCCGATACACTTGGAGACAAACGGCACGGTCCGTGACGCCCGCGGATTGACTTCGATGACATAAATCTCATCATCCTGAATGGCCAGCTGGACGTTCATCAGACCCACAACCCCCAGCTCCAGCGCCATACTGCGCACCTGCTCACGGATCTGATCCTGAACCGATTCACCCAAACTGTACGACGGCAAAGAGCAGGCGGAATCACCGGAATGAATACCGGCCTGTTCGATATGCTGCATGATCGCACCGATAACGACCTGCTCACCATCACAGACCGCATCCACGTCCACTTCGACCGCGTGGGTCAGGAAATAGTCCAGCAGCACCGGGCTTTCGTTAGAAACCTGAACCGCTTCATTCATATACCGCGCCAGATCTTCTTTCGCATTGACGATTTCCATGGCACGACCACCCAGTACATAGGATGGACGCACCACCAGCGGATAACCGATTTCCTCAGCCTTGAGCATCGCTTCATCCACACTGCGAACCGTCGCATTCGGTGGCTGCTTGAGACCCAGCTTCTGGATCATCTGCTGGAAACGCTCCCGATCTTCGGCCCGGTCAATCGCTTCCGGAGACGTACCGATAATCGACACACCGGCGGCTTCCAGTGCACGAGCCAGCTTCAGTGGCGTCTGGCCACCGTACTGGACAATCACACCGGCCGGCTTTTCCACATCAACAATAGCCAACACATCTTCCAGTGTTACCGGCTCGAAATAGAGTCGATCTGAGGTGTCATAGTCTGTGGAAACGGTTTCGGGGTTGCAGTTGACCATGATGGTTTCATAGCCATCTTCCCGCATAGCCAACGCTGCATGAACGCAGCAGTAGTCAAACTCGATCCCCTGCCCGATCCGGTTTGGCCCACCACCAATGACCATGATTTTCTGGCGTTCGGACGGCGCTGCCTCACACTCCTCGTCATAGGAGGAATACATGTAGGCCGTCGATGAGGCAAACTCCGCAGCACAAGTGTCCACCCGTTTGAAAACCGGATGGATATTCTGTGACTGTCGATATTCACGGAATTCACGTTCGCTAACATTCAGCAATGTCGCCAGACGAGCATCACTGAAGCCTTTGCGCTTGAGACGGTAAACCCGATCGGCATCCAGAGCGCTCAACGATGTTCCGGCCAGCGCCCGCTCCTCCCGAACCAGATCTTCAATCTGCACCAGGAACCAGCGATCAATCGCTGTCAGGTCAAAGACATCATCCAGAGAAAACCCAGCCCTGAACGCATCAGCCACATACCAGATACGCTCGGCCCGCGGCGTCACCAGCCCTTCACGGATACGCTCAGGCGCATCAGCATCATCAATATTCAGCTGTGGATCAAAGCCATCGGAACCCACTTCCAGCCCCCGCAGCGCTTTCTGCACGGATTCCTGGAAATTCCGACCAATCGCCATCACCTCGCCGACAGATTTCATCTGCGTCGTCAGCCGGTCATCCGCCTGCGGGAACTTCTCGAAGGCGAACCGCGGGATTTTAGTGACAACGTAATCAATTGCCGGCTCAAAAGAGGCAGGCGTCACACCACCGGTAATATCATTCTGCAATTCATCCAGCGTATAACCGATCGCCAGCTTCGCAGCGACCTTGGCAATCGGAAAACCGGTCGCCTTGGAGGCCAGCGCGGAGGAACGGGAAACCCGTGGGTTCATTTCGATCACCACCATTCGGCCATCTTCCGGATTGATACCGAACTGAACGTTGGAACCGCCGGTTTCCACACCAATCTCACGTAATACCGCCAGGGAAGCATTCCTCATGATCTGGTATTCCTTATCCGTCAGGGTCTGCGCCGGTGCGACAGTAATTGAGTCACCGGTGTGTACGCCCATAGGGTCGAAATTCTCAATCGCACAGACGATGATGCAGTTGTCATTACGATCCCGTACCACTTCCATTTCATACTCTTTCCAGCCGATCAGTGATTCATCAATCAGCAGTTCAGAGGTTGGAGAAAGGTCGAGACCGCGTTCACAAATTTCTTCGAATTCTTCGCGGTTATACGCAATACCGCCACCGGCACCGCCCATCGTGAACGAGGGACGGATAATACAGGGGAAGCCCAGCTTACTGACCACCTGCAGCGCCTCATCCATGGAATGAGCAATACCGGACCGTGGCGTTTCCAGACCGATATTCTTCATGGCCTTGTCGAACAGATCCCGGTCTTCCGCCTTGTCGATGGTCGCAGCATCAGCGCCAATCATTTCGACGCCATACTTTTCTAGCACACCCTTATGATGAAGATCGAGGGCACAGTTCAGCGCCGTCTGCCCACCCATAGTGGGGATCAGAACATCCGGACGTTCTTTCTCAATGATTTTCTCAACCGTTTCCCAGCGGATAGGCTCAATGTAAGTCGCATCCGCCATCGCCGGGTCGGTCATAATGGTGGCCGGGTTGGAATTAACGAGAATGACCCGATACCCCTCTTCCTTCAACGCCTTGCAGGCCTGGGCACCGGAATAGTCGAACTCACAGGCCTGGCCAATCACAATCGGGCCGGCGCCTAGGATCAGTATGCTCTGGATGTCTGTACGCTTGGGCATGGTATTCTTCTGAATTCTTGCTGGTTGCCAAAGGCCGGGGTCACCGGCCTCCACCTGATAACGCGTGGTAAAACGGGTTTATCGTCGTTCCGCCATCATGGTGACAAAGCGGTCGAACAGTGGCGCTACATCATTGGGGCCAGGGCTCGCCTCCGGATGTCCCTGGAAGCTGAAGGCGGGCCGGTCCGTACGCTCAATCCCCTGCAGCGAGCCATCGAACAGGGATTTGTGCGTGGGTTTGAGATGGCCCGGCAGACTCTCTTCTGACACAGCAAACCCATGGTTCTGACTGGTGATCATCACTACTCCGGTAGACAAATCCTGCACCGGATGGTTCGCACCGTGATGTCCGAACTTCATTTTTTCTGTTGCAGCACCACTGGCCAGCGCCAGCAACTGATGCCCCAGGCAGATGCCGAATACCGGAATATCCGTTTTCAGAATGGCCTGAATGGCCTCAATCGCATAATCGCAGGGTTCCGGATCCCCGGGGCCATTGGAGAGGAAGACGCCATCCGGATTCATGGCCAGAACGTCGGCAGCGGATGTTTCGGCAGGCACCACGGTCAACCGACAGCCACGAGCTGCCAGCATACGCAGGATATTACGCTTCACTCCGAAGTCATAAGCCACCACATGGTAATCCGCATGGGATTGGTCAGGATGGCTGTCCGTATCCAGCTGCCAGACGGACTGAATCCATGGATAGCTTGCATCGGTGGTTACTTCCTTCGCCAGATCCATCCCTTTAAGACCGGGGAACTGGCCGGCCAGCTCAAGCGCCCGCTCGGCTGTCGCCGTATTACCAGCAATGATACAACCGTTCTGGGCACCTTTTTCCCGAAGGATTCGGGTCAGCCGACGGGTATCAATATCCGCGATGGCAACGATATTGCGTTCTTTCAGGTACTCATCAAGTGGCTGCTGGTTACGCCAGTTGCTGGCAAGCAGCGGTAAGTCCCGGATGACCAAACCGGCTGCCCAGACCTGCGACGCTTCTTCGTCTTCAGGGGTCGTGCCGGTATTGCCAATATGGGGATAGGTAAGAGTAACGATTTGTCGAGCGTAAGAAGGGTCGGTAAGAATTTCCTGATATCCGGTCATGGCGGTATTGAATACCACCTCACCACTGGTTTCACCATCTGCGCCAATGGCAACCCCCTGGAAAATACTTCCGTCCTCCAGGGCGAGAATGGCTGGTCTGCTCAAGGCGTCCTCCCCGTACTGACTGCTTATTTGCTGCACTGTTATTCTGGTCGTAAAAAAGCGAGATGCAACCAAGTTCCATCTCGCTTTTTCATGAACACTGCCCAAAATGCGTTTTTTTCTTCCCCGGGGCGGGCGTCCTGATCCAACCCGGCGCAAATTTTCAGCATCCTACCAGAAGCTTGGCCTGATAGCTATAAATACCTACTCAATTTCAGCAAAACACTAACCAGCCCGTAAGTATCACTGATACTGCAGCTGACGACTAACGCAGACCCAGCACATCCTGCATATCAAACAGACCGTGTTTTTTATCTGCCAGCCAGGCGGCTGCCCTTACGGCACCACGGGCGAAGGTCATCCGACTGCTGGCCTTGTGAGTAATTTCGACTCGCTCGCCTTCAGCGGCAAACATCACTGTGTGCTCACCCACAATATCGCCCGCCCGAACCGTGGCAAACCCTATGGTATTGCGATCACGGGCACCGGTCTGACCTTCACGACCGTAGACGGCACAGGTTTTCAAATCCCGCCCCAGGGTTTCTGCAACCACTTCACCCATTCTCAACGCGGTACCGGATGGTGCATCCACCTTATGACGGTGGTGAGCTTCAATGACTTCGATATCAACATCATCCCCCAGCACCTTCGCCGCCATTTCCAGCAGCTTGAACACCAGGTTCACACCAACACCCATGTTAGGCGCAAATACCACAGCGATGGTTTCAGCCGCTTCCTTGAGTGATTGCTTCTGTGCATCGGTTAACCCGGTCGTACCGATGACAATCCCTTTGCCATGCCCACGGCACAGGGCAACGTTTTCCAACGTGTAATCCGGCGCAGTGAAATCAATGACCACATCAAAATCCGCCACATGGGCAGATAAGTCTGACGCCAAAGTTACACCCACTTTTCCAATACCGGCCAGTTCACCGGCATCCGCTCCGATCAGCGAACTATCCGGACGATCAATAGCAACGGTCAGTTTGACACCCTCAGTCTGATGCAGCGCGGCAACCAGTGTTTTTCCCATACGACCGGCGGCACCAACTACAGCAACGTTTGTCATGTCTCTGCCTCTTATTGATCTATGCAGTTGAAAGGCAAGGAGTCTAACCGCTACAGTGCAAACAGCAACCCCGCGCACCGTATTACCCGAGCCTGCGCGATGTTTTACACCCGTAACAAGCAGTTCATTCATGAATATTCTGTCGATACAGTCCCACGTCGCCTACGGCCATGCCGGCAACAGCTCTGCGATTTTCCCGCTCCAGCGTATGGGACTTGAGGTCTGGCCGGTGCATACCGTGATGTTTTCCAATCACACCGGTCATGGCGCCTGGCGTGGCCCTGTGATTGCCGCGGAAACCGTTCGTGATGTCATCACCGGCATTGAAGAACGTGGCGTGCTACCTAACTGCAACGCTGTGCTGTCTGGCTATATGGGATCGGCAGATATCGGCGATGTCATTCTGGAAGCGGTGGAGAAAGTCAAAGCCGCCAACCCTGAAGCGATCTACTGCTGCGACCCGGTGATTGGCGATTATGGCCGGGGGGTTTTTGTTCGTGAGGGGATTCCCGAGTTCTTCCGGGATAATGTCATTACCCACGCCGACATTCTGACCCCCAACCAGTTCGAACTGGAATTACTGACGGGCCAGACTGTCACAGATCTCGATAGCGCCCTTTCCGCCGCTCACGCCCTGAGGGAAACCGGTGCTGATATTATTCTTGTCACCAGCCTTGAACGGGAAAACACGGATCCGACCAAGATTGAAATGATGGCGGTCAGCAGTGAAGGCGCCTGGCTGGTCGAAACACCGAAACTGGTATTCCCGATTCCTCTCAACGGTTCTGGTGACGCCACCACTGCACTCTTTCTGGCCCATTATCTCAAGCACCGAAATGTCCGTTCCGCTTTGGAGCATATCGCCGGTGCCATCTACGCCCTGTTTGAAACCACATGGCGTGCCGAAAGCCGGGAGCTGATGCTGATTGCTGCCCAGGACTTCCTGGTTTCACCACCCAAGACATTTACCGCCGTCAGCGTGTCGGATATCCGCTAAATCAAACCATTCAGCGGACGAGGTCTGGTTGATCTCGAACAGAAATATTGCATGGATAGGTGCCGGTATCCTCACCGGCACAAGCCTGGTCGACGGGCGGCAAAGAAAAACCATCATCTGAAGCAAAACGTCCGTCCGGATGATCTTCCAGCCAGACATGAATCATTTCTGGCGTCCGGTTGGTCAGCACGCCTGACGGGCACACCCCATCACTATCTGGCAAGGCAAGACCGAACTCCTTTTCTGGCAGATGATCGGGAAAGCAAAAATTAAAGTTAAATATATGGTAATGCCATTGTGTCAGGGCGCCGCCGGGCTGGGGACCGGAAAGGTCTATATCACAGGATTCACAGGTGGCCAGAAACATGGCACCAATTAAACGCTTACCGCTGTAAATAAGCACTTCCGGGCGTTCAGGATCCATTATCTGTTCATCATACAAATACTCTTTCTTTGCATAATGCCCGGGAAGATACCAGGAAAAGCCATCGCGTATTGCCTGATCAAAATTGTGCCAACCGCGCTGACCCACAGTATCTCGCACCTGATCCACGAGATGGGCTGCCGCATTCTGCTGCGTTGTACTAATTGCCTGCCCCTCAAAACGGTTCACTTCATAAATCCCTTCATCTCCATCCACAAGAAAATGTGGCTGGTTCAGGTTAACCGGTAGATTGGCCCACTGGCCGGCATTTGGATTGGCTGAGCACATAAACACCGTGTCCGTGGAAACACTGGAGAGATGCTGATCCTGCGCCGGTGGGCCTGCATTCAGGCTTAACCAACGGCTGACACCCACCGTCAGCAAAAAGACAGAGACAAATAACACAAACGCTTGCAGCAAGAACCGCTTGGCAGGCGACAAATCGTTGAAAAAGGCAGGCATGCTCGGCATATTGCAGACACTTTGTCTGTTAGACCCTGTAGTACTTCTTCGCTTAATCCTGCCAATACTTGAGCATTCCCCATCACATACCTGAGCCTACTAACGCGCTGGTGCCAGCCCCATCACAGAACAAAAAAGGCCGACATATCTGTCGGCCTTTTTTTGTGAGATCACTGATAGATCAAGAGGTCATATTATCGAAGAACTTTTTGACGCCTTCGAAGAATGACTTTTTCTGAGGCGAGTGATTATTGCTTTCATCCTCAAAAGACTTCTGCAGCTGCTGGAGCAAGTCTTTCTGGTGCGAGGTCAGGTTAACCGGTGTTTCCACCATCACCTTGCAGATCAGATCGCCGACGCTACCACCACGTACCGGTGGAACGCCTTTGCCACGCATACGGAACATCTTGCCGGTCTGGGTTTCCGGTGGAATCTTCAGCTTAACCTTGCCGTCCAGCGTCGGGACTTCCAGCTCGCCACCCAGGGCCGCATCAATGATGGATATCGGCACTTCGCAGTAGAGGTGCTTGCCGTCACGCTGGAAAATCGGATGCTCACGCACTTCCATCTGAACGTACAGGTCACCTGCCGGGCCACCGTTGACGCCAGCTTCACCTTCACCAGACAGACGAATTCTGTCGCCGGTATCCACACCCGCCGGGACTTTCACAGACAGCGTCTTGTATTCCCGGATACGGCCTTCGCCGTGACAGTCAGTGCAGGGATCCTTGATCACCTGGCCGGAACCATGACACTCAGGGCAGGTTTGCTGAACGGTGAAGAAACCCTGCTGCATCCGGACCTGACCATGACCACCACAGGTGGTACAGGTTACCGGGGAGCTGCCTTTCTTCGCACCGGAACCGTGACAGGTGTTACATTCCACCAGGGTAGGGATACGGATTTTCTTGGTGGTACCGCGAACAGCTTCTTCCAGGTCCAGATCCAGCGAATAACGAAGATCAGCACCGCGCTGCACACTGGAACGTCCACGTCCACCGCCGCCTGCGCCACCGAAGATATCCCCGAATACATCACCGAAGATATCACTGAAATTACCAAAGCCACCGGCACCGGCGCCTGCCCCCATATTGGGATCAACGCCCGCATGGCCATACTGGTCATAAGCCGCACGCTTTTGAGGATCAGACAGGATCTCGAAAGCCTCGTTCACTTCCTTGAACTTCTCTTCCGCTTCCTTATCGCCGGTATTACGATCCGGATGGAACTTCATCGCCATGCGGCGATACGCCTTCTTGATCTCTTTGTCGCCGACGTCCCGGGAAACCCCGAGCACCTCATAGTAATCTCTTTTGGACATAACCACTCAACCTGGTGCCTGCTGCGCGTCGCAGAGCCTGTACTTCAGAATTTATCCAGCCTGACCTGCGCCGCCATGACTGCTGTTCAATAAACAACAACGCGGGACAAAAGCCCGCGTTGCCGTATGGTATTTCGCCACAAAACCAGCCCGTTACCGGACTGGTCTTGCTGATGGCGCTCTGCATGCAGCAGGCGGACTTACTTTTTCTCGTCCTTGACTTCTTCAAACTCAGCATCGACAACGTCGTCGTCTTTCTTGCTGTCGCCCTGAGCCTGCTCAGCGCCTTCGCCCTGGGCAGCCTGCTCGGCGTACATCTTCTGTGCCAGAGACGCAGATGCCTGACTCAGTGCGTTGGTTTTCTCTTCGATCAGCGCCTTGTCGTCGCCCTTGATCGCTTCTTCCAGTTCCTTGGCAGCGTTTTCAATGGCGGTCTTCTCTTCTTCAGTCGCCTTGTCTCCGGCTTCCTGAACAGTCTTGCGGGTGGCGTGGATCAGACCGTCCGCAGTGTTACGCACCTGCGCCAGCTCTTCGAACTTACGGTCTTCCTCGGCATTTGCCTCGGCATCCTTGACCATTTTTTCGATTTCTTCATCGCTCAGACCGGAAGAGGCCTTGATCACGATGGACTGCTCCTTACCAGTCGCCTTGTCCTTCGCGGACACGTTCAGGATACCGTTGGCATCCAGGTCGAAGGAGACTTCAATCTGCGGCATGCCACGAGGCGAGGGAGGAATATCAGACAGGTTAAACTGCCCCAGAGACTTGTTGTCGCCGGAACGCTTACGCTCGCCCTGCAGAACGTGAATAGTTACCGCGCTCTGGTTGTCTTCTGCTGTAGAGAACACCTGGGACTTCTTGGTCGGAATGGTGGTGTTCTTCTCGATCAGCGGAGTCATCACACCGCCCATGGTTTCGATACCCAGGGTCAGCGGGGTCACGTCCAGCAGCAGGACGTCGGTACGGTCACCGGACAGTACGCCACCCTGCAGTGCGGCGCCCATGGCCACGGCTTCGTCAGGGTTAACGTCCTTACGGGCTTCCTTACCGAAGAACTCAGCCACTTTCTGCTGAACCATCGGCATACGGGTCTGACCACCGACCAGGATAACTTCGTCAATGCTGGACAGGTCCAGCTCCGCATCCTTAACCGCCTGACGGCAAGGCTCCAGAGAGCGTGCAACCAGGTCTTCTACCAGGGATTCCAGCTTGGCACGGGTCACTTTGACATTCAGGTGCTTGGGACCGGTAGCATCGGCAGTAACGTAAGGCAGGTTGACGTCAGTCTGCTGGGCAGAAGACAGTTCAATCTTCGCCTTCTCAGCGGCTTCTTTCAGACGCTGCATCGCCAGCGGGTCGCCTTTCAGGTCGATACCCTGCTCTTTCTTGAACTCTTCCGCCAGATAGTTGATCAGGCGCATGTCGAAATCTTCACCGCCCAGGAAAGTGTCACCGTTGGTGGACAGTACTTCAAACTGGTGCTCGCCATCGACGTCAGCGATTTCGATGATGGAAATATCGAAAGTACCACCACCCAGGTCGTATACAGCGATGGTCTGGTCACCGGCTTTCTTGTCGATACCGTAAGCCAGTGCGGCCGCAGTCGGCTCGTTGATGATCCGCTTGACTTCCAGACCGGCAATACGGCCAGCGTCTTTGGTCGCCTGACGCTGTGCGTCGTTGAAGTAAGCCGGAACGGTGATGACAGCCTCGGTAACCTTATCACCCAGGTAGTCTTCTGCGGTCTTCTTCATCTTCTTCAGGATCTCGGCAGAGATCTGGGGCGGTGCCATTTTCTGGCCCTTGGCTTCGATCCAGGCGTCACCGTTGTCTGCCTTGATGATCTTGTAAGGCACCATTTCGATGTCTTTCTGCACTTCGGCGTCTTCAAAACGACGACCGATCAGACGCTTGATCGCATACAGGGTGTTATCCGGGTTCGTCACTGCCTGACGCTTGGCCGGCATACCCACCAGGGTTTCGCCATCATTGGTGTAAGCGATGATAGAAGGCGTGGTACGGGCGCCCTCAGCGTTTTCGATAACCTTGACCTGACCACCGTCCATCACCGCCACACAGGAGTTGGTGGTACCCAGGTCGATGCCGATTATTCTGCCTTTGCTGTTATTGCTCATTGAAAACCCTCTCTCATCACTTCGCCTTCGCGAAGGTCTGAATCATCTAATTACAAATACTGTGAATCCATGGCACGCTGCCATGCCAGCCCGGTCTCAGCGTGTCTCACCGATCAATTTACCGTCGCATCCCGGGACGCGTCAGACTGACCTTACACCCGGTTACTGGCCTCTTGCTTTGCTATATGGGAACCGTCTGTCATCATTTCAAGGCTTAATTTCAAATCTCTTTGATCAACCGATAAAACAGACAGATCCCCAGACATTTCAGTCGTTTAAACCGCCGCAGGTGCCTTAGCGACCACCACCATAGCGGGGCGAATCAGGCGGCCATTCAGGGTGTAGCCTTTCTGGAACACATTCAGTACGGAACCCGGCTCCTGGTCAGGGCTTTCAACCTGGCTCACGGCCTGATGCAGATCGTGATTGAAGGGTTCGCCGACCGGATTAACCTGTTCAACACTGAATTTCTTCAGGGTATCCAGGAAGAGTTTCAAGGTCAGCTCCATGCCTTCTTTCATCGCCTCGTGACTGCCTTCAGCGGCATCCGCGCTTTCCAGCCCACGCTCCAGGCTATCAACGACCGGCAGAAGTTCTTCTGCGAACTTTTTCAGGCCAAACTTGTGTGCATTTTCTACATCCTGCTGCGCACGACGCTTCACGTTCTGGGTATCAGCATGCATACGCAGCACCTGGTCCTGCGCCTTGGCCAGCTCTTCCTGTGCCTTGGCCAGTTCAGCCTGCAGTGCGCCCAGGGAAACCTCGCCCTTGCCTTCTTCAACGGCTTCAGCCCCTTCTACCGGGCCAGTCTTTTGATCGTCTGCAGCGGTCTGAGCCTGAACCTGCTCCTCTGCTTCAGATGGGGTTTGCTCAGTTTTGATATCGTCTTCCGCCATTTCGAATCTCCGACTCAATTAGTTGACTGCACGTGTCAGTGAAATCTGGTAATGCATCGCGATATGGGGGCACTTTGTGACGATTCAAGGCACAGGCTGAAAAGAAGAAACAATTGCGGGCCAACACTAACAACCCCGTTATTCAGACTAACAAAGCGAATCTCAGGAAAAATGGAGTACACGGCTTGCGCCCCACAAAAAATACTGTATAAATATTCAGGAATAACCCTGCGGACACGCTGCGATGCTCACTCATCTGTCTATCAGTAACTACGCCATCGTTGACCAGCTCGACCTGGACCTTGCCCAGGGCATGACCGTTATTACCGGCGAAACCGGCGCCGGCAAATCCATCATGCTTGACGCCCTGGGACTCGCCATTGGCGACCGGGCAGAACCTGACAGTGTCCGCACCGGCAGCGAACGTGCCGATATCCGCGCCACCTTTGATCTTGCCCAGTGCCCCGATGCGCAGGCCTGGCTGAAGTCCCGCGAGCTGGATGCCGGTGAAGAGTGCATCCTGCGCCGCACCATCACCCGTGAAGGACGCAGCCGTGGCTACATCAATGGCACCCCTTCCCCACTGGCAGATTTGCGCCAAATCGGCGAAATGCTGCTGGATATCCATAGCCAGCATGAACACCAGTCGTTACTGAAACCGGCTACTCATCGCCGACTACTGGATGGTTACGCAGGCAGTAGCGAGCTGGCCACAACAGTCAGCCAGATCTGGCGGCAATGGCACCATTGCCATACCCGGATTCAAACACTCAGAAACGCCAGCGAAGAACAAAGCGCCCGCCTTCAACTTCTGAGCTATCAAGTAGAAGAGCTGGAACAACTGAACCTGGGCAAAGATGAACTGGAACAACTGGAACAAGAACAGAAGCAACTAGCCAACGCCACCAGCTCTATTCAGGCTTGCGATCAGGTCCTGACCCTCTGCGTGGAAGATGACAACAGCAATATCGTGCACCAGCTCAGCGCCTGCCAGAACCTGCTCGCTGAATTGAATCTGGACAGCAAGCCCATACAGGACGCTATCGAACTGATCTGCTCTGCGCAGATTCAGGTTGAAGAATGCTGTAATGAATTGCGTCATTTCATGGATCGGTTTGACGATGACCCCGAGCGCTTGCCGGAAATAGAAAAGCGCCTGTCCACCATCTATTCACTGGCCCGAAAACATCATATTCAGCCATCTGAACTGCACGACCTGTATACGGAACTACAGGAAGAACTGACATCTCTACAAAGTAGCGATGACCAGATTGAGCAGCTTCAGGAAGAACTCGAACTGCTGGAAAAACAGTACAAAGTGACAACGGACAAGTTATCCGTTAAACGCCAGAAAGGCGCATTGAAACTGGCCAAAGCGGTTATCCGGCACATACGGGATCTCGGCATGCCAGCCGGCGAATTCAAAGTGGAGCTATCCACGGTCAATGGTGAATTCCGCCCACATGGCAATGAAGACATCCAGTTTCTTGTTACCAGCAACCCCGGCATGCCTGCCAGACCATTACACAAGGTGGCGTCAGGTGGTGAACTGTCACGTATCAGTTTGGCAATACAGGTGATTACCGCCAAAAGCTGCCAGATCCCTACACTGGTGTTTGACGAAGTGGATGTCGGTATCGGTGGCGGTACAGCAGAAATCGTGGGTCGCCTGTTACGGGAACTGGGCAGCCATGGTCAGGTACTCTGTGTGACACACCAGCCGCAGGTTGCTTCACAGGGTCATCAGCACCTGCATGTTTCCAAGCAGCACAGCAAAGCGACAACACGTACTCAGATCAACAATCTACAGGAAGAACATCGCACCCGGGAAATCGCCCGTATGCTAGGCGGCGTCACCATGACGGAACAAACCATTGCTCACGCGCGGGAAATGATTGGCAGAGCCCAGGGGTCACCTTCAACCCCCACGACATAAAAAATGAACTTTTCAATGATTTTCGCATCTAAATTAGCAGCTACTGAACCATAGCATTTAACTATGGGAACAAAGCTCAGTGCAGATGTCTTAGACTGCAGGCGAATATTGGATAGACCTTCATTAAAAGACATCTGCTTGATAACAGTTGTTTTATCTGGATAGGGGTTCCTATAACAACCACCCATTCCATAGCGAGCGCCAGAACAGGAAGTTCTCTAACAGAAACCCAATAGTTCAATTGAACAAGGAGATAACAAGATGAGCATTCGTAATTTTAACCCTAACCTTAATAATTTATTTACCCAGACAAACAAACCTTTTAGTAAAAATATTTATAACCACATAAACACTTCCTCTACTGAAACAGTTCATTCTAAGAAAACCGGACAAGTCGTCACCGTATCGAATACAACAATTACAAACATGCCGCCCCATACTAATACAACATTCACAAACACGATTACAGGCGATCGCCAGTGCGTCATAGTCCCGGCAAAATCTGAGTACCGATACAACAAAATAAACAACAACATCAGGGATGAGATAATTAACAACTTCAGAACCCGATTTAACGAATGCAAATCCAGAGATGAAGCAACTGCCTATTATCGTAAAATGTCGCTCATTCACCATCCCGACAAAAACCCTGACAACCAGGCAGAAGCCACTATTATTTTCCAGACGCTATCTAATCTTTACAATGAACGCCTCAATAGTTTACCGCCCATGCCCAGCTATAAAGACCATTCCCACACATCCAATCTTCACCATGATCACCCGGATAGATCACCTTCTATTACAGTCAGGGTAACTGCTTAATAAAACCTGATAAAACCAGGAACTCAGAACTCTACAATCCGAAAACAAAAAGGTTCGTAGTAAGCTATGAAGCATATTTTTACCCGGACTTTTTACAGTGTTATCAGCCTGCCCCTTTCAACAGGGGCACTTCTTTAAACACCTGTTAAAAACAATCTCCTGTTTGTCATTGACAACCCGCATGGATTGGAAAGCGCCCCGGAAAAATCGAGACTGGCTACTCCAGCCGCCTGAAATCTAGCTGCAGTAGACTGCTACACATGCAGGATCACTTAGAACTAAACATATAAAACTTCCATAATCGCCTAACAAAATAAGTTATCAGACCTCATGCTTTAAATATGCGAATTTTGTGTTTGAACTTTTAAAAAAAGCACATATCCAATATTGTGAATGCAATTCGAACATAGACACAATACGGTAACAGTCAATTAACAACCGCCATAGCACCAACATCAAACTTTGATATCAAGGAGTTTTCACATGACCACATTGATCTTTACCCAGACCAATCACACCCCCCTGTTTTATGCCTCTTCTGTTGATACGAATACAGCGAAGATCGGATTCTCACAGATCATCAATGTAAACCCATACTACTTTAATTTCGATAGCCCCTACAAATTCTCAAACTGCAGACATCAATGCATCTTCAAACGTCCATGCGCAGAGGCTGCCCCCAAAACAAACAATTACACGGATAATTTTGACAGCCCTGCATCAACGCAATCCTTCCTTGCATTACTGATCTTGCTTGAGATCCTGAATAAATTTAAGCAAGAGGAAGATTTTACTGAAAACCGTGCCACCAATGGCAATACATATCCAAAAACAAACCCTAAAGACACTGGCTTCAAAACTGATGATGGCGGTACTGGCTTTTCAGATCATGACTACTTCTCATATGAAGACACAAACACGCACAACACACAGCCTCCGGAAGATACAGACACGGAAAAACCAACGACTCCCGAACACCTTAAAAGCTACGAAAAGGATTTCGAACAGGCATTCAGCGCCTGCCCAGATGAAACAGCATTGACAAAATGCTTCCGCAAGCTTTCCCTGAAATATCACCCTGACAAAAACCCTGAAAAGAAAGAAGAGGCCAACGAAATTTTCAAGTTATTGAACACAATCTATCAAGAACGTAAGAAAAACTTCTGAGAAATAACAGCGCTCTCCGGCTTAACCTTGTTAAGCAATGGGTGACAGGTATCGTTTTCAGGACTACTAAGACACCCGGTCGTCCTGAAAACGACACAACCGTGATGGACGAGACTAGCGATAGGAACCGGCTCCCTGTTTGAGGCTGGCGGTCGCAAGCCCCAAAAGCGCAGAGGTTATACCGGTCAGGTCGAACCGATGCTGTCCTGCCGCCTCATTGCTGACATCAACATAGTCAAACGTACCCTGCAGGCCCGACAGCGCAGCAATCAAATCGACGTCACCGGTTTTCATCACTATATGAGTATCTGTCCGACGCAGGACATGAAATCTTGTGCTGTACGACTTGTGACCCGGCAATGTGAAAATCAGCTCCGCCGTATCCTGGACACCAGGCCTTAACGGGAGCGTTATCACCAGAGACAGCCCCCCATCTTGCTCCTGCGCCACAAACATGGCCAATGTCGGTGTCACAATATTACCGGCAATCATCACATCGGGGAGCACATCCATGGCGCCATAGTTTCGCCAGTCACCCTGCGCTGCCGTTGCAATCAATGCAATACTGACGGCCAGTATCCCGGACTTTATCGATGACATGCTTTCACCGGATATTTATTTATTGATAGTCATCCATCAGGCAATAAAACGCCTTTATTGATGATAGCCCCATCATGCGATCATCTGTACTACCAGCTAAAGATAGATTAAGACAAACGGGAACATAAACAAGAGAACTGCGCGGTAAGCATACCGCCCCCAGAGGCACAGGAAGGTGGACAGGGCAAGGTTCGCCCGATTAGAACTCATTAATATATCGGGACCACCTCCGCAGTCCCGACAGCTTTTACGCTGGCTCTACTTGTTCTTCTTGGGCCTGACATAGAGCACCAGGTTATGGTCCACCAACTCGTAACCATGCTTTTCGGCAATATCCTTCTGGATACGCTCAATTTCCTGGTTGGTGAACTCAACGATTTTGCCGGTTTCCATACAGACCATGTGGTCATGATGCTCGCCCCGGGAGAGTTCAAAAACAGAGTGCCCGCCATCAAAGTTATGGCGCACCACCAGACCGGCTGACTCAAACTGGGTCAGTACGCGGTATACCGTTGCCAGACCGACATCGTCATCCGCCTCGATCAGCGCTTTATATACATCTTCAGCACTCATGTGGCGGTCTTCTGCGCTTTCCAGAATCTGCAGAATTTTTACGCGTGGCAGGGTCACTTTCAGCCCGGCTTTACGCAGCTCTTGATTTTCCAACTGAGTAATCCTTTATTTAACCCCTGAAAATGTATAAATTGTCATTATCTCATTTCCGTCGAAGATAGTGGAAGTCCCTGGACGATGCAAAAGTACCTGAAAATACCGGCCTTGACTATAACTGCAGCGTTAATGGGCGGTTGCTCCTGGTTTTCTGACGATAGCGATTTCAAGATGGTCAGCTTTCCCGGGGTCTACAAGATCAACATCCAGCAAGGCAACATCATCACGCAGGATATGATCAACCAGCTCAAACCTGGCATGACCCGCAGCCAGGTGGCCTATGTCATGGGCACCCCACTCCTGCCCGACAGCTTCGACAAGGATCGCTGGGACTATATCTACACCCTGCAGCCCGGCGGAAAACAGCGTACTCAGCAAACCCTGTCCCTCTTCTTCGACAATGACAAACTGACCCGTTTCAATGGTGATTTCCGTCCTGAGATCCACCAGGATGCCAGCGATCATGCACAAGGTGATGCCCAGAGTGCCGCAGAAACCCTCATGAAGGAACAGGCCGAAGATGGGCTTTAAACCAGAAGGCAAATATTTCTGGTTATAAAAAAGGAGGCTTTATGCCTCCCTTTTTATGTCATACAAAAATCTGATACTAATCAGACTGTTTGGCCAAACGCGCCTTTTCAGCACGACGCTTGCGGACTTCTTTCGGATCAGCAATCAGTGGGCGATAAATTTCCACCCGGTCGCCGCCTTGCAACGCCTGCTCACGAGGCTTGGCAACGGCTTTACCGAAAATGCCCATCTTGGCAGTTTCCAGGTCAATTTCCGGGAACTGCCCCACAATCCCTGACGCCTGTGCAGCATCATAGACTGTCGTACCCGCCGGAACGGTGACAGGAATAATGGCCTGCCGGTCAGGTCGGGCATAGGCGACTTCGACATGGATCTCAGAGACCGTGGTGGTCTGACTGGCGCTCTCAACCATACACTTCATCCGCCCGCTTACAGAAAGCATCAACCATGAGATTCGCAGCCTGATCCAGCACCTTGCCAACGGTAGACTTCAACACCGCATTATCCATATCAAACGTCAGGTCCAGCACGACTTTACAGGCGTTCTCCATAAGTGGCTTGAAATGCCAGACACCGGACAATGCAGTAAATGGCCCTTCAACCAGACGCATCTCAATGAACCGGTCGACCTCAAGCTTATTACGGGTCACAAAACTCTGGGTGACACCGCCCTTGCTGACATCCACACGGGCTTCCATCCAGTCATCACCCTGCCCCAGCACTTCTGCCCCGACACACCAGGGCAGAAATTGGGGATAGGCTTTCACATCATTCACCAGGTCATACATCGCGCTGGCAGAGTGCATGACCAGCGCAGACCGTTGAATCGTTTTCATCCGTGACAGCGTTCCTCAGGCAAAGGCCTTATAAAGGTTTGCAACAAAGATTATGAACACGCAGACCGGTGCAATCACCCGGCACAGCGCCCGCCAGAGGTTAAACCTGACCAGCGAGAGGTTCAACTCCTTGTACACCACGGAGCGCTTCATGATCCAACCGGCAAAGATGGCAATCAACAGCCCACCCAGCGGCAGCATGATATTGGCTGTCACAAAGTCCAGTAGTTCAAATACTGTCATGCCAAACAACTGATACTCTTCGCCGGACCACAGGTTGAATGAGAAAACGGTACCCATACCAATCAGCCACACCAGTGCACTGAACAATGACGTTGCCACCAGACGACTCATGGAAAAACGTTCAGTCGCCCATGCAACGGCCGGCTCAATCAGGGAGATCGAGGAACTCAGCGCCGCCAGACTCACTAACACGAAAAACAGGACACCGAACACCTGACCGCCCGGCATATGCCCAAAGGCTGTCGGCAGTGAAACAAACAGCAGCCCCGGACCTGCACCAGGCTCCATACCATTCGCAAAAACAATCGGGAAGATGGCAAGACCTGCAACCAGCGCCACAACCGTATCCAGCACCGCGACAGTGATAACTGTGCCGCCAATAGAAGCACTCTTTGGCATATAAGCGCCATAAGCCATGATCGCGCCCATACCCAGGCTCAGGGTAAAGAATGCGTGCCCCATCGCTGCAAGCACTGCTTCCCAGGTCAGCTTGCTGAAATCAAAAGAGAACAGAAAAGAGAAGCCACGACCAAACTGATCCGTCTCAACAATGCTGTAACCCAGCAACACAATCAGCAGGACAAACAACAACGGCATGATCACCCGCACACTGTTTTCCAACCCTTTGTGAATACCACGGGCAATCACCAGCGCTGTCAGCACCATGAAAATGGTATGCCAGAACGTCAATTGCGTTGGATCAGCCACCAGGGCATCAAAATGCGCGCCGACCTGCTCACCGCTGAGCCCCATCAGGTCACCGCTACCCATATCCCAGGTAAACGCCAGCGCCCAGCCGGCAATCACGCTATAAAAAGACAGAATCAGGAAACCGGCCAGAACCCCCATCCAGCCAACCAGCGACCAGCCTTTACCCGCATCGGATTCACGGGCCAGCTCCTTCATGGTGACTATCGGGCTGTGCCGCCCATGCCGCCCCAGCACCGTTTCCGCCATCATGATCGGAATGCCCACCAGCGCGATACAGACCAGGTAAACCAGGACAAATGCCCCGCCACCGTATTCGCCAGTGATAAACGGAAATTTCCAGATATTGCCAAGCCCGATGGCGGAACCCGCCGCTGCCAGAATAAAAGTCCATCGGTTGGCCCAGGTGCCGAGTGCTGCTGTTTTCTGATCGCCCATGTAAATCCTCGAACAGACGGTTACTGCGTTGCCTGTGAACAGTCGGGGCTGATGCCCTCTGAGAGTTGTGGTGAGCGTCCGATCAGCAAAATCCTGTCGCAACCCTTCGGGATTACCATCGGCTGCGGGCTCGTCTTGATACGGGGTTAATGCACCAGATCCGTCTACAGCAGCTACTACTGACGCGTTATCAGCCAGAGCCATGCAGATGAGGGAAACACTTCGCCGGACACTCAGGGCACATTCTAACGGCCTGCCTATAAGGTACAACCACTAAATCATTGCGCCTTACCGATAAAAGCAATTTTTCTGACACATTTCGTTCATCGGGATCATGGCTTTTATGGTTTCTGCACGTATAATTCCCCGCCATGGCAAAGAAACCCAAGAAAGCCGGTAGCGGCGACTCAACCATCGTAGTCAACAAAAAGGCCCGTCACGACTATCACATTGATGAGACGTTCGAGGCAGGCGTTACCCTGTCCGGCTGGGAAGTCAAAAGCCTCCGCCAGGGCAAGGTGCAGCTGGTTGACAGTTATGTACTCCTGAAAGACGGCGAGGCCTGGCTGATCGGCGCCTCTATTGTTCCGTTGCAAACGGCATCCACCCACGTGGTGGCCGACCCCCTGCGTGACCGCAAGCTGCTCTTGCACAGACGGGAACTGGCTCAGCTATTCAGCGCCACCCAGCAGAAAGGACACACCTGCATCTGCACCAAGATGTACTGGAAGAAACACCTGGTCAAGGTCCAGATTGCACTGGCCCGTGGCAAGAAAGAATTCGACAAGCGCGCCACTACCAAAGAGCGGGAGTGGAACATTGAGAAACAGCGCGTTATGCACAAAGGGAATTAAGCATTCAAAATCAATAGCTTAATAGTTATTGACTTTATGCCTGAGTTTTAGAGTAGAATACCAGCAAGGTTTCGATCCGGGGGCGATTTGGATTCGACGGCGGTAACGAAACCCGAGGTGCATGTCGAGGACGTAGTGGTTCTCGTTAATCAAAACACTACAAACCTTTTAGTTGCCACTAAGCAACCAATCAACGATTCTTGGGACGCAGCCATCGCTGCATAAACCCAAGTTTGCTGCTTAAAACCAGCAATCGTTCGATCTTCCCGGTTTGTCTGTTGACTGGGTTACTGATCGTCAAAGCAAACAGACTCGTCGTGAAGCCTGGTCTGGGGACTGATCGACTAAAACAGCACAGGCTCGTTCTGCTTCACCCCGACCGCTGGGTCGTTGCAGAATTAAATCAAAGGCGGATCTAAGCATGTAGAGCCAAGGGCGGAGTATCGGCGGACGCGGGTTCAATTCCCGCCGCCTCCACCAACACCAAAAACCGACGTTTTCAACGTCGGTTTTTTTATACCTAGAAAATAACTCGTCCAAGTGCTACCGACCTAATCGCTGACTTTTTTGCTGAGGTCAACCCACTACCGAGAGTGAACCCTGAGCAGATCGAAGTGGAATCGGCACAACACCCTGACCTGTCACAAGCGACTCAACCCCTGTCTCCTGACAGTCTTCCGGCAAAATAACCAGAGACCTGAGACAACCAAGATCCGCATTGATAAACAGACTACTTTTTTCTTCAAACTGACTGGCGATATCCGGCACTACCAGAGAAAAAGTGGCGCGCTCACTGATCAGGCACTCAATATAGCTTTCAGCATCCTGCGCCCCCGTCATAATCAGCCGGGCTCCTGAGGACAGCCAGTTAAAAAGAAATACCCCCGTCAGTATCGGCTCCTGACAAATATTGGGACACACCAGCACATCACCGTTCTGGATGTTTGCACGTCCTGCAATAAACGATGCAACACCCTGCCAATGATTGTGACTGCCCGGAACGATTTTCAGTCGGGCATCTTTGTGATCTTCTGACGTCACCACACAGGGGTGCAGGGTAAAATAATCATCAGGTGAAACGTGCGTATCGCCCAAATACTCCCCTAACTGAAGCAACTGCTCTTTTGTAAGATCATTCTCTGTCGTAAGTTTTGTGACGCCTGATTGTTCAGCTATATCCGCAGAAAAGGTGCACTGCACACAGTGCTCGGGCAAATCCGGAACGAACCTGCCCTGTTGATTGCCTGAACAGAATGCGTCATGAGCCAACGCTGCAACATCTGGCCCGATGGCAGCTAACAGCAGCCGCCATTCGGTTCGGGAAAACCCATCGGGAATTGTGCACGCAATGGCGCCCAGTCGCGCTATGGCTAACTTCAGAATGATGGTATTAGTGACACCAGCCATCTGAATGAGAACGACCCGGTGCTGTCGTACACCTGCCTGAAAAAGAGCAGCACTGACTCGTGTCACCGCATCCGCCAGCTGACGGTAACTGTAACGTACTGTCGATGCATTGTCTGATTGCCCATCTCCGTCGACCAACGCAATCCGTTCCGGATGTATCGCGACTGTACGACGGAACAGGGTATCCAGAGACTCCTCTTCTCCCCACATCCCGTATCGCTCATTAAACGCAATATACTCACGTCTGAAAGCTTGCATACCTGTTATCCTGTCATGGGCTGGAAGTTGGGATACGGATCAGTCAGGGGTTCGAAAACCACGCCAACAACATAAGACGGGATGGGAAAAACCACCAGAACAGGGAAACACAGAATCACACTGATCACGATGCAATCGCGATGCGCGCAGGTGAAAAGCCATCACTTGCCTGGCGTACAGGATACATGGTCTTTCCACTGTCAGCCCCTTGTTATCATTCTGTTGGCGTTAGTCGGAAGTGCAATGTGGAAGACTATCTTCAGGTTTTTTTTCAGTCAACGGTCAAAAATGGCATGTCCGTTTTTGACCGTTGAAACGTTTCTCATTTCAACAGAGTCAAACCCCTTATACCAGTGAGCGGGCAATAATCTCTTTCATGATTTCATTAGTACCCGCATAAATACGCTGGACACGCGCATCGGCCCAGGCCCGGGCAATGGGGTATTCCCACATATAACCGTAACCACCATACAATTGCAGGCACTCATCCAGCACACGACATTGCATGTCGGTACACCAGAGTTTGACCTGTGCGGCAGTAGGCACATCCAGCCTGCCCTCAATATGGAGTTGTAAACAGCGATCCAGAAACGTTCTGGCAACTGATACTTCTGTGGCCAGCTCCGCCAGTTTAAAACGGGTATTCTGGAGTTTTGCCAGCGGCTTGCCGAATGCTTCACGCTCCCTGACATACGCCGTCGTCCATTCAAGCGCCGCTTCCGCATTAGCCACCGCATTGATACCAACAGAAAGACGCTCCTGGGGCAGTTCCTGCATCAAATAGGCAAATCCCATCCCGACATTACCAAGCAGATTTTCTTTGGGGACACGGACATCCTGGAAAAACAGTTCAGAGGTGTCCTGCGCTTTCATCCCGATTTTTTCCAGGTTTTTGCCTTTGCTGAAACCCTTTATGCCTGCATCTACAACAAACAGACTGGTACCACTGGCTCCTTCTGCTGGATCCGTCTTACAAACGACAATGACTATATCTGCCAGCTGCCCATTGGTAATAAACGTCTTTGAGCCATTAATCAGGTAGTCATCACCATCGGGTATGGCTGTTGTTTTCACGCCCTGCAGGTCTGAACCTGCAGCAGGTTCTGTCATGGCAATCGCGGAGACAATCTCACCACTCACCATGCCCGGCAGATAGTTGTTCTTGAGGTATTCAGAACCATGATGAATAAGATAAGGGGCAACAATATCGGAGTGCAGGCCGAAGCCAATACCTGTCAGCCCCAGGCGGGCAATTTCTTCATCAACAATCGCGTTATAACGAAAATCCGCACCGACGCCACCAAAGGCTTCCGGTACTGTCGGGCACAGGAAGCCCTGTTCTCCGGCTTTTTTCCACAATGCACGATCAATCTGCCCGGCCTTTTCCCATTCGCCATGAAAAGGAACCGCCTCTGTTTCAAGAAAGCGCCGGACACTGTCTCGAAACATTTCATGTTCTGGCTCATAGACCGTGCGTGGAATCATAAGACTGAACCCGTTTTTTTGTTGTTATTGTTAAATGGCTACAGTTTCAGATTATGGTGATATTCAACCGCCATGTCCCTGGCGCATTCAGTCAAAAGACATGGCAGAAAATGATCAAACGACCTCAATAGAAAGAAGCATCATCTTCCTCTGGCTCACCCACCAGCGAATTCAGCAATCGCATGGCTCGATCCAGGTCAGAAAAGCTGTCAAAGAAATCGCCATCCGGACCAACCACTTCATAAGCGACTGATTTGAGATTACCGTCACTGTCAAACCGCTCTGCCCGGATGATGGAATAGCCACCCTTGCCGCCAAAGCGATTACGTTCAACTTTGCTCATTTTGAGGATCACCCTACCCTGATACAAACGACCTGAGCCGTTTGTATCAGCTTACGGGAACAGAGATCAAGCCGGAATCCGGCTCACCCTTCAATCAGAAACGATACATCAGGCCAGCGGTCACTGACGTAATGTTGGTGTCGTAGAAATCGATATTGGAATCTGCACGGAAAGCCGCGACACTGCCCATGGCGCGCCAGTTCTCCCAGCCAAACGGCTCATTGTAGAACACCGCGAAGGACGCACCGTAGATATCGTCGTCCTGCGTCTTACCACCAAACTCAGCGATGGGGTTGGCCTTGTCATGCTTGCTCTGGCCATACACCAGGTTGGTGACGGTCTGCCACTGCTCGTTACCCCAGGCATGGCTCAGCTGGACAACCGTTTCATCGGACGCCATCGCCTTGCCATCCAGGTCATAGCGGGTGAACTTGACGGAAGGAATGATGAAATGGCCGTTGCCGAGGGCGTGCCGGTACAGCACTTCTCCGGAGCGGATATCACCTTCACGGGAGAGCAGTCCACGCTCAGCCAGCGTCAGCTCATCCTTCTCTCCCAGCATTTCACCGCTCAGCTCGTCTTCAATCTCAACCTTGCGGGTAGAGAGGCGCACCTGGAAATTGGAGCCCATGATATTGTTCCAGCCGATACGCGCGCCGGTACTGGTGCGATCGGTATCCTTACGCTTGCCGTCTGTCTTGTAAGGATCCTGCCAGACCTTGGTGGCAATACCGGAAAACAGGTAGCTGACAGACAGCTCACCAATGCCCTCATACTGACGACGCACGCCGAGTTCAGAGGAAAAATCATAACGCAGCCAGTTTTCCAGGGAGTTACCGGCAAACACCTGGGTCTTGCTGTCCGCCCAGGTGTACTGCACCTCACCATTGAGGTAACCGGAGGAAGACGACTCGGAACTGGCGGCGCCGTTCAGGTCATGGATGCGGTCATTGCTGATTTCGCCCATGGCGTTGCCCGCCACGATATTGCTTTTCAGCGTTGTGTTCCCCAGCCCGAAGCCCACAAACCCCGAAAAGCCGCTTTCTTCAGGCATTGGCCCCAGGGCATAGGCACCCAGGCTTGCGCTCAGGGAGAGAACTCCGGCCATTCCGGCTGTCAATTTACGCATGGATTCAGCACCCTATGTAAAGATCATGGTTAAAATTTCTAAATCATAGCTGAATCAGGGCGTCATTCCTGTCTGGAGATTGTAAATGCCTGTCGCCTGATTTATGGTCTGAGACAAGGCAAAAAAATAAAGACAAGGTGCCTATGAAATTCCCTGCTATCCCTTTGGCAACCGCAGAACTCAAACCTCTAGCGTATGAGGACAGCGAGGCCATAGTTGGCATTTACCAGACAGATACCCTGCAACACCAACCTGTCATTCATACCACTCAAGAAGCCAGCCAGTTTGTCCGGATGGCGGAACAACTTTCTGATAAGCAGCAAGGACTCATTCTTGGCCTGGCCCAGAAAGAACGACTTCAGGCCATTATCCATATTTATGGCATTGAGCCCGTTGCACGGCGAGCCTTTATCCGTATCGACAACTGGAAAACGCTGACAGATAACACGCTGGTTGAAACCATTGCGAGTATTGTGCAACTGTCTGATGAACTGCTGTCACTCCACAGTTTGCATTACCAGGTGATTGAGGATGAGTCAGATCAGAAACGACTGACCGGCGCACTGGAGATCATCGGATTCCAGCCAACGTCACGCCTCAGGGACTTCTACAAGCTGCGCCCCCATCACTATTGTGATGTCAGCATCTACACCCGAACCATTCAGAAACCGTAACATTTTTGAGACACTCGCAGCTATGACACCGGTTCTTCAAACAACACGCTTTCGCCTCCGTCCCTTCACTCAATATGATGCTGATAATCTCTACACCCTCCTCAGAGAGGAAAGGGTTGTAACCGCACACCCGGCTCATCCCGTTACCAGCCATAGTGAGGTCAATGGTGTTCTGAAGGCCATGGATCAGGAGACAACATCAGGCTCTGCGCTTTACTGGCTGATTGAGGAGAAAACCAGTCAGCGGTTTACCGGCCGGATCGGGTTCAAACATATTAACCATCAAAATAATTCTGCCGCTTTGATGGTGGAAGTATTACCCGAACTCTGGGGGGAAAATATTCTTTACGAAACAGGCCGGGCCGTTATTGCCTATGGTTTCAGCCAGTTACAACTGCACCGCATTGAGGCGCAGGTTGTCCCCGAACATACTTATATGCACCGTTTCCTCAAGCGGGTCGGTTTTCATCTCGAAGGATTACTGCAGTCCTGGGTAAAAAACGACTACGGACTGCTGGATTACCGCATCTATTCACTGCTCAAGACCGATGATGCCTGGAAAACCATATTGTCCACATCACCGGAACACTTCAGTCTTGGCAACAGTCTGTGACTCCAAACACTTAGGGTTCCAGATAGGATGCTAGCGACGGTATGGCATCGTGTCGAACCAGGGAAGACGCTAAATCATTGCCTTCCTGCTCTAAAAGCATCAGCGGAACCTGATCAATACCTGTTGCTAACAAGGTGGACTCATACCCCTTTAACAAGGCCAACCATGCCTGGTCGACCTCATACTCTGCCAGCAACAAATCACACCGGACCCTCAGCAACGCAATCTCATCCCCGGGATCAAATGGCTCCCTGCTATTACGCACCTTCCACTCTTTAAAAACCAGCGTCTGATAGTGCTGAGCACGCTGATAGTCTTGTATAAGCGTCTGCTGCTCCGCAGCTGCCATACGAACCTGTTTGATTACTGCCATGGCCAGCGCGAGGCGCTTTGCTTCTTCAGCATCCAATTCAGCCTCGGCGGCTCGAATCCGTGCCGGTATCTTGAAAATACCCATCAGGTCGAGCGAAACCCCAACACCCTGCTCTTCCCAGTGACTATCCTCCAGGTTCGCGCTGTCGTCATAGCGGGCACTGGCAAACACATCAATATTGGGTAGCCAGCGCCACTTTGCACCCGACACATCCCATCCCCGGTTCCTGATCCTGTAATCACTTTCCTGTAATTCAGGCCGCAGTCTCAGTGCAAGCTCCTCCAAATCAGACAATTCTGGCAGTGTGGGTATCACTTGCTCACTGTGGATAGAACCCGGTAAAGGAAACTCTGTCGTACGACTGTTGATCAATGCAGCCAGATCAATGAAAGCCGTCTGCCGCTCCCGTTTGATTGACTGTAACCGGCCACTCAGCGACAGCAACTCACGTTGATAGCCAAGTAACATCAAGGGGTCCATTAATGACGTGTAACGATCTCCAGCCAGCTGGTCATTCATGGCACGGATATCCGAGGCCAGTTGCAGCCCCTCCGTCTCACGCTGCTCAGCTAGTACCGTCCGCCACCAAGCCGTACGAACCTCTGACATCAGCCGGTTAAGTGTCGCGCGGGTTTGCTCACGGGTAATAAACACATCGTTCAACGCCTGCTGCGTCCGAATATAGCCGATGGCAAAGTCCAGCACAGACCAGCGCAGATTGGCACTGGCCACGTCACGACGGCGTCCTTCAAAGTTACTGGAATTACGCTGATCTGGCGGTGAGCTTCGTAGCACGGTATTGCCTTCCGCCAGCGTAGATGGAGCCAGCTGCCACTGCACCTCCTCCAGACCGGTAGCCGACACCAGTTGGCGATATCGTTCAACCTCCAGATCAAGGTTAAACTCAATTGCTCTAGCCATCGCCTGGGGCAACGACAACGGTTCTGTAATGGGAGGGGCAACGTGAAAACCGGCAAGGTCCCGCTCGGACCGTTGACGTATTTCTTCCGGTGTCAGTCCGCGACCATGCAGAGTGCATCCCGCGACAATCATAACGGTCAGTATGGCGAAAACCGTTCGGATAACAGGATAGGGCTTCATTCAGGGCTCCCGAAAACTGTTATCCAACGCCCGTTCGATGGGATAAATCAGGAAACTGAGCAGGGATCGATCCCCTGTCAGGATATCCGCTTCCAGCGTCATCCCCGGCAATAACCTGAAATGTTCCGGCACATGACGCAGTTGTCGCGATTCAAGCCTGACATTGCCCCGGTAACCCGGCTGTTCATGATTACCATCCAGGACGGTTCCATTACTGATCAGGCGCAATGTGCCGGAGATATCGCCGTAACGGGTAAACGGCAACGTATCCAGTTTAAGTCGTACATTCGCGGCTTCGGGCACCATGCCGATCGACATGGGGGAGATCATAATCTCGGCTTCAAGCTCACCATCCACAGGCGCCAACTCGAACAATACCTCACCGGATTTAACGACACTGCCAGCCCCTTTATCAGCAGAAACCAGGACAACTGCATCATGGGGCGCACGCAAGGATGTCGTTTGTTGTGCCTGCTTATATTTTTTCAGCTGAGCCAGGGTTGCCGCATACTCTCTGCTCGACTGGGAAAACCCTTCCCCCAATGTTGCGAGAACACTATTACGCCATGCCTGGTGCTCAATTTTTTTATCTTTCAATTGTCGTTCAATAGTCTTTAACTCTGAACGCACCGTCGCAACGTTCCGCTCTGCCGCCAGTAATGTCTGCCGGGTCTGCAAATGATCCACTTTCCTTGGACCATGGCGTTGATAAGCTTCCTTTTCCTTTTCATAAAGGGATGTTCGCAGGCGATCCAGGTCTTTAGTAACGACAACTTCCTGCTCCAATATGTGTAACTGCCCGGCTAACTGCACCTGACGCTCTTGCAATGCCTGCATTGATGCTTCATGCAAAGCAACGGTTCCCCGGTATTCATTGATACGTCGGATAAACAACTGCTGCTCAAGGGATTGCATAGCCAGATCATCAGAAAACCGGACTGTATCCAGTTTTGACGCATCCACACCGATGTTCTCAAACCATGCCAGCTCCGCCTCAAAACGTCTGGCAGACGCCTGGGCGGATAACAAGCGAAGCCGGATGCTGTCCAGGTCAGCCTCAGATTCGGTACTGTCCAAAACGGCCAGCACCTCTCCCTTGCTAATAAAATCACCTTCCGAGACAGACAATTGCCTGACAATGCCATCATACAGTGGCTGTACGGGTGTATTGGGTAACAGGGAGACAAGTTCCCCTCTCGCCACGACAGTCGTCTCAACCCGGGAAATGGCAGACCAGAGAAACAATACGACGAACAACAGGAGACCCGACCAGGACACCACTGGCAGCCATGCCGGTGGTGATTCGGACGCAATCTGTCGCCAGTCAGGTTGCAGAGACTCAGTCAGCGTCGTTTTTTTCCAGGCGTCATAACGCGCCCTGAGCTGGGAGAAAAGGTGCTTCATAGCTGCTCTCCCGCGACATGTCGCTGCCATAACAATCGGTATGACGGCGTTGAAACTAACAATTCATCATGGCGACCTATGGCGCGCACCTCTCCCTGCTCTACCAGCAGAATCTTGTCCATCGCCTGCAGCAGTGACTGACGATGGGTCACCATCACCAGCGTTCGTCCACTGGCAAGCCTGTCGAGATTCTCCTCCAGCTGGTCGGCAGTCGCAGGATCCAGGGCGCTGGTCGCTTCATCCAGCAGCACAATGGCGGGGTCGTGCAGTATCGCCCTTGCAATACAAAGCCGCTGACGCTGACCGCCTGACAGGTTCGCACCCTGCTCATCCAAAACAGTGTCATACCCTTGGGGCAGCGTTTCTATGAAGGCATGTGCGCCTGCGATTCGCGCCGCTTCCATAACCTCATTGATCCCGGCATGCGGTGCGCAGGCGGCAATGTTCTCCTGGACAGTACCCCGGAACAGGAACGATTCCTGAAGCACAATACCCATCCGGGAACGCAAATAGGCCGGGTCATACTCCGGCAGGTTAATGCCATCAATCAGCACCTGGCCTTTATCCGGCCGGTATAAACCGGCCATGAGTCGTGCAACCGTGCTTTTTCCGGAACCACTGGCCCCCACAACCGCGACTTTCATACCCGCCGAAATCTGGAAACTGACCGCTTTTAGAATACCCGGCAGTTCCGGCGTATAACTGAAACTCACCTGTCGGAACTCAATGCGCCCCTTAACTGGCGCTGTAACGCCCGATGTACGTACTCGTTCGGGGGGCTGGTTCAGCAATGTTCCCAGCGTTGAAACCGACTGTCGCACCTGTTGAAGACGGCCGGGCATCCCGGCCAGTTGAACCAATGGCCCCGAAATACGTCCGGCCATGATATTGAAGGCGATCAAAACACCGATAGACAGCCCACCCACCAACACCAGCTGGGCGCCATACCAGATGATGGTGAGCTGCATCAGTTTCTGTAGAAGACCACCACTTTCTGAGACCAAACCGGTTGTCAGCCCTGTCTGTCGATTCAGACGAACAATTTCTGCGCTTTTACTCAACCATCGACGCTTGATTCGTGATTCCTGTGCCAGAGCACGAACGGTTTCAACACCGGATAATGTCTCGGCAATCAGTGACTGCCTGTCAGCCTCTGCCCGATACAGCTGGTCAACCGTTCGACGAGAAGCCCGCATAGCCACCAGTGCGTTAAGACCAATCAGCACAGCGAACCCAAGCACCAGCAGGGTGAGCTGCCAGCTGAACATAAACATGACCGGTAACAACACCACAATGGCGGTGAATTCGATGAGTGTGAACAACAGGTTGCCGGTGATAAATTCCCGGATTCGGTCTGATTCCTGTACCTGGCGAATCAATCCTCCCGCAGGCAGCTTCCTGAAAAACGACAACGGCAGTTTAAATAGGTCTGATGCAATACGCTCCGCCAGCAACACATCCAGACGACCAGCGGCGTACTGAATTAACAAGGTTCGGAGATAACCAAACACGCCCGAGAACAGCAGTGCGATGACTGCCCCCACAAACAGTACGTGCAGCGTTGCATACCCCTGGTAGCCGATCACCTTGTCGAAAACCGCCATGGTGAACACTGGCACCACAAAAATCAGGCAATGGAGTAAGAGGGATAAGATGAAAATATGCGTTAAGACACCACGCGGTGCAGCTATCTGCTCAAACAGCCAGCGCACACCAAACGCTTTATGATCAGCTGATGTCTGCAGTTTCGGCTGTAACTGCAGAACTTCTCCGGTCCATGCTTTGGCAAATGCTTCTTCAGAAATTTCCATAAGATGGCTTTTCTGATCCGCCAAAGGATCCAGCACCAGCAGCACCAACTCACCCTGTGCTTTCTGCCGTACACCGCTGACAACCACGCTATTGCCATTATTCAACATGGCAATCACGGGGAAAGATTCGCCCTGCTTAAGCAGATCCGTCATGGAGAGTGATTCACACCGGGCCGTTAAACCTACACGTTCAGCAATGCCTGCCAGGGCTGCCGAATCCAGGCGTGATTCACCCTCGACCATCAACCGGAGGGATTCCGGTGAATGACGGAGATGATGATAACGGGCGACAATCGCCAGGCATTCAAGTGCTGACGACAGAGACTGATTTCCACTGCTCAAGGAAAACCTCCAGCGTGCCGATCAGGCTTCAGCCTCAGCAAAATTGGGAGATGTCGGGGATTTGTCGTTGGCAGGCGCCGAAGCGGGTTTTAACAGCCCGCGTTCCAGCATTTCCTGCTTCAGATTCTCAAAGGCTTGGCAACAACGGAGAAAGCCTTCCGGACTCATGACCAGTGTGCCGGTCTTTTCCCGGTTGTGATCAAGCTTCCCATCAGTGGCGCCGGCAGTAAAACCAAACAGCTCTACCCTGACGTTGCCACTGATCACCGCAATGTTCTCTACACCGTCGCAAAACATCTGCTTGCTCATTGCTGTCCCTTCCGATGTTTTTATCGTTATTCAGGAAGTTAACCGGCCCCATAAAGGGGCCTTCATTGACTCTATCAGTACACCATATCTGGCATCAGGCTACCATGGTGGCCGCTTCGATCTGATCCCTGGATTCATCGAAGGCAGCATACAGACTGGAAGATACGCCAGCCAAACCGTCACTCTGCAGTGTGGACAACAGGTCTGCCGCCAGTGGATCAGCGTTATAGCCATCCAGTGTCGCCAGCGCCTCCTGCACCCCGCTTTCCAGGACAGCAGCCAGATCAAAGTCATAGGCTTCAAACGACTCCACGGTATCCTGATCCTGCCAATACTGCTGAAGTTCGTCAAAACTCAGGTTCAGTGTGCTGTCACTGTCTGTCAGTTGAATCCTGTCATCGCTCTCCCAGCCGCTGAGTGACACCGATGCCCATGACTGGTTATCAACAACCACATCCAGCTGGTAACCCGCCTCACCCAGTGATGACAGGAACAGGTTTGAGGTATCCAGCTGGAAATCGAACAGGTCATGGCTGCGGAACTCAAGCGTATCCTGACCACCGGTTTCCGTAATCGCATAGTTGCCGCTGTTCAGGTAGTAGACATAGCTGTCATTGCCTTCACCACCGGCGGCTGTCGTTGAACCAAAGCCCGCGATAAACAGGTCGTTGCCAGTGCCACCTTCAGTACTGAGGGTACTGGTCAGATTGACCAGATTGGTCAGGTCATTGAGAGAATCCGCGCCACCGTCCTGAACGACAGTGTTCAGACCTTCCGCCAACAGGAACAGGTCCGTACCAAGGCCTGCAGTGGATAACAGATCCAGACTGCCCCAACCCAATCCCATCAGAATATCGTCGCCAGCTCCACCGCTGGAGAAACCCGTCATCCCGATATCGAAAATCAGGTCATTGCCCGCGTCACCGGAGACGGAGGCGCCCATGCCGATATTGACCAGGAAGTCATTACCCGCCTGACCGGAAACGTCATTTCCCACACCGAGGGCAATACCAATATCCTCACCCTCACCCAGGTCAAAGATATTGGCGACACCGGCAGCCGCAACGATATCATTGCCACTGCCCGCATTGATGGTATTGCCTAAGCCAGCAGCATAAACGCCGTCATTCCCATAATGGGCATTGACGGTATTAACTGCGCCTACCGCAATCATCACGTCATGTCCGCCGCCTGAAGTGCTGGACTCTGCTTCATCGCCCAGCAGGGTGTTGGCTCCACCAACGGCTACCAGCAGGTCATCGCCCGCACCGGCAGCAAATCGGTTTTCCGCACCAAGACCGGCCAGGATGTCATTGCCATTACCGGATGACAGGCTGTTGTTGACGCCTACGGCCAGGAGCGTGTTGTCACCGTTATCACCGGCGTCCAGTCGGTTTTGATTCCCCAGTGCCAGTAAGACATCAGAACCATTACCCGTTACCAGCGTATTGGTATTGCCAATGGCGATGGCGGCATCTTCACCGTTTCCAGACGACAGATTATTCGTATTACCCAGCGCGATCATGACATTGTTGCCATCACCGCCCTGCAGCAGGTTCAAATCACCGGCAGCAAAACCGAGATCGTTACCGGCCTGGGCGTGCCAGATATTGTTCTGGCCAAGCAACAAGGCGACATCGTCACCTTCTCCCGACTGCACCAGGTTGTTTTGACCCAGCGCTATGGCCAGGTCATCGCCTGCGCCGGTGAAGGCCAGGTTATTCTGTCCGGCCAGGAAGGCGATATCGCCACTGTCCTGCAGGAAATCGAGCGAGTAATCCAGATCAGGCAGGCGCTCTGCCACATTGATGCCGCCCACAACCGGTACGGTGAATGCAGGCAAACCAAAGCTTTGTGCTTCAAGGACCGGTGCCTGAACATCCGCATAATCGGCAACATCAAAGCCTGGAATCGCCAGCTCAGGCAACGTAAATTCAGGCACGGCATAGCCATAGAATTCCCGGCCACTGAGCACATCAGACAGGCCCGCACTGAAACCACTGATATCGAAACTGTTGATAGAGAATGCCGGAATATGAAAAGCAGGCAGATTCACCGTTGGCAACGCAATCTCTGCAGTGCGGCTAGCCGCCACCGCTGCAGGCTGTGCATTATCTTCGGCAACCGATGTTTTGAATATCTGGTAATCCGCCGATGCGTTATAGACCAGAAGATCCGCACTTACCTGATGTTGATCACTGATACCCGCTTCGTTAACCGTTACCGTGCCATTAGCGTTTAGATCAAAACTGCCACCAATCACTTCCGCCAGTACATCGCCGAGGAAATTGGTAAACGCCAGGTCACCGCCCAAAAGTCCCAGCACGGAATTACCAATACCGCCATTGTCACCTGTCTGATCCAGACCAAACGACAGGTTGTAGCTGGCATCTATCTGCCAGTCTTCAAGCGTCACGGACGCATCGGACAATTTGGGGAGAACAAACGACGGTAAGGTAATACCGGAAAGGCTTAATTCCGGGGAGCTGAGTTCAGGTAACTGAATCTCCGGCAAACCATAGGCAACCAGTTCACCGTACTGATATTCCACGGGCGTGCCTTTGAGTTCAGGCAAGGCCGGAATCGCATAATCATACTGTGGAAGGTTCAATTCCGGTGACTGCCAGTCAGGCACCGTCGGACTGGATAGTTCCAGCTCCGGAAACAGCATGCTGAGCTGCCCGCTTAATGCAACTTCGGCTTCAGCCGTCACACCCAAGCCAAGGTTATCTAACAGTCGCTGTGCAAACCCATTGTCGCTGTCAGTGAAGGTATCCAGCCCAATGACGGAATCCAGCCCAAACTGATAGACACCCTGCTGCGGCAGATCCTCGGCATAAATCTGAATATCGTTATCGGTGGCCACCAGGTTGTTCTGGCCTATCGCTACGACAATATCGGCGCCCGATCCGCTGGCAATGGCGTTGTTTTGCCCCATTGCAGCAATCACATCATTGCCACTGCCCGTGAATGCAACATTGTTCTGACCAGCCACCAGCGCCATGTCGGCGCCCGCTTCTGTCAGCAACAGGTTATTTACACCGGCAGAGACGACACTGTCATCGCCATAACCGGTCAGGACAATATTGGTTTCACCGGCTGCCACAACTGTGTCATTGTCACCACCGGAAAGCACCACATTGGCGACACCTGCCGCAATCACTGTGTCACTGCCTGATGCGGTAGAAACAATGTTGGCCACACCACCGGCCACTGTGAAGTCATTCCCGGTACCGGTCAGCTGAACATTACCCTCTCCCAGCGCCAGCAGAGAGTTATCCCCATCTCCTGCCAGCTGGATATTGGCAACACCCATAGCGATCTGGGTGTCATTGCCTGAACCACTGAATTGAAGATTACCGGCGCCAAACGCAGCCAATGCATTATCACCGCTACCCGCCAGCTGGATATTGGCAACACCGCCTGACACCATCACATCATTGCCATTGGCTGCCTGCAGAATATTGGCTTCACCGACCGCCGTGATGATGTTGTTACCACCACCGGTTATCGCAATATTGGCGACACCACCGAGCAGCGCGACATCATTGCCGTCCGCAGCGATGAAGACATTGCCCTCGCCTGCCGCGACCAGCGTGTTATCCCCAGCACCGGCATTCACCAGGTTAACCTGGCCGCCAACGGCAATATCATCCGCGCCATTCCCCGTCCACACCAGGTTGGCGACACCCAGTCCGAACACCGTGTTATTACCATCACCGGCTACGACTGCATTGGCGCCGCCACCCGCAACGATGAAATCATCACCGGTGCCACTCTGGATGAAATTGGCGCCACCCAGGGCTTCTACAGCGTTATGTCCATCACCGGCAAGCACGATGTTCGCCAGTCCACCGGCCATGATGTGATCATTGCCGCTACCGGCTGCAAGGAAATTAGCACCACCGAGAGCAGCAATATCGTTATCACCGTTCCCGGCCAGTACTATATTGACGCCACCGGTCGCGAGCACCTGGTTATCCCCGTCTCCGACCATGACGCTATTTACGCCACCGGCAACCTGGACAGCATTATTCCCATGCCCGGCAAACACAACATTGCCACCACCCAATGCCGTGACGCTGTTATCACCATGACCCGCCAATACCGTATTCGCAAGACCACCGGCCACGATGGTGTTATCACCGTCCGCAACCTGGATAACATTCGCACCGCCAACGGCATTGATCGTATTATTACCGCCACCGGCGGCGATGCTGTTCGCGCCTGCCACTGCGGTAACGTCATCATTGCCGTCGCCGGTATCAATCCGGTTGGCGCCCCCAAAGGCCTGAATGGTATTGTGACCGGCAAAGTCAGTAATCCTGGCCACACCCGCCGCGGTTTCGATCACATCGTCCCCGTCGCCGCCATCCACCACCGCGTGCAGGCCGGTCGCCAGCAGGGTGTCATTCCCGTCGCCGCCGGACACGCTTGCCCGCAGGCCATGTCCTTCAACCACATCATCACCGGCACCACCGCCCAGCTGTGTATCGGCAGCATAACCACGGATCACATCATTACCACCTTCACCGTAGATGATGGTTTCAATGCCGTGTGCAGTCAGAGTGTCGTGGCCTTCGCCACCATGGATAAGCACACCGCCGCCGGTAGCGGTCAGGGTGTCGTCACCACCGTAGCCGTACATCTTGGCGTAGAGGTGATCCAGCGTTTTGTCGTCATTGCCCGCGGTTCCTTCCCACTCCCCGGTAAAGGCGGTCTTGACGGCGGCGTTGGACTCAGCAGTCATTGTGAGGCCTCTTTTTATTTTTATTAACAGAACCAACGTACCAATAATCAATTAAGCCGATATTTGTACTTTAGTGCAACACTATATGTTCACTGTCTTCTATTTCCGGATGCCATGTATGAACAGATGGTTGAAGTCATTCACAATCCCTGTGGATAACCATGTGCATTTCTTCTTAGCTGACGTCCGGGCGCCATTGTTATTCAGGACTGAAAAAAACTGCTCAAAATTTATTCATCCTGATGACTGGATTATCCAGCCGGGTGAGTTCAGCAGACACAAAAAAAGACAGGCCCTTACGGACCTGTCTCTGGATACTTCGCGAGAGGTATCGAGTGCTTACGCGGCCATGATGGCGCCAACACTCAGCATGATCATGATCATGACAGTCAGGATACCCGCCAGCGGCAGTACGAACTTGAACCACTTGGCGTAGGACACACGACCGATGGCCAGACCACCCATGACCACACCGGAAGTCGGGGTCAGCAGGTTAACGACACCAGATGCAGACTGGTAGGCAGTGATAACCAGGTCACGGCTCACGTTAGCGAAGTCAGCCAGCGGCGCCATGATCGGCATGCTCAGTACCGCCAGACCAGAGGTAGACGGAATGAAGAAGGACAGTACGACCTGGATCCAGTACATGGCGTTGATGAAGATGACTTCGGACAGACCGGACACCGCGTTCTCAGACCAGAACAGGATGGTGTCGGTGATGTTACCGGCGTTCATGACCACCACGATACCGCGGGCAATACCGATAACGAAGGCAACACCCAGCAGGTCACGTGCACCGTCAACGAAGGTGCCGGTCAGCTCTTCTTCGCTCAGGCGGCCGATCAGACCGATCAGGATAGCGCTCACCAGGAACAGGGCGGACATTTCAGCCATCCACCAGCCGGCAGAAGACACACCCCAGATCATCACACCGAAGCTGGCCGCGAACAGTACCAGGATCAGCTTGCGTGCGCCGGTCAGCTCGATACCTTCTTCACGGTTCTTCAGGAAGTATTCTTCGTTGGATTCCTTCATGTCCGCAACCAGGGACAGGGAAGGATCCTTGCGGACTTTCTCAGCGTAACGCATCAGGAAGCCGGCAGTGATGATGAAGCCGATGACCAGGATGGCGATACGCATGCCCATACCGTCAGTGAACGGTACGTCAGCCGCGTTGGACGCGATAACGGTCGCGAAGGGGTTGATGGTGGAACCCAGTACACCGATACCGGCGCCCAGCAGAACCACGGCAACACCGGTGACGGAGTCATAACCCGCCGCGATGATGACCGGAATCAGCAGCATGTAGAAAGGCAGTGTCTCCTCAGCCATACCGTAAACGGTACCACCGGCTGCGAACAGCAGCATCAGGGCAGGAATCATCCACATTTCCTTGCCTTCCAGCGCGGAAGTCACCTTGGCGATACCGGCGTCGATAGCACCGGTCTTGGTGACTATACCCAGGAAGCCACCAATGATCAGTACGAACAGGGCCACGTCGATGGCGCCCGCTTCGTAGCTTGCAGGATCAAAGAAACCGGCGATAGGCGCCATGACCACGTCGGAGAAACCCTGCGGGTTTGCATCAACCAGGTGGTAGGTGCCGGATACTGGTACTTCCTTGCCCAGCTCAGGGTTCATGACACGGTCATATTGACCGGCGGGGACGATATAAGTCAGTGCCGCGACGAATACAATGATCGCCATTAGCACCGTGTAGGCTGAAGGAAACTTGAATTTGCCCATAGAGTGCAGTCCAGTCGGGGAGTTGTGGTTGTGTTGGAAAAAACGGGGGTCATAATAAGGATTTAACCCGTGCTTATACTGATCTATGTCAGACTTTGCTCGGCTTTTATACGACAAATGGCATAAATACCCTGCAGATTGCCCTTCTTTTTATGATGATTTTCTGAGCATTATTGCCGGTTTCACCTACCCTTACGCAGACGACAACTACAGGCTTTCACCTATAAAAAAGCCCGGCTATTAACCGGGCTTGCGGGTGTGTTTCACCATGCCTCACAGGGTGTTTAACTGAAACATGGCCTGTTGCTGCTGACGCCGCCGTCGTTCAGGCGGTACCGGACGTTCAGCGGCATAAAATACCGCGACATCGTCATCATGAAGGTGGGTTAACGGACGGATGACGCCGGATTCGACGCGATCATGAATTTGCGCCTGCAGCGCTTCGTGGGCGGGTAACTTCTCAAGATTGACAAAAACATAGCCCGCCTGGCACATCACTACCGGCGCAAGCTGGCTGCGCATATCGCTGATCACCTGTTGCAGGTCGATTGGTCGCATGACTGCCTCTCCCGCTTATGCTCTATTAAAATCCCTGTTTATTTGTCTTTTCCCTCAAGAACATACTAACCCATCTCGGTTTTTACTTACAGCGATACACAAGCAACTACAACGAATAAAATCCCGCTCAGGAAGAGCGGGAATAATGCAGCATACAAATCAAACGTGTGTATTTATTTAATGCTTAACCAACAACACAGTTATCGTTTACTTTCCTTACACGACTTGCGCAAGCAAAGAAAACAAAAGCGCCTATGGCCGCCACAATACCGACTGGATAAGCAACATTTGCCTCCATTGCCAAACCTTCAGGCGCCATAACGATATACGTTACACAAACGGCTGTCATAAACGTTGCCGGCAAACTCACAAACCAGTGACTACGCCCGTTACGCACCATGTAAACGGCGGATGTCCACAACACAATGGTTGCCAGCGCTTGATTTGAAAACGCGAAGTAACGCCAGATAATGGTAAAGTCGACCAGTGTTAACAGATAGCCGGTAACAAATACCGGGATAGCAACCAATAAACGATTACGGATATTTGTCTGGGACAGGTTAAAGATATCTGCAAAAATCAGGCGGACACTCCGGAACGCAGTATCACCCGAGGTTACCGGACAGGCAATCACGCCCAGCACCGCCAGCATCCCGCCGAAGCCGCCCATCAGGCCGACAGAGACTTCATTGACCACAAGGCCGGGGCCGCCTTTGGCCAGCACCTCGTTCAGGCCGGGAATGCCGTTCGGGAAAAACGTCATGGCAGCCGCTGCCCAGACCAGCGCAACAACACCTTCCGCAATCATTGCCCCGAAAAACACCGGGCGACCATAGGATTCATTTTTCACACAACGGGCCATCAGTGGCGACTGTGTGGCATGGAAACCGCTGATCGCACCACAGGCAATGGTGATAAACAGCATCGGCCACAGGGGCAGACCACCAGGATGGGCAGAGGGTGTACCCACTTCCGGAATTTCCCAGTTGCCAAACACCAGGGCACCGCCAATACCAACGGCCATGATCAGCAACGCCGCACCAAACAGGGGGTAAATCCGCGCAATGAGCTTATCCACAGGTACCACTGTGGCGATAAAGTAGTACGCCAGAATCACGGCTAACCAGAAGGTCTTATTCGCAAAAATGCCCTCAAAACCCAGATTACTCAGAAGACCAGCCGGGCCGACCATGAAAACCGTACCCACCAGCAACAGCAGGACAATGGAAAACAACCGCATCACCTGCCGGGTTTTATCGCCCAGGTAAATGCCGACAATCTCGGGAATACTCTTTCCTTCATGCCGGATGGAGAGCATGCCGGAAAAGTAATCATGTACAGCACCGCCAAAAATGCAGCCGAACACAATCCATAAAAATGCAGAGGGACCATAGAGCGCACCGAGGATGGCGCCGAAGATCGGTCCAAGACCGGCAATATTCAGAAACTGGATCAGGAAAATTTTGTACCAGGGCAGGGGCACATAGTCGACACCATCGGTCTGGGTCACTGCCGGTGTCGGACGATTGGGATCCACACCAAACCATTTTTCAACCAGGGCACCATAAATCAGGTACCCGACCACAAGGGCGACCAGGGAAACGAGGAAACTTATCATGGACAACTCCGGGGGAAGGACATGGGGTAGGACGGGGATAGCAGACAAAGACGTTACATTTTAACGCTGACCCACCCTTTCAGTTCCTTGACCCGAAGCAATGGGGGAAGGATTTTTTACTGCGGGATGCCTGACTCCGTTTATTCGACAAGCGTTCGCCCAATCCAGTGACCGGCAGCTTTTCCTGCCCCGGTCAGGCACCAGACACTGTTTTTACGGCATGACGCCTTCGTATCTTTGCGCACCAATCCATGACGACGCAGCTTCAGGCGAATCATCCGCATTGCTGTTTCAGAAAAACGGAAAGCATCCGCCGCATGCGCCTGGGGGTATTGCCCCAGTACCTGCTGGCAAAAACGCGCTTCCAACATGGCAAACAGTGACTGTTGAATACGGTCTTCATTGCACGATGGCGTCAACGAGCAACGAAATGCTTCATACACATCAGCCCAGCTGAGTGACACGTTCTGTGAGACCAGGTGGCAATTGCCATGTATATAGACATGACACTGGATACTGAATTCCTGGTATTCCTGCAACCAGTCAAAGTCCCTGTTAGTGGCATCATCAGGCTCCGCCGTGGCAGTCGCATGACAAACTGGCTGTATGGTTATGCTATTGCGTGTTTTCCCGGGCGCCGGCGTTTCAACGGTGATTCGCGGCTGAGTCTTCGACCAGCCCGGCGCCGGGTGATCCGCCACAAATGCAGGAAAACCTGCAGCGATGGTTTCCGGCAGCGCATCAATATGATGCCAATTCACCGAGTGATGGCGCTTCAACAAAGCACGCAACGCACGCACTCGTCCTGATTCTTCCGCTGACACGCCAGATTGCGAGATGACATCTTCGTCCAGAAGCGCACAAAACACCGGTTTGTCACGCATCAGGGCATAGGTAAGTTCCTGATGCTGAATGCTGACGCCTGTTGCCGAACGTTCCCCATAACAGGCATTACCGGCAAAGAGCAGATAATCACAACTGTTGATCAGGGCTTTTCTGCGTCCCCAGTTATCGCCATCGTCAATGCGTGATTCATTACCCTCGCGCAGATCCCATAATGCCGGACAAACGGGCATGCAGTGAGAGGCCAGTACGCCATGCAGGATGGCAGTATGCTCTGGCGAGACCGGCCTGGCCGTGGAACTGATATAGACGCGGTAAATTCTGTCCTGCACTGACCTCGTGCCCCCTCTACAGTCAAACGTCAGAAGCGGATCTGAAAATGCTGTATTTATGATATGACGTGATTATAACGGCAAAATTTATTCCATACTCCCCTAAAAAAACGCGAAAAAACCAGCCTCTGCTAGACTGATTGCCATATTTTTGCCTCGTCACATCCTCAATTCCTGAACACATCGTTTGCAAAAAGGTCTAAGTACATGAGGATTTTCTGGTTTTACCCGGCCCGGCGCCAACAAAGCCCAGCTCCGGCAAGGAGGTACCATGACAGTATTGATCAACAACTTCAACGCCATACTATGGGGTTATTGGCTTGTCTATTTACTACTTGGCGCGGGCGTCTATTTTTCCCTGCGCAGCGGACTGATTCAGGTCCGGCACTTTCCCCTGACTCTTCGTTTGCTTCTGCATAGTAAACGCACCGGAAATCAGAGCAATATCTCATCCTTCCAGGCCCTGTGTACCAGCCTTGCCTCCCATGTAGGCACCAGCAACATCGCTGGCGTGGCCATCGCCATTCACCTGGGCGGGCCCGGGGCCGTGTTCTGGATGTGGGTGACCGCGATTTTAGGCATGGCCACCAGTTTCGTGGAAAACACGCTGGCCCAGGTGTACAAATCCAACAACTATGACGGCACTTTCCGGGGCGGCCCGGCCTTCTATATTGAAAAAGCGCTGGGCTGTCGCCCCCTGGCAGTTGTCTTTTCCGTGTGCATGGTGCTGTCCTTCGGGCTGTCCTTCAATGCAGTACATTCCAACTCCGTAGCCTCCGCACTCTCTCATGCCTTTGCATTTCCGGAAATGTTCGTTGGACTGTTGCTCACACTGATGACCGCACTGATCATTTTCCGGGGACTTAGGGGGATTGCCCGTTTCGCCGAACAAACGGTTCCGTTCATGGCCACCATATATGTTCTCACGGCAGGCATGGTGATGTTCCTTTACCACGATCGCCTGATTGATGTCTTCCGGCTGGTGATTCAAAGCGCGTTTGGTTTACAGACGGCAGCAGCCGGCGGTATGGGGTATATGGTGTCCCAGGCGATGCTGCAGGGCATCCGTCGCGGCCTGTTTTCCAATGAAGCCGGTATGGGCAGCAGCCCTAACATTAATGCGGTTACGGCGCCGTCACCCAATCACCCTGCGACCCAGGGACTGATCTCCATGTTCAGCGTCTTCACCGATACCATTTTGATCTGCACGGCCACGGCTATGCTAGTGCTGCTCTCTGGCGAATACCTCAATGCCGATGGCGTCACAGGTATTGCCCTGACACAAAATGCCCTCAGCAGCGCCGTCGGCGAGTGGGGTAAGCCGTTTATCGCCTTTATCACCATGTTGTTTGGCTTCACGTCCATTGTCGCCAACACGTATTACGGTGAATCCAGCCTTCGTCATATCAGGGACAACCGGCGTTTGATTCTCTGGTACCGCTGCATTGTGATTATGATGGTGTTCTGGGGGTCTTTCAGCAGCCTGCCTGTTGTCTGGTCACTGGCGGATCTGACCATGGGTGTCATGGCGCTGATCAATCTGGTAGTGATTGTGCTGTTATCTGGCACCGCCTTCGCCTTGTTGAAAGATTTTGAACAGCAATATAACAACGGGATCGAAAAACCGGTCTTTAACCGCAAACAGTTTCCGGAGCTGGATAAAGCCATGGATCAGGATGTCTGGCCCGTGCCGGAAAACAATTCCTGTGATCAGGAACCCAATAACGACGATGATGATCCGATGATGCAAGAATTCAGTGACATGGAAAAGCTCTGATAACAGCGCCTTCATCTGGTAAATATGACGATTTCGTACCACTAACAGAATTTTTTTTTGCCCGTCGCCCCAATACGGTAAAAACGGCTTAACCCGGTAATCCTCTACATTACCGGGTTCCCACCCTTATAAAACCAACAAGGCACATAAGTATAATCACTAAGGGCAATACGGTATCACGGCAATTTCCTCAATCCGCTTGAGCGGTACTATCGACTTCCGAACGATTATAAACACCTTAAACAACCACAAGAGCCGTTATATGAGTAACTTGATTGCCGTTTTGAATGGCGTAATTTGGGGCAAGCTTCTCGTCGGTCTTCTGCTTGGGGCTGGTCTGTATTTTACGTTTCGGAGTCGCTTTGTGCAGATCCGCCGCTTTGGCTTCGCCATCAAAACCATGATGGGCAGCCGGGCCAAGGACGAGCACCATCACATTTCTTCTTTCCAGGCTTTCTGCACCAGTCTGGCTGCCCGTGTCGGCACCGGTAACCTGGCAGGTGTTGCTGTTGCCATTTTCATGGGTGGTCCCGGCGCCGTGTTCTGGATGTGGATGATTGCCCTGCTGGGTATGTCCACCAGCTTCGTGGAAAACACGCTGGCGCAGCTCTACAAATCCAACAACCACGATGGCACCTACCGTGGTGGCCCGGCTTACTACATTCAGAAAGCCCTGGGACAACGCTGGCTGGGTATCATTTTCTCCTGTTCCCTGATCGTGGCGTTTGGTTTTGCCTTTAACAGCGTCCAGTCCAACTCTATTGCTGCTGCCATGGTCGTTTATGAGATTCCGCCACTGGCTGTCGGTATCGTTCTGGCCATTATTTCCGCACTGATCGTATTTGGCGGCATCCGTTCCATCGCCCGCTTCGCGGAGATGGTTGTGCCCTTCATGGCGTTGATGTACCTGGCACTGGCCGTGGTTGTCATGCTGCTGAACATCACCGAAATGCCTGCGGTACTGTCTCTGATCTTCAAGAGCGCCTTTGGTATTGAAAGTGCTGCCGGTGGTGGTGTCGCTTACCTGATGAAGACCGCCATGGAACAGGGTATCAAGCGTGGCCTGTTCTCTAACGAAGCCGGTATGGGTAGTGGTCCGAACGCCGCAGCAACCGCAACACCGACTCCGCACCACCCTGCCACCCAGGGCATCATGGGTATGCTGGGCGTGTTCGTAGACACCATCGTGATCTGTTCTGCGACTGCGGCCATCATCCTGGTATCCGGCCAGCTGAACAGTGGTAATGAGTTGACCGGTATTGCCCTGACTCAGGCAGCGCTGTCCAACGAAATTGGCGGCATCGGTAACCACTTCATTGCTTTGGCCATCCTGTTGTTCGCGTTCACTTCATTGATCGCTAACTACTACTACGGTGAATCCAACCTGCGCTTCATCAAAGACAGCAAGGCCGTTTTGATGGGCTACCGGGCACTGTTTCTGGCTATGGTTATCTGGGGAGCGATTGGCGAACTGCCCGTAGTATGGTCCTTTGCCGATCTGGCCATGGGCGTCATGGCACTGATCAACCTGTCCGTCATCCTGCTGCTGGCAGGTCAGGTCTTCAAGGTACTCAAGGACTTTGACGACCAGGTGGATGCTGGCCTGACACCGACATTTGACCGGAAGAAGTTCCCGTTCCTGGATAAGACCATGGATCCGGATGTCTGGAATGATGTACCGGAAACCACTCGCAAGCTGGAGTCTGAAGCCGTTTCAGAACAGCCCCTGGGCGCGGCTCAAAACGCCTGATCGTTCGTTTCGTTTGCAAACCTGCAGAATCCCCGTGCCGGCTGGTACGGGGATTTTTTTCGTTCAGGGGTTCGTGCGGATCGTAATCGAACTGCCGGAAAGGCTCATTCCCTGGATCAACAGGGAACCGAACGACCCACCGGTGCTACCCAGTACCCGGATATTATCCATGGCAATGGATTCCACATAATCCGGCAGGTTGAAACGCACAGCACCTTCATTGACCAGGATTTCTACCGGGCTCACGCCGTCCTTGTACTGAACACCGGAAATACGGGTATCCGCCTCGATGAAATTCAGCAGTGGCATTGACGTTTGCAGAACCTGCCCTAACACGGCCAGTCCCTGGTCCTGCTGACGGTTCTCTTCAAACTGAGGCTCCGGCTGATCAAAACCCTGCGCCGAAATGGCCGACAGGGCGCTGTCATCCAGGGGCACCAAGCCGGTCGAACCGCGCTCGCCGTGGGTATGCATCAGTTCACTGTCCGCCAATGGCACCAGCTCGGCATGCGCCGGTCGAAAAGCAAAGCAGGAGAAAATCAATAACCAGAAAAGTATTGCGGGAAACAGGTTACTATCATGTCGCGCCACTCTGGCGACATACCTGATCGACTTCTTCATAAATGCAACATCCTGTCATTACAAGCATTCATAACCGCCAGATAAATCCGTTACCTGACACCTTGACTATAGCAATCCACAACCACCGGAATTGACCGGACTGCACACCGAGACTGTGGTTATCGCCAAGGGTTATCAAAGCTTTAACGCTTGTTTCTTTTTTTGAAGCAGGCTGTCATCGACCGGGTCATTGCCCCCGAGTGCGGACAGCTAAGCACCTGCCAGAAAGTGGCTGCCCGGACACAATAACACCGACGTTTATACGGTCTTTTTCATGCCTCCCCGTAGTACTTTGGGTCTGCACAAACGCGCCATGAGCCGGACGAAGCAGGACCACACGGGTACGGCGGCAAACCCTGCCATAAACACAATCGGTATCATCGCCAGCACGGTCACAGGGTTCATCCCCCCGTCATCCGTCGCTTGCCAGTGCCGACGATGAATAAATTCACACCCGAACTGGTTTGAGATGTCCCCTGGCGGCGGCGGGAAGGAAGTCACTTTCTGGCGGGTAGCGTTACTGATCTCAATCCCCCAGGTATTGAAGTGCGCAATCAGATTATGGCGCGTTATCGTGCAGAGCCTTTCAAAGAAAAGGTCAATTTTAGCTTCTTTCGTCCACCACCTTATTGCGGCATTATTGGCGGGGAGATCACCAAGATAAAATCTATTCAACGTGATGAAAATGTTTTCCCCCATGTCCGGAAATGCATCAATCAACTGAAGGAAAAAATGCATTTTTGCTTCGTATTCCCGGGAATCAGGGGTATAGGACGCGCCTTTGTTTTGCTGCAACCATGCCCTCGCCTTCTCGCCAGTCCCAAGACAGCGTTTGTGCAGAGCCTTTGCGCCCGCACTGTTAATGCGCAGCATCCTGTTTGCAACGACATACCCCGTCATCTCAGCCGACGCCTGACCATCTAACGCATTAACCCAGAGCGAACCCATCTTGAATTGTTTCTGATGCCCCAGTTCATGGGCCAGAACCTTAATCACCCATGCGTTGTCGTAAACGCTGTTCAGATCATCCGGCAACAGGCCTCGCGCCAAAATAATACGGTAGGCATCACCTCCCGCAAAGGCGAGAAACTTGTCGCTCCGGACATCTTCAATAAAGACCTGTTTGCCATCCCCGAAAAAATAGGGGTAGTAGTTGTGCAATTTCCCGTTGGCGCCCTGCCACTGGGTGCGATTGCGATCAAACCCCCACAACATTTCACAGCGATTGATGATCTCGTCCATCATCCGGCTCAATCCCAGGGGGTTTTCCAATGAAAAGGCCTTTTCACGTGGCAGGAGGGTAATACTCCTCACCCCCTCAATCAAAGCCCAGGGCGCGGGTTGCCTTCTGCGCCACGCCCAGCTTTGGGGCAGATGCTTACCGGCGCGAAAAGCGGGCGCTTCGATGGCGCCGCTGATTGTTACAGCGATTTCACAATCGCGGTGCAACGTAGAAATCAGGGCTATCGAGCCACCATAAGGACTACGGTGACGGGATTCGCCAAACGGTAAAATTTCCCTGTAGGCAATATCTGGCGGACGCAGGTAGACGTTATCGGGCTTCAGGTAAGCAGCATCCTTTACCAGGTGATGGCTATGCAGGTTTATCTCCAGTTCAAGCCATGTATAGCGCTGGTCGTATTGCCTGAAGCAAGAAATGTCGTTTTTTTTCACCTCAACCACATTCACTGTAATAACCGCTCCCGGCGCTGCGTACAAGCCTGTCATTTTTATTTTTTTGGGCGCCAGCTGCTGATTCTGAGCGTTATAAGGCGAGAGCCCATACCGGAAAGAGAGATTGAAGAGCACCTGCCTGACCACCGGCGCTGCATACGCCGGTACCGTCAACTGAAAATCGTTTATCTGCGGCGGATTAGCCTTGATATAGGGTTGGATAAATCGGTATATCCTGTTTCGCATTTCTTCCAGTGCAACATCCGATGCGTTCAGGGGAAGTGGATACTGGATTATTCGGTCATTCTGCTGCTTGACTGCTTTGATAGAAGCATCTGAATCAAAGTATTGGATCCACTCAGCTTTTTCAGCGGCATCGCCTGGTATCTGCGGTTTATTATCAGGGATGATTAATTTCAGACAAATCAGATCTGCACAGGTTACCAGGCTGACTCCATGCTGCGTGATCATGCCTTCGTGAAATCGCCACTGACTGTCCTTCACGTCATTACAATCGATGACATTCACTTCGTAAATTATTGTTCTCTGAAGGTTTCTCAGCTCCTTCCCCATAATCTGTGACACGTTCAGATATTTGTATTGAGCCGTAATATCAATACACTTGCCGATCTGACTCTGCAGCCGCCCGTCATCCAGGCGCCATCGCTGCGCCCGGTCACCGTTACAACCGACCATGCGGCCCTCAGGCTTGTCCGGTAAATAGGTAGTGGTCACTTGCAGGCATTTTTCCCTCGGATAGCGCGGTTTGGTCAGCATATAGTAATCCCGCTCCCCCACGGTCGACGCGGCTACCGAACCGGACCGGACAGGCCTTGCCAATGCCACGCCCGTGAGCATGAGGGCAGCCCCCCCGGCCAGGGGGAAACCAGCGGCATAGCCTGTCATCATGAAACCGAAAGCCGATGCCGCGGCCACCGTCTTGACGAGGCGCTTGAGCGTCCACTGCGCCTTGCCTCCGGATCGGGTTGATACGGGCCTGACCGCCGGGTCGGCTGGCTTCCCCCTGGCTGACGGGTCTGTTGATATTGGCACTGAAAACACCTCACTGATTGAACGCGGGCCTTCACCCTTTATCTGTTTGTCCATCAGTGACGCCCCGTGTTCCCCATTGCTGTCGGAAATCCCGTTTACAGGCTGTTAATTGTTCATTTTCACTAACAAATGTCCTGCCTCATGACATCCGCCCCCGGATGACAGGCATGCGCCAACATTGACCCGTATCACGCACTGGGTTAGTGTTCGATGCAATTATTCCTGCCCCAAAAGGTCGCCCTGATGCCAAGCAAGAAAGCGGGCTTTGCTTTCGAACAATCCCTCTCGGAACTGGAAACCCTGGTCGAAAAAATGGAGTCCGGCGACCTGACGCTGGAACAATCCCTGGCGGCATTTGAAAAAGGCATCGGCCTGACCCGTGAATGCCAGAAAGCCCTGGATGACGCCGAACAGAAAGTGCGTATTCTGGTAGAAAAAAACGGCCAGCTGGAATCCCGCCCTTTCGAGAGTGATGTTGACGAGTAATGGACATCAAGCAGTACATGCAGACCTGCCGCCAATGGGCGGACGCAGGCCTTGAGCAGGTCTTTGCCCGTTACCAGCCTGCCGAGGCACGCCTGCATGAAGCCATGAAGTACTGTGTCTTCAATGGCGGTAAACGGATTCGCCCGATGCTGGTACGCGCCACCTGCGAAGCACTGGGCGGCCCTGCGCAACAGGCATTATCCGGCGCCTGCGCTGTTGAACTGATCCACGCCTATTCACTGGTCCATGATGATCTGCCTGCCATGGATGATGACGACCTGCGCCGCGGCCAGCCCACCTGCCACAAGGCCTTCGATGAAGCGACTGCGATTCTGGCGGGGGACGCCCTGCAATCACTGGCCTTTGAAGTGCTGGCAAATCCTGAACTGACCGGGAGCGATGAATTTCAGGGTGCCTGCCGACTCCAGCAGGTAGCGGTCCTGGCCCGGGCTGCGGGGAACCATGGTATGGCGGCAGGCCAGTCATTAGATATGCAAGGCACGGGAAACACCCTCACACTCCCTGAGCTGGAAACCCTGCATCGTCACAAAACCGGCGCACTGATTGAAGCCAGTGTCACTTTGGGCGCACTGTCTGCCGGCGTGAAAGAGCCGGACACCATCGCATCACTGAAACGTTATGCACGGGCAATTGGACTGGCATTTCAGGTACAGGATGACATTCTTGATGTGACGGCCAGCACTGCCACCCTCGGCAAACAACAAGGCGCCGATATTTCCCATGGCAAAAACACCTATGTATCGCTGCTTGGTCTTGATGCAGCCCGGGAAAAAGCTGCCCAGCTGCAAAATGAAGCCCTGCAAACGCTGAAGGGCCTGAATGAACATGCAGAACCGCTGCGCATGCTGGCTGAATATATCGTGAGCCGAAACCACTGAAATGACCCGCACGATCCCCCTGGAAAGACCCTCCACGCCGTTGCTGGACACAGTGAATCTACCAAAAGACCTGCGTCGTTTATCTCAACAGCAACTGCCGGTACTGGCTAAGGAATTGCGTCACTTCCTTCTGTATACCATTGGGCAGACTGGGGGCCACCTGGGTGCCGGCCTGGGCGTGGTGGAATTAACCATTGCCCTGCATTACGTTTTTAATACACCGGATGACCGGTTGGTCTGGGATGTAGGCCACCAGTGTTACCCACACAAAATTTTGACCGAACGGCGTGAGCTGATGGCCACCCTGCGCCAGCGTGATGGTCTCTGTGGATTTCCTGACCGTTCAGAAAGTGCCTATGACTGTTTTGGCACCGGTCATTCAAGCACGTCGGTCAGCGCGGCGCTGGGCATGGCCATAGCACTGGCTGCGAAGGATCGTCAACGACAGGCTATCGCCGTCATTGGCGATGGCGCCATGACCGCAGGCCAGGCCTTTGAGGCGCTGAACCATGCCGCCTGCGTCAACGCCAACATCCTGGTCATACTGAACGACAATGACATGTCGATTTCCCCCAGTGTTGGCATGCTGGCCCGTTATCTGCGCGGGATTGAGGTTTCACGCACAGCCCGGAATCCTGAGCCTTCGTCGCCCGTCCTGTTCGAAGACCAGGGCTTTGCCTATACCGGTCCGATCGAGGGTCACAATCTTGAGCTACTGATTGAAACGCTGTCATCGTTAAAGACGCAATCCGGTCCACGACTGCTCCATATTGTCACCCGTAAAGGCAAAGGGTATCCCGCCGCCGAAGAGGATCCTGTTGGCTACCATGCGCTGACCAGGATCATGCCGGCAAAGACAGAGCCAAAACCCAAAAAGCCGACTTACGCCAACATTTTTGGTCAGTGGCTATGTCATACCGCAGCCCGGGATCCGCGCCTCTATGGCATTACCCCGGCGATGCGTGAAGGCTCTGACCTGGTGCGTTTTTCACAGCAGTTTCCAGACCGCTACTTCGATGTCGCCATTGCAGAACAGCATGCCGTCACGTTTGCCGCGGGTCTCGCCTGTGAAGGCATGAAACCGGTATTGGCCATTTATTCCACGTTTCTGCAGCGCGGCTATGACCAGCTGATCCACGATGTGGCCCTGCAAAACCTGGATGTCCTGTTTGCCATCGACCGTGCAGGCCTGGTCGGTGAAGACGGCCCGACCCACCATGGCGCCTTTGATATCGCTTACCTGCGCTGCATTCCCAATATGGTCATCACAACCCCCAGTAGCGAACAGGAACTCTGGCAGCTGTTAAACACAGCCTATCAGCACGCCGGACCTGCCGCAGTACGCTATCCCAGGGGCAGTGGTACCGGACTTTCACCGGAACAAAACAGCGACCCTTTACCTCTCGGCAAGGGACACATTACACGACACGGTAAAGATATAGCGCTACTGGTATTTGGCACGTTGCATCATGAGGCCATGAAAGCCGCTGAAGACCTGAACGCTACCGTGGTGGATATGCGCTTTGCCAAACCACTGGATCATGCGCTGATCGACAGGGTGGCCGACAACCATTCACGGTTAGTGACGATTGAGGATGGCGTCATAACGGGAGGCGCCGGTTCAGGCGTTGAAGACTATCTGGATAACAACAGGCCAACAGGCAATCAGGCGCGCCTGTTAAAGCTGGGACTCCCTGACCGGTTTATCCGGCACCAGTCGCGGGAATCCCAACTGGCGGAATGCCTGCTTGACAGCGCCGGTATCTGCCAGCAAATCAGCACGTGGCAACAATGATCGCTGCTGACGCTATACAGTATGAACCGACCACAATGATTGTTGTTGCCGCCTGATATGACGCATACGTCTTGTGGCTGGCATATCCTCCGGGTCTGGGTCCAGGTTCAGATCCGCATCTAACTCCATTTCTATTGTCGGTTCCTGATCTCTACCATACCGAAGCACCGGAGAATAGCGTTCCAAGGCACACTGACTATAGCCTGCAAGCAATTCCGGCAACTGCTGGAAGTATTGTTCTATTTCTGCAAAGGGTTTTCCGACCTCTTTTGAGAATTTAAAGGCCGCACCATATTGCGATAGTTTATTCATTACCCCCTGTAGAGCATCAAGCACTTTGCTGAGCTCTTCATCCCCCTTTCCTGTATAGATAAGCGCACAAGGATCTGAATCGTCCAATAACCTCATCAACCAGGGATGTCGATGCGGCATCACCTCATGATGAAACCGTTTCAGCCACGCCTCTTCACTACCAACATATCCCGTTTGAGCATAGATACGCCAGCTTTGACGCAATGTAGCCCCCATTGCCCCTAGAAAAAAAAAGCATGTTACCGAAAAAAGCAGCAGGTCATACGCTTTGTTAAAATCGCCCCCCTGATCATTACTTTCATGTGCGGTCACGTTGCTTTCTAATACCTGGTAAGCGTAATCTGCTTGAAAAGACTGATTCTTCTCCTGAACACTAGAATAATGGCTTCGATGATGGCTCCATCTCATGAATTCCACTAACACAAAAGAGATGCAAAGCCCACACAGTCCATATTTAAAAGCTGCTTCCAACATTTGGAGACAGACATTTGCTGATCCATAAAAACGGGCTTTTACCCTATGCCTGATCGATAAACCTGGAAACGATTGATCCTGATCGTCAGAATTAGCATACGCGATCTCATTTATGACTGCATTTCTGATAATTTTCATTTTTTCATTGCTGACAGAAAGATCTCTCAAGTCAGTTGGTAACAACTTGTCATATTCACTGACATCGGATTGTTCTTTTAAGGGGAACGAAGTTGCCTGAAGCTGTTCAATACCAAAAGAATCATCAGAATCAGACAGTGCAGGTGAAAGATCAATATCAGACAGCCCAAGTGTTGTATCCGATGACTCGGGATCCAGTGTAATACTGCGATCGCTCAGAGAATGCTGACTTACAGTTCGGTCTGACGATTTGAGCCCAGCCTCTGAGCTGAATACAAATGTTGTTTCTTCAAACTCTTTCTCTAGTGATAACACAGTGCCTGATGGCATCTCACCTCCTGTTACTCGCATCTCCATAAAAATACTCCGGCAGATCGACAATCATTTATTCATCAAAAAATGAATCTGACATGTAATTTACCGATACGAAGCAACCAAGGTGACAGTCTGACCAACATTAAAAGAGAGGCAGGCAAATAACCAATACTGACAGGCATACTAATGAAAAATCCAAGATCAATCCTGTCAAAAGTGTAAGAAAGCCTGACCTCCTTGATAGAAACAGCGGTCACAATAACGGATCAGGCATGATTATACAGAGGGTCGGGCATCCGGACCTTGAGCTATGGATGGCGTAACCAGGACCTAAACCTCAATGACTCCCGCTACATTCGCAGGTCGTCCAAGCATCCTTATTGCACGAGAACGCCTGGTGGTCAGAATCTCCTCCAGCTCTGGTTCCGTACTATGCTGAATATTTGCGGAATGACGCTCCTTGGCGAGTCGAATATAACCTGCAAGCAGGTTCGGCAAACCCTGAAAATAGTGCTCTATTTCTTTAACGGGTTTCTCGACTTCTCTTGCGAACGCAACGGCTGCCCCATATTGCGACAGTTTATTTCTCACACGATATACCGCATCAAGAATTTTACCCATTTCCCCATCCTGCCCACCGGTATAAATAAGCGCATAAGGGTCTCCATCCAATAACTTCATCAGCCAAGGGTGCCGATGTGGCATTACCTCATGATGAAACCGTTCCAGCCAGGCTTTCTCATTTCCAATATACCCGGTTCGGCAGTAAGCTCTGCAGCACCACCCCATACTGCCCAGGAAACCTGTTAGAGTGACCAGAAGTGTCAACGCATAAAGCACTGTATCAAAAAATGCCTCAATACTTTGATCGCTACCTTTATAAACATACAATTTCCCCCCCCATGCCAGACAAGACAGACAAAATCCAGCCAACCCAAAAATAAAAGCATATTTTAAATTTTTGTAGCAGGCGTGCTTGCTCCCGTAAAAACAGGCTTTTATTTTGTACCTGGTCGACAACCCCGGAAACAATTGCTCCTGAGCGCCTGAATTAGCATACGCAAGCTCTTCTTTATATGCGTTCCTGATAATTTTCATTATCTTCTGACTAACAGGAACATCTATCAGATCAGTCGGTAACAATTTATCATAGCCACCCATTTCGTATTGCCCTGATAAGGGAAGCCATACCTCTTGAGGCCGTTCAGCATCAACAGACCCATCAGAATCAGACAGTGCAGGTGCAATATCAATATTAATATCAGACAGCCGAAGTATTGTATCCGATGACTCGGGCCCCAGTGTAATACTGCGATCACTCAGAGAATGCTGACTTACAGTTTGGTCTGACGATTTGAGCCCGGCCTCTGGGCTGGATACCAATATTTTTTCTTCAAAGTCGTTCACCAGAGATGACACAATGCCTGATGGCATATTGGAGAATGTCCCATCTCCTCTCAAGCGCAATTCCATATAATATTCCGGCTGATTGACACACAGTTATTCATCAGAATAATTAATTTGTCATGTAATTTATCAGTATGAAACAACCAGAGAGACACTCTGACTAACAGCGAGAGAATGGCAGATTAAGTAACCTGCGCTGACAGACACGCTAATGAATAACATCAGAACAACTCTATCAAGGGTGTAACAAAGCCTGGCACCCTTGATAGAAACATCAGTCAAAAAACCCTATCAGGCGTTATTATACAGATGGCCCAGCTTCCAGACTTTTGTCGACAGATAACGTTCGTTATGGGGATTCTGTCCCGTCTGCAACGGCACACGCTCAACAACATCAATATCCTGCTGCCGCAGCGCTTCCACTTTACGTGGGTTATTGGTCATCAATCGCAGCTTATTGATACCCAGGTGATTGAGCATGGGGCTGCACATATCATAGGTGCGCAGATCAGGCGCAAAACCGAGTTGCTCATTGGCTTCCACAGTATCCGCACCGGCATCCTGAAGATGGTAAGCCCGCACTTTATTCAACAACCCAATACCACGACCTTCCTGCCGCAAATACAGCAACACGCCCTGCCCTTGTTCTGCAATAGACTTAAGCGCCGCCTGAAGCTGTGCGCCACAGTCGCAACGCATACTGAACAGCGCATCTCCCGTCAGGCACTCTGAGTGCACACGGGCCAGGACAGGCTCACCGGTATTGAATTCCCCCATCGTCAACGCCAAATGCTCTTTCCCCGTAGCACGATCTTCAAAGCCATGCATGCTGAACGTGCCGAAAGGGGTGGGCAACCTGGATGACGCAATAAAAACGACAGACACTCCACGTTCCTCAACTTCTCGTGCGGAAACGCATTGTAACAGCAGGATAAAACGCAGGCGAGAAAGGATAGCCTAACCGGCTAAATATTCAGCGATACAGCAGAGCATCCATTGACGGGAATAAGGTCAGAACTTTGCCTCAAGATAAAGCACATCGCCTTCATCACGCATTTTCACCTTACGCAGAAAGCTCATGCCCAGCAGGATAATACTGGGGAAATTCCCTTCATGGATGGCCGCATCAACATTGCGCACTGTCAGGCCGTCAATACTGACCGATTTGAGTTGCACCAGAAAACCACGAACCTGACCACTGGCGGTAGAAATATTGATGGGTTCACCATTCTTGTATTCAACACCCAGCGCATTGGCATGCTTTGAACTCATCCCTACCGCCGTTGCCCCGGTATCGACCACCATATCGGCCAAACGCCCATTCACCAGCGCTTTCACATAATAATGGCCATCGTTATCCCGGAAAATTTTGATCGATTTTTTACTGGATTCTTTATAGCCATTACTGGCCTGGCGAGATAAAGGGAATTCACGTGCCTGGCCACCCACTTCCAGAATGGCGCGCGTACCATCAACAGACAACAATTTGACGCCTCCGGGACCGGTATTACCCACTTTCAGCATCATCTGCCGCCCCTCAATGATGACGACCGCGGCACCGGGAAAGAGGCCAACCACCTGAATCATTACCGCTTGAACACTGGCGGAAAACAAAACGCCAGCCAAACCCATTACCGCAATCAACGACCTTATTGTTATTAGCAATGTGCAATCCTCTTGCCCGGTACGACTATTTCACGGATTTTAATCGTCCGTTTCTATAAGGATAAAGAATAGTCTGTCCTATCAAGCTATCACGAAAACAATTGCCTGCATCACTATGAAAGCATATATCCCGGCAACCAGGTCATCCACCATAATTCCCATACCACCGGGGATACGTCTGTCAGCCAGGGAAATGGGCCAGGGTTTCCAGATATCAAACAGCCTGAACAGACCAAATCCCAGGATAATCCAGAACCAGCCCGACGGCGCCGCCAGCATCGTCAGCCAGTACCCGCAGAATTCATCCCAGACAATACCGGGGTGATCATGAACCCCCAGGTCTTTCGCCGTTTTACCGCATAGCCAGATACCCAGCAGCGAGGCCAGCAACAGCACCAGCGCATACATTGGCAAAGACAACTGGGATAACAACAGGTACAGGGGAATCGCTGCCAGCGTGCCGAAGGTACCGGGTGCTTTTGGCGCCAGACCGGAGCCCAGACCAAACGCCAGGAAGTGAACAGGATTGGACAGCCTTATGGGAATAGACAAAGGGGGAATTACTCCATTCGCTCAGTTATTGGCAGGACAGTGATTATCAGGAAAAATGCCGGAACCCTCCCTCCGCCGGGTCAATAAGCTGACCATCAAGACGAATGCCGGGTTGTTCCTCGATGACGCCTATGGCCACAATCGGTACAGGCGCTTGATATTCTGCAATCGTAGCAGCCGGTGCAGTAAAACAAAGCTCATAATCGTCACCGGCAGTCAGCGCCAGTGAATGTGCCTGCTCTTGCGGATAAACCGCACACAAGGCTTCAGACAAGGGTAAGGCGTCCGAACTCAAGGCAGCCCCGAATCCGCTGGCGCGAAGAATATGGCCAAGATCGCCCAACAGGCCATCCGATATATCAATCGCCGCTGTAGCACCCTGCGCAGCCAGCCATTGTCCCAATGCCAAACGGGGTTGCGGTCGGTAATAACGCTCAAGCAATGCCGACTCACTGACATTTTTGCCATCGCTGATACCTGCACCTTGCAGAACCAGAGGCAAAGCACCGCCCGCATCACCCAGCGTGCCACTGACAAAGATCGTATCACCGGGTTGGGCGCCATTGCGCTGCAGCGCGCCACCAGCGGATACAATGCCTTGAACATGGAGGGAGACTGCAAGTGGCCCACGCGTCGTATCACCACCAATCAGCGGAATGCCACAACGCTTGGCAAGATCAGCCATACCCTGACAGAAACCTTCCAGCCAGACAGTATCTGCCTTGGGTAATGTCAGCGCGAGGAAGAAACTGTGGGGCCTGGCGCCCATGGCAGCCAGGTCACTGACACTGACAGCCAGCGCCCGCCAGCCCAGCAGAACCGGATCAATACCGGCAGGGAAGTGGACACCCTCAACGAGGGTGTCAATGCTTTGCACCAGCTGTGACCCGTCCGGCACAGACACCACGGCGCAGTCATCACCAATGCCCACGACCACACCACCTTCGCAACCGGGCTGGCCGGTCAACGCGGGCTGGTTGAAGTAGCGGGCGATCAGGTCAAACTCGTTCATGGCATCCTGCCCGGATCAGCGTGCGTTGCGGTTACGGAATTCCTTCACTTCGGCTGCACGCAGGCGCGGCGCCAGCTTGTCCAGGATCCCGTTGATGTACTTGTGGGAATCCTGACCACCAAAACGCTTGGCCAGTTCAATCCCTTCGTTGATGACTACCCGGTAAGGCACATCGTGACGTTCCATCAGCTCATAGCAGCCGATACGCAGCGCGGCACGCTCCACGGGGTCCAGCTGTTCCAGGGAACGGTCCAGCAGCGGTGCGATGGAGGTATCAATCTGGCTGGCGCTGCGGGCAATACCCTGCAGCAGCTCGCGGAAATACCCTTCGTCCACCTTGGACATATCATTGTTCGCGCGGAACTGGACTTCAATCTCAGTGACGGACTCACCGGCCATCTGCCACTGGTACAACGCCTGCAGGGCCATTTCCCGCGCCTTGCGGCGCAACTGCGGACGGCCCTTGCCGGCCTTGGGTTGATCGCTCAAATTACAACTCCAGATGCTTCAACAGGCTGACCATCTCGAACGCGGCCATGGCGGCTTCCTCGCCCTTGTTACCCATCTTGGTACCGGCCCGTTCAATCGCCTGTTCAATGGTATCGACAGTCAGTACGCCGAAGGAGACCGGCACTTCATGCTCCAGCATGACATTGGCCATTCCCTTCACGCACTCACCGGCTACAAAATCAAAATGCGGGGTACCGCCGCGGATGACCGCGCCCAGTGCCACCACCGCATCAAACTGTCCCTGCTTCGCCACCTTCTTCACCACCAGCGGCAGCTCGAAAGCGCCGGGGCAGCGAATCACGGTGATATTCGCTTCCGGAACCCCGTGGCGCTTCAGTGCATCAATCGCACCGTCAAGCAGGCTTTCGACCACGTAGGCGTTCCAGCGGGTGACCACGAGGGCGTATTTGCCGTCGTTACTGGTCAGTGTCCCTTCCAGGGTCTTGATTCCGGACATGAATGACTCCTTAAATGCTGACAAGCACAACCCGCGAACAGGATCGCGGGTCACCGTAACGTAACCATGTTGTTCTACTGTCTCTGACACCAGGGACAGTCATTTGTTCTTACTCACACGGGAGATATTCGACGATCTCCAGATCAAAGCCGGACAGCGCACCGAACTTCATCGGGGAACTCAGCAGTGTCATCTGCCCGACGCCCTGATCACGGAGGATCTGGGAGCCTGTTCCCACGGTCAGGTAGGCGCCACCCGGATTACGGTTCGCCTTGCGCACCGGTTCCATGAACTGCTCCAGGCTCTCGCCCAACAGTGCGTATTCGTCCGCATCCAGCAGCACCACGACGCCTTCGCCTTCTTTGGCGACCCGCGCCAGGGCAGCCGGCAGCGGCCAGCTGTTGCTGTCTTCCTTGCGCGCACCCAGCAGATCCCGGAAGGTCTCCGCCTGGTGAACCCGAACCAGTGTCGGCCGGTCCTTGGCCGGATGCCCCATGGTCAACGCCAGGTGGGTCCGGCCGGTAATGCTGTCATCGTAAACCGTCATGCGGAAATCACCGTAAACGGTTTTCAGCGGCTGTTCGATCCGACGCTCAATGGTCTTTTCATGCATGATCCGGTAATGGATCAGGTCTGCAATGGTACCGATCTTCAGGTTGTGCTTTTCAGCAAACAACTCCAGGTCCGGGCGGCGGGCCATGGTACCGTCTTCTTTCATGATTTCAATAATCGCCGCCGATGGCAGCAAGCCTGCCAGGCGGGCCAGGTCACATCCGGCCTCGGTATGGCCGGCACGGCTCAATACGCCGCCGGTCATGGCGCGCAGCGGGAAAATATGCCCGGGCTGCACAATATCTTCCGGTCGTGAATTGCCATCAATGGCTACACGAATCGTATGGGCACGGTCCTGGGCGGAAATACCGGTGGTCACGCCACTGGCCGCCTCAATGGACACCGTGAAGGCCGTCCCCTGGGCCTCCCGGTTATCGCTGACCATCTGGTTCAGCTTCAGGTAATCGCACCGCTCACCGGTCAGGGTCATGCAAATCAGCCCGCGGGCTTCCCTGGCCATGAAATTGATGATTTCCGGCGTGACCTTCTCTGCGGCCACGATCAGGTCACCTTCATTCTCCCGGTCCTCATCATCCATCAGGATGACCATTTTCCCCTGACGGATATCCTCGATGAGTTCTTCTACGGTATTCAATTGCATGCTTCTTTCCCGACTGGGTTGATTGCAGGCCTCGGCCCCGGCCACTCTCCCGCTCCCTCAGGAGCCCCCCGGAGAACAGCAGAAAAACCTCAGCGCATAAAACCGTGTTCTGCCAGGAAGGCTTCGGTCAGATGTCCAGCCTTACCTTCCTGCCCACCGGCGAGCCCTTGGGCATCTGCCAGCGTTTGCCGCCCCTGCAGCAACCGCTCCAGGTAACGGGCAATAATATCAACTTCAAGATTGACCAGCGTACCCGGCTGCCAGTTACGGATCGTGGTTTCCTGAGCGGTATGGGGCACGATATTCAGGTCAAACCATGAACCATCCACCGCATTGACGGTCAGGCTCACACCGTCAACCGTGATGGAACCTTTTTCAGCAATATAGTGAGCAATCGCTGCGGGTGCTTCCACACGGTAACGCCAGGAGCGGGCCGACTGCTCAATCATCCGGACAGTGCCCACGCCATCCACATGTCCGCTGACAATATGGCCGCCCAGGCGGGAGGTTGGCATCATCGCCTTTTCCAGGTTGACCGACGAACCGGGACCCAGCGTCTTCAGTGCGCTTCGCTCCAGGGTTTCCAGCGACACATCCGCCACGAACCCATCGCCGGGTAACACTACGGCGGTCAGGCAGACGCCGTTTGTGGCAATGCTATCCCCCAGCTGAACATCAGCCAGATCCAGCTTGCCGGTAGCCACTTCCAGACGAACATCACCGCCGCGGCGCTCAAACCGACGCACCTGGCCCACTGCCTGAATGATTCCCGTAAACATCGTTACCCTGTCACTTCAATCGCGTTAGTTCGCCATGCATTTCGCGGCGCCCTGTCACCACCGGGGTTCACCCGGTACGGCTGTCAGGCGCAGATCCTGGCCGATTCGGCGCACATCCGTCATGGTCAGCGGAATTCTGTCACTCATATTGCCCAGCGGCAGGTCAAACAGCGGGCGTGCGGCACTGCCCATCAGCACAGGCGCCATGTACACCAGCAGCTCATCGAGCAAGCCGGCCTGTAAAAAACTGCCTGCCAGGGTGGCACCGGTTTCCACCAGCACCTCGTTGCATTCGCGCTGTCCCAGCAGGGTCATCAGCGCCGTCAAATCGACCCGACCCTCCGGGGCGGGCAATTCTACCACTTCCACGCCCTCAGACTGTAGCGCATTCTGTTTTTCCCGGTCAGGATCAGCGGTAACCACCAGCGTTTTACCCGGCTGATGCAGAATCTTTGCCGTCAGTGGAATGCGCAGGGAAGAATCCAGTATGACCCGCAAGGGCTGTTTTTCGGCGGCCAGATCAGGCTCATCGATACGTAGCTCGGCCGGTCTGACAGTCAGGGAAGAATCATCCTGCAGGATAGAACCGACACCGGTGACAATCGCACAGGAACGGGCCCGCCACTGCTGCACATCACTGCGGGCATCGGGCCCCGTGATCCACTGGGATTCGCCGGACGCCATGGCGGTTCGCCCGTCCAGACTCATGGCCAGTTTGCAACGCACCAGCGGCCGCTGACTGACCATCCTTGCGATAAACCCGGGATTAAGCGCTTTCGCTTCTTCTTCCAGCAGACCGGCTGCCGTTGTGATTCCCGCCTGCTCCAGCAACTGGAAACCACCGCCATCCACCCGAGGATTAGGATCACGCATGGCAGCAATCACGTGAGTGACACCGGCATCAATCAACGCCTGGGCGCAGGGCGGTGTGCGCCCCTGATGACTGCAGGGCTCCAGGGTGACATAGGCTGTCGCGCCCCGGGCCGCCCGCCCGGCCATGGCCAGTGCATTGACTTCCGCATGCCCTTCACCAGCCCGGATATGCCAGCCTTCTCCGACTATCCGACCATCACGCACCAGCACACAGCCGACGCGCGGATTGGGCATCGTGGAATAAAGCCCCTTACGGGCCAGCTGCAACGCACGGGCCATCCAGCCCCGGTCTTCACGGGTGAAGCTTGTCATACGGTCAAGTAACCAAAAGTGAATACTAACGGATCAAGGCATGATTCGGGATTGGGATTCTAGCGTATTTCGAGGGGGGTTATGTAGCCGGGCTACGCAGAATTATACCATTTTCCACCAAAGATTCTGGCTTATTGACTAGATAATGGACTGAATAATTATAACTGCGATCCGTTTGCCTTCCGAATTCAAACACTCAACCTGTAACGCTTCATCAAGCGTACTTAACTCACAACCAAACATCCCATAAGCCTCCCGAAAAACAACTAACAATATTGTCAGCAAAAATAACATTATAAAAAATGTGAGAAACCTTAACCAATTAGAAAAATCTAAAAACAATATGGCCTGTTTGCACAAAATTAATTTTAACATTGAAAAGCAACCAGTGAGCTTAACTGAAATACAGTCAAAAAAGGACTCCGCTGTGTCAAGCTATAGCACTTCAAGCGCCGAAACATACCATACACTGTCCAGCACTAAAACGTATCAAAGTGATAGCAGCTCAAAGTGCTCTCACACTAATACCAGCCCCCAAAAAAAACATACAAGTTGCTTTGTATGGTGCAAACGCATAACCAAAGTCATTATCAACACAACCAGACATCTCGCCCTGGATTTCACCCGAGCCAGAAACAGACCGTTAAAAGCGATTAAAATCATCATACTCACAACATTTTCAATCCTGCTATTGCCATTTACTTTATTATTCATTATTCAAAAATCAATTCAGGATCTCTTACTATTCCCCATGCAAAAACGCTTTATAGAAGACAATCCAACCGTAGAAGATATTAAATCATTGATTGACAAGCACACGAAAACCCTGGAACAACAAAGAACCCGCCTTGAAAAAAGAATAAAAAAATTAGAGATGAACCTCATTTCATTTGAAAAATGCTCAACATGGATAGAATCCAACACAACAGACCAGAAACAAAAGCAACAGCTGCATGAAGAAAACCAAAAAAGCATAGAAAAAATAAAATTAAAACTTGCCCCTTTACATAAAGCTTCAAAATCATTAGAGGACGCTATATCTTATCAGTTACACACTTCACGGCTATTATCAGAGTTACGGTTAGAATCCATTTCACACACGCTCAATGAGCACAACTATCTTGCTTATCTCAATAGAACCCGGGCAAGCAAACCCGACGGGGTATGCATCATTTTTCAGCCAAATGGCTTGACGGCACAAGCAGGAGCGGCCTTTTCCGTCAGGGCCATGGCTCATGGCAACTACCATTGCCTGTTTGTGGAATACCCCGGGTATGGAGATGCTGAAGGGGAGATTTATTCAGAGAAGGATGTTTTTGCAACCGCTGAAGCCGCCTATCAAATGGCAAAAACACACTTTCCTGACTTAAAAGTCATTACCGTGGGTAGTTCTATAGGAACAGGCAGTGCCGCTTACCTGGCCGGCAAGTATCCCACTGACATACAGCGAGTCATTCTGAATGCGCCTTATAAAAGCATCACCGACCTGATCGGGTTTCACGTAAACCCATTACTTGCCAGACTGTTCAGTTACTACGATGTTGATAACGAGTCATATCTCGCTCGTTATATTGATCAGAATCCTGCCGCGGAACTGGTCTTAATCCACCCGGAGTCTGACGCGATCATCCCGATACAACATAGCCG